>NZ_JBHUYK010000023.1:79747-119627 GCF_042668615.1 Nocardia sp. NPDC057272 | reverse complement strand
CCCTCGACCTTTTCGTACTACCGCGAGTGAACTAGCGGACGGTGTGCACGATCAGCACGTCCGAACGGGACTTGCGGGCCACGTCCGAGGGGACGGAGCCGAGCAGGCGACCGGTGAGGGTGTTGAGGCCCCGGTTGCCGACGACGAGCAGGTCGGCGTCCACTTCGTTGACGAGGTCGAGCAGCGAATCGACCGGCTCGCCGACGATCGCGCGGTCGACGATGTTCTTCGCACCGGCGGCCAGCGCCTTTTCCCGGGCGACGTGCAGGATCTCGTTGGTCGGGGCCGAGCCACGGACCTGGTAGGCCTCGTCCTTGAGCACATCGGCGGCGGCGGCGACGTCGCGGTCGTCGGTCGGGAAGTAGGCGCAGGCCAGCACGAGAGTTGCCTCAGCGTCCCCGGCGAGCGCCGCGGCCTTCTCCACCGCCACGTACGACGAATCCGAGCCATCAGTACCGACGACAATGGTCCGGTAGGCGGTCATCTCTCCTCCAACTTGGTCGGTGCCAGCACCGAACCACTCGGGAATCGAGCGTCAGCGCGGCAATTGGCTCGACCCTAACGCCAAATCAGGCCGATTTATCAGAAATCGCAACAGATCACACCGGGAGTGTTGGCGTTCCTGCCCGATGTCACGGTGGCCTTCGCAACAGTCGAGAAGATTCACCTGCGGCAACAAGACCGCGGTTCGAAGAAATTGTGGCCTATCACAACACGATCAACGACATAGTGCGGCTGGGACTTTGATCACATCAGCCGGAGAAACTGGGGAACCCACAGGCCGCGCTTCCGGTGCCGGTATTCGCCGCCACGGTCACCGTGGCGGGGGTGATCCACCAGCTGTTGAGATAGCTGTCGACTTTCGCCGTCAGCTGGTGCGCGCCGGCGGCGGCGGGACGCCAGGAGGTCTTGGTCTCGCCGATCGCCGGGATCGTGACCGTGTCGATCACGTCACCGTTGTCATAGAAGGTCACCGGTGCGCCGGCGTGGCCCGAGCTGTAGCCGACGACGTTGACCGCGACCACCGTGTAGGAACAGCCGACCTTCGGATCGGCGCTCGACACGCTGACCCGCTGGCCATCCGAGATGTCCGCGTGCGCGCCCGGCGCGAGCAGAGCCGTGGCGGCCAGCGCGGTCGCGAGGGCGGCACCGAGACGGGCGGTCCGGTCGAATGATGTTGTCACTGTTGATGTCCTGACTTCTCCACGCAGCAACGGCCGCTGCGAATGCGGTGACACTATCGACGAACACCGCCGTTCCAAGGTGGAATGTCCATATTTCAGACCCCCTACTTCTCGGGTCTGGACGCACCCGATCAGCGCGCCCTGGGGACAGCGCTCACTGCCTGTGCGCTGCGCGCGTATTCCGTCGGCGACATCCCGATCTCGGCGGTGAATTCGCGGCTGAAATGCGCCTGGTCGAAATAGCCGAGCTGGGCCGCGAGTACCGCGACATCAGGGCGGCCGTGCGCGAGCAGGTCGGCGGCGTCCTGCAACCTGAACCGGCACAGTACCCATTTCGGGCCTGCCCCGACATAGCGGCGGAACAGGCGTTGCAGGGTGCGGATCGGGACGGCGAAACGATCGGTGACCTGGTCGACCCTGGTCAGCTCCGGATCGGTCGCCATGGCGGTGACGATACGGGTCACCAGCGCGTAGTGCGGATCGTCGGTGCGGCCACGGCCCGCGAAGAACTCCTCGACGATGTCGCGTCGGCGCTCGTCGGACTGTTCGGCCAGCACTCGGTCGGCCAGGCCCGCGGCCTCGGGCAACACCGCGCTCAGCGGGGCCGAATCATCGCGCAGCGCGCCGACATCCATGCCGGTGAAGGCACCGAATCCGCCGGGGGCGAACCGGATGCCGAAGGTCTCGCCTTCCCCGGCGAGCTCGCGCACGTACTTCGTCGTGCACACCCCGGTGACGAAGCCGCCGGTGCGGGTGGTGCTGCGTTCGAAGGTGACGTTCACGCACGGGAACGACAGCACCTGCGCCGAATAGCTGGGCCGACCACGCAGATCCCACCGCACCACCCAGTACCGGTCCGCGAACTCGGCCAGCGCGGGCCCGACCCCCAGCCGGTTCAGCGAGCGGTGCCTCGCCTGCTCCTGCGGGTGCAGGATTCCTTTCACATCACCGGGATCCGGCGCCGCTGTCATCACCGGCCGATCTGTCGCGTTCTTACAAGACGGGCCGTCGACCGCGGAGCAGGATCGTAGTCATGACCAATCCCGTTGCGCCCATTCCGGAGGGCTACCACTCCATCACCTGTTTCCTGGCCGTGCCGGACGGAAACGCGGCCATCGACTTCTACACTGCGGTCTTCGAGGCGAAGGTGCTCAGCCGCGCCGATCTGCCCGACGGCCAGCCCGCGCACGCCGAACTGCTCATCGGGGATTCCACCCTGCAGCTCGGGATGCCCATCCCCGACAACAATGTTCGCGCCCCCGAGGACTGGGTGCACACCTCGGTGGTGCACTACTGCCCCGACGTGGACGCGGTGATCGCCCGCGCGCTCTCCCACGGCGCCCGCAGCGCCGAGGAGCCACAGACCTTCGTCACCGGGGATCGCTTCGGCGTGGTGATCGACCCCTTCGGCCACCGCTGGGCGGTGATCACCCGCGTCGAGGACGTCTCGAAGGAAGAGGCCGACCGCCGTGTCGCCGCGTGGATGGCCGAGCAGGCGTAGCGGCCCGCCAGGCCAGGCCCCCGACCACAGAGGCCTCGCCTCCGAGCAGCACGCGCGCGATCGGTCGCGCAGCTCGGGGGCGGGGTCGCCCGGCGGCCGTGGCATCTGCATGGTCAGGAAAGCCCCGCGGCGTCCATCCCGCGCAGCTCCTTCTTCAGGTCGGCGATCTCGTCACGCAACCGGCCCGCCAGCTCGAACTGCAATTCGCGGGCCGCGTTCATCATCTGCGCCGTGAGTTCGGTGACCAGGGCGGCCAATTCGGCACGTGGCATCGACTTCACATCGCGTTCGGCGTAGATACCCGAGCTGGCGCGGCCCGGTTCGCCCTGAGCGCGCCTGCCGCGGCTGGCATTGCGGCCCGATCCGCCGACGGCCACCTCGTCCTCGGCCTCGGTGTACACCTGATCCAGGATGTCGGCGATCTTCTTGCGCAGCGGCTGCGGGTCGAGGCCGTTCTCGGTGTTGTAGGCGATCTGCTTGGCACGGCGGCGATCGGTCTCCTCGATCGCGTGCTGCATCGAGTCGGTGATCTTGTCCGCGTACATGTGCACTTCGCCGGACACGTTGCGCGCCGCGCGGCCGATGGTCTGGATGAGGCTGGTGCTCGACCGCAGGAAGCCTTCCTTGTCGGCGTCGAGGATCGCGACCAGCGACACTTCGGGCAGGTCGAGGCCCTCGCGCAGCAGGTTGATGCCGACGAGCACGTCGTACTCGCCCAGGCGTAGCTGCCGGAGCAGTTCGACGCGCCGCAGCGTGTCGATCTCGGAGTGCAGGTAGCGGACCTTCACACCGAGGCCGAGCAGGTAGTCGGTGAGGTCTTCGGACATCTTCTTGGTGAGTGTGGTGACCAGGACCCGCTCGTTGCGCTCCGAACGCTCGCGGATCTCGTGCACCAGGTCGTCGATCTGCCCCTTGGTGGGCTTGACCACGACCTTCGGATCGACCAGGCCGGTCGGGCGGATGACCTGCTCGACCACCTCACCGCCGACCTGACCCAGCTCGTAGTTGCCCGGTGTCGCCGACAGATACACCGCCTGACCGATTCGCCCGGCGAACTCCTCCCAGGTCAGCGGCCGGTTGTCGACCGCCGACGGCAACCGGAAACCGAAATCGACGAGATTGCGCTTACGCGACATGTCACCTTCGAACATGCCGCCGATCTGCGGCACCGTGACGTGCGATTCGTCGATCACGAGCAGGAAGTCGTCGGGGAAGTAGTCGAGCAGCGTCGCAGGCGCCGAACCCGCCGGGCGCCCGTCGATGTGGCGCGAGTAGTTCTCGATGCCCGAGCAGAAGCCGACCTGACGGATCATCTCCAGGTCGTATTCGGTGCGCATCCGCAACCGCTGCGCCTCGAGCAATTTGCCCTGACGCTCCAATTCCTCGAGCCGCGCGGCCAATTCGGCCTCGATGTCGCCGACCGCGCGCTCCATCCGCTCCGGACCGGCCACGTAGTGGGTGGCGGGGAAGATGCGCGCCGAATCGACCTGGCGCACCACGTCACCGGTGAGCGGGTGCAGGTAGTAGAGCGCCTCGATCTCGTCACCGAAGAACTCGATGCGGATCGCCAGCTCCTCGTAGGACGGGATGATCTCGACGGTGTCGCCGCGTACCCGGAAGGAACCACGGGTGAACGACATGTCGTTGCGGGTGTATTGCACATCGACGAGCAGCCGCAGCAACGCGTCGCGGTCGATCTCGCCGCCGACCTCGAGCTGCACCGACCGGTCCAGATACGACTGCGGGGTGCCGAGACCGTAGATGCACGACACCGAGGCGACCACCACGACATCGCGACGCGAGAGCAGACTCGAGGTCGCCGAGTGCCGCAGCCGCTCGACGTCGTCGTTGATCGAGCTGTCCTTCTCGATGTAGGTGTCGGTCTGGGCGATGTACGCCTCGGGTTGGTAGTAGTCGTAGTACGAGACGAAGTATTCGACCGCGTTGTTGGGCAGCATCTCGCGCAGCTCGTTGGCCAGCTGCGCGGCCAAGGTCTTGTTCGGCGCCATCACCAGCGTGGGGCGCTGCAACTTCTCGATCAGCCAGGCGGTGGTCGCCGATTTACCGGTACCGGTGGCGCCGAGCAGGACGACGTCCTTCTCCCCCGCGTTCACCCGGCGCTCGAGCTCGGCGATGGCCGCGGGCTGGTCGCCGGCGGGCGAGTACTCGCTGACCACCTCGAATCGGGCGCCCGAGCGCTCGATCGTGCCGACGGGGCGGTGTTCGGAATGGGCGATCGGGTGACCCCGCTCTTCGTACCCTTCCGTCGGGATCTCGGTTGCGAATGCCATGGAACCAGCTTAGGCGCGACCACTGACACGTTTGCGCGCCAGCGAGCCACCGCCCGTCCGCCACACCCCGCGCCGCGCCGATCACCGGCGGTCGGGTCGTGGTCGTTCTGGTGAACTTCTGCTCATCGATACCGTCGCGGCACTGCGCGGCTGTGACGACAGCCACCGGCAAGCAAACCGTCCGCGACCCCCATTTCGCCTGGTCGGGGCGACCGCACACGAACGCGGCGAATGCCCGGCACTTCGCGCGATGTCCGAAAAGTCCCTTGCGCCAATGACATTCGACAATCGAGGCGCCGAATCGACCACTCCACAACTCCCGATGCGGGCGTACCCTGAGTTGATCATCGGACGTGGTGAAGGACAAGGCCATGAGCGTTCTACTTCCCCTGCTCGTCGCGGCTCCCGCGGTAACCGGATTCGCCGGCTATTTCGCCAGAGAGATACGCGGCCCGCACACACCGACCACCGTTTCCACGACCGTCTCACCGTCTGCCAGACCCCGGGTCGAATACTTCGACCTCGCCGAGCTGACCAGCACCGACGCCAAGGGCTACATCCGCCCGGTCGACCGGTACGAAGTGCAGCCGTGGGGCATCTATCTGGCCCGCGTCCTCGACCGGCCGCACGGTCGCTACGAGGAGTCCTGGATGCTGCCCGGCCAGGCCATTCGCGCCACCATCAGCCACGACCGGCCCGGCCATCACCGCAGCCACGATTACGTGCTCGACATCATCGAGTGCGTCCAGGTCGGCCCGAAACGGTGGCGGACCACCGACTACTTCCTCGACATCGCGGTGCGGCGCGGCCGGTCCTCGACGTTGTCCGGGTCCAGCGAGCTGCTCGCCGCGCACGCCGCCGGCCATGTCGGCACCGAGCACGCCGACCGGGCGTTCGAGGGTGCCGCGCGCGTGCTCGACGGGCTGGCGGCCAACGACCACGATGTCGAACAGTGGTTGCGGTCGCGGGAGATCACGCTGACCTGGATGTGACCGCCGACCCGGCGCGGGTCGGCACGCGCCGGTAGATTCTGCGCTCATGACGCAGGCATCCACCGTGCACGTGCATCCACCCAAGGTCGAGTACTTCGACGTCGCGGCAGGCACGAACACCGATCCCAAAGGTTTCGTCCGGCCGGTGGAGATCTATCGGGTGGAGCCGTGGGGCCTGTACATGGGTCGCCACTCCGATCACGCGCACTTCCACTACCTGGAATCGTGGGTCCTGCCGGAGCTGTCGCTGCGGGCGTCGAAGCTGCACTACAACCCCGGCGTCGAGCAGTGGCAGGACATCTATGTCGATGTGGGCGCGTTCACCAGGGAGTCGCCGACGCTGTGGCGCTCGGTCGACCACTACCTCGACGTACTGGTCCGCACCCGGCGTGATGTCCGGCTCGTCGACGTCGACGAGCTGCTGGCCGCGCACACCAACGGCCTGCTGGACGCCGCGCAGTGTCAGGCAGCGATCGAACACGCCACCGCGGCGATCGACGGGATCGCCGCGCACGGCTATTCACTCGAGGAATGGCTGAGCACCTTCGGGATGACCCTGACCTGGCGCCGAAACGACGAACCGCCCGGACCTCGGTAGGGGGTCCGGGCGGTGCGGGGAGTCGGTGTCAGCCGGCCGACAGGCTCGGGAACAGGTCCGCGAGGCCGCCGCCGCACGACGCGCTCCCGGTGCTGCCCGCCGCACCGACGGTGACGGTGATCGAGTCGCTGATCAGCAGCTGACGTGCCTCGAGCTTGTGCTGGCCCGCCGTGGTCGGCTTCCAGGTGATGCTCACGGTGCCCGAGAGCAGCGATGGCGACACCGGGCTGCCCGGAATATCCACCCCGTTGTCGGTGAACTTCACCGAGGTCAGCCGGTCGACCTCGACGCTGGCGGTCAGCTTGTAGCTGCAACCGACCTTGTGGTCGGTTCCGGCCACGCCGAGATTACCGACCCAGGCCGAGGCCTGTGGAGCGGCCAGCACGAGGCTGGCGGCGACGGCGCCGAGTGCGGTGATGCCGAAGCCCGCACGGCCGAACTGACGGTGATGTGTTGTCATACGCGCTACAACTTCCCTGTGAATCGAGTCACCCTGTAGTGACTTCGCACAATTTACACAGCGCGAGACAGCGTGCGGACAGTTTCCGAAACATTGATGTTTAACAGATTGGTGCGCGGTTCACGCGCGGGCGGCGGCCCACTCGGTGACCACCGGATAGACCGCGTCGAACCACGGTTCCTTCACCACGTAGTAGGCATCACCGGCCGCGTCGCCGGTCAGATCCGCCGCCGCGAGTTCGGCTCCGCGCTTGACCGCCAGGTACTCCGACCGCGCGCTCTCGTTCGCGCGCAACCAGTCGCGCAGATCGAGCGCGAACCGCTGTCCGAGCGAATCCCGCACGCGCAGATGAATATTGGCCGGCCTTCCCGGATCGGCATTGCCGTGCAGGCGTTTTCCCCAGAGGGCGAGGTCGGTCCCCTCGGGATCGCCGTGGCTCGGTTTCGGATTGTCGTGCGTCACCTGGGGAGCGAGCGGGAACCCGGCGGCCGTCAAGGCATCCGTCAGCGATTCGGCCGTGGCCATATCGGCCACCGTCACCTGGATGTCGATGATGTCCTTGGCGGGGAGTCCGTGCACCGCGGTGGATCCGACGTGATCAATGCGCACCGCCGACGCACCGCAGGCCAGGTGCAGCCGGGCGATGATCCTGCGCGCCTGCATATCCCATTCCGGGTCGGTGACGAGAACGTAGTCGGCGCGCGCCCGGATGCCCTCGCGCTGATTGCGCTCGAACGGCACCAGCCGTCGCGCCCACAGCTCACGGACCTGCGCCTCGACCACCTCCGGCGCACCGTTGTTGTCGAGCCACACATCGGCGACCGCGCGGCGCTGGTCGTCGGTGGCCTGGGCGGCGATCCTGACTCGAGCGTCGGCTTCGGCCACGCCGCGGTGTTCGACCAGCCTGCGCAGCCTGGTCTCCTCTTCTGCCCCGACCACCACGACGAGCTGCATCAGTGGCGCGAGCCCGTTCTCGACCAGGAGCGGAATATCCTGCACCACAACGGCATCGGTGGCCGCTTCGCCGATCAGATCCGCGGTACGGGCGCCGACCAGCGGATGGGTGATGGCGTTGAGCTTGCCCCGCGACACATCGTCGGCGAAGGCGACCGCGGCCAGCGCGGGCCGGTCCAAGCTGCCGTCGGGGCTCAGAATGCCCTCACCGAATTCCTCGACCAGCGCGGCCAGGCCCGGCGTACCGGGGGCGACGACCTCGCGCGCGATCGCGTCGGAGTCGATGAGCACCGCCCCGAGTTCGACCAGCGTCCGCGCCACTGTGGACTTACCCGCTCCCATGCCTCCGGTGAGGCCGATCCGCAACATGGGCCCAGTCTCGCATCCCGGCCGCCGCGCCGGGGCACCTCCTCCGACACGCCCATGCCCGGAGCGGCGGAAGATCCCGGGCCGGGCGCGTCGCGTGGATTAATCTTCCGCGCAGGCGAGAAGGCCGCACGACTACCGGAGGATGATCATGAGTACCAGGAACCACCGGGCGGCTCGCCACCGCCTCGGTATGCCCGGCGGTGTGCACTGCATCGAATTCCCCGCTGTCGCAGCGACTCTCGCCGAGTACCGGCGCTCCTGGTTCACTACCCTGCTCTCCCCCGCCAGACACAGCTTCGCCGCGATGCGCAAACGCCCGAGCATGGCCACCGGATACTGGTCGCCCGCCGCCGCGAGCTGACAGTGGGCCCGGCGCGATGCCGAGCCCACCCCCGCTCAGACGCCGACGAGACCGCTCGGCGCGCGCCGTGCCCCCGGCTGCTGCGCCGGCATCGCATTCGGCGGCACCGGGTACGGCACACCCTGTCCGAGGGTGCCCGCCGCGATATTCGGACCGCACTGCGCGATCGCCGCGTCGGCCTTGGGGCGCGGGTCGGGCAGCACCGGTTTCGCGGCATTCGGCGCCGCCGCGAAGTCGAACGTGGATGTCATATCGCCGGTGACGCCGCGTCGCCACGCGGTCAGGTTCGGCACGTCGACGCCGAATCTGGTTTCCAGCAAACGCAATTGGGACGTGTGGTCGAAGGTCTGCGAGGCGACCAACCCACCGCGGCTGTACGGCGAGATCACCATGCACGGCACCCGGTAACCCAGTCCGATCGGGCCGGTGATCCCACCCGCGGCGGGCACCCGATTCAGTGGCACCGTCAGGAATTCACCCGTGGTGCCGGGCGGCGGGGTCGGCGGCGTGACGTGGTCGAAGAAGCCGCCGTTCTCGTCGTAGCTGATGATCAGCGCGGTCTTCTCCCACACCGCCGGATTCGAGGTGAGGATATCGAGGAGCCCCACGATGCCGAGCGCACCGAAAGCCGCGGGCAGCGCGGGGTGTTCGCAGTGCAGCAGCGACGGCACCACCCAGGACACCGCGGGCAGCGTGTTGTTGGCGACGTCGGCCTGGAAATCGTTCGGGTAGGTCGGTGCGATACCACGGCGCGCCAGTTCGGAATTCGGGTCGGCGGCCTGGGTGAAGCAGCCCATCATGCCGTCCAGGAGCATCGACGAGGCCGGGCCGACATCGCGATTGCTGTAGATCTTCCACGGCACCCCGCCCTCGGACAGGTTCTCCGGGTAGGTCCGCCAGCTGTAGACGTTCTTCGGAAGCAGGGTCGGCGTCTCCACCAGCGGACCGCCCGCCAGGCCGTCGGGGTCGATGCTCGCGCTCATCCAGTACAGCCGGTTGGGGTCGGTGGGACCGAGCACCGAGCAGTGGTAGTTGTCGCACAGCGTGAACGCCTGCGCGAGCTCGGTGTGGATCGGAATGTCTTCCGGAAGGTAGTAACCCATCGCCGCGGGCGCGTTCGCCGGCCCGACCGAGGCCACCGACATCGGCATCCAGCCGTCGTTGCGGCCGTTGTTGAATGCCTTGTGCATGCCCGGCCAGGTGTGGTCGGGGTCGTTGATGCACTCGCCGTCCAGCGTGGCGCCGCGGGTGGTGTCGAGCCGGAACGGTTCGACGAAACCGTCTGCGGTGGGCCCGATTCCGGGCGACCACCCGTACTGACGCCACGACGCGGAGGACTCACCGAACCCGCGCACCCCCGACAGGGTGCCGAAATAGTGGTCGAAGGACCGGTTTTCCTGCATGAGCAAGACGAAGTGCTCGATATCGCCGAGCCCGCCCATGCCCGCCGGATCGGCGGCGAAAGCTCGGTCGATAATCGGATTCGCCCAGGTGGCAAGCGTTCCCACCGCACCGGCGGCCATCGCTTTCGCGAGGAACTGTCGCCGGTTGAGACCGGCGAAGGGACCAGAACTCATCGGAGTGGAGCACCTTTCCCATAGGGGGATGGAGCAATCGCGCACACGCTACCCCACCTGGGAAAAGACCTACTCGCGCAATCCGAGTGAACGGACCAGATCGAGCATCTCGGCCCGGTAGAGCTTGTCCGGATGTTGCGCCCGAGGCCCGAGATGTCCGTAGATCTCCAGCGCCAGCAGCCCGTGCATGCGCCCCCACATCCGCAGCGCGAGAGCCAGTCCCCCGGGCGGCAGGTCGGGGAATTCGCCGCGCACGTGGTCGACGAGAGCGGGGTCGAAATCCGGCCATGCCGGTGCGCCGATGGTCTGCGAGGTCGCGGCATACGGCCAGGCCGCGGCTGCCAGACCGACCAATCCGCTGCACGCACGCAGTTCCGCCTCGTGCGCAGGACCGCTCGACGGCGGTTGATAGCCGAGAACTGGATCGCCGTAGATCAACTTGAACCCAGCGGGATTGGCGACCGCCCATTCCCGGACAGTCTCACCCCAGGCCATGATCCGACCGGCTGGATCGGTTTCGGGCACGGCATCGCGCGCGGCCTCTGCCCGGTCGACGAGCGAGGTGTAGACGTCGGCGATCAGCGTGGTGATCAGGTCGTCCCGAGCGGGAAAGTACCCGTACAGCGCCCCCGCGGTCATCCCCATCTCTCTGGCGATGGCCCGCAAGGAGATCGCGTCGGGACCGCCTTCTGCCAATAGCCGCAACGCGATCGCCTTGATCTCCGCTGTCGCTTCTTCGCGCAATCGCTCGCGCCGATTCCTCACCTCGACCACGGTTGACACCCTACAGCGTTCGTCTACTATCAGCCGTGTCATTACTGAACGGCGTGTAATAATCGAACATCGCTGAGGATTGAGGGCATTGTGGAAATCGGAGTATTCGGCGCCACCGGCGTCATCGGCTCCCGAGTGGTCGCCGAAGCACAGGATCGAGGCCACCGGGTCACAGCGTTCACCCGTGATTCCGCTCGTTTTCCCGCCGAGCGGGGCGACACGGCGTGGCGAGCAGCCGATTGGCTCGACACCGACAGCATCGCCGCGGCGATCGCAGGGCTCGACGTGGTGATCAGCGCCGTCAACGCGGGGCACGGCATCGCCGACACCATCGCCAAGGCAGACAATTTCGTCGTCGGCGCGCGGGCGATGGTCGGTGCGCTGCAACAACATCCGGATATCCGGTTGATCGTCGTCGGCGGTGGCGGGAGCTTGGAGGTCGCCCCCGGCCTGCAATTGGTGGATACCCCGGACTTCACCAGGGTGCTCACCGAGGAACTGCGAGTACCGGCCGAGTACCGCGAGCCCGTGCTCGCCGGTCGCGATGCGCTCAACATCTATCGCCAGTCCAATCGGCACTGGACCTATCTGAGCCCGTCCTCGGGGCGTATCGAACCGGGCCCGCGCACCGGTCGCTACCGACTCGGCGGCGACCAACTTCTCGACTCCGACACCGATATCTCGGCCGAGGACCTCGCTGTCGCGCTCCTCGACGAGGTCGACAATCCGCGCCACCTTCAGCGTCGTTTCACCGTGGGCCGCTGAACAGGATCTGCCCAGGAAAGGCCGAAGGCCCCGGTCCATATGGACCGGGGCCTTCGGTAATGCGGGTGTTGATTCGGGCGTTTCCGCTGAATCAGGCGTTGCCGGAGAGCTTCTCCCGCAGAGCCGCGAGCTGGGCATCGCTGGCCAGCGAGCCGCCCGTGGACTCGGCCGGACCGGAGGTGGACGCAGCCGCGCTGCCACCGGTCTCGGAGGAGTAGTTGCCCGCGACGGGACCACCAGCGGCGGCCTCGGCGGCAGCGTCGGCTGCCATCTTCTCCATCTGGGCAGTGTGCATCTTGTGGCGACGCTCGGCCTCGGCGTAGCGGCCTTCCCACTCTTCACGCTGCTTGTCGAACCCGTCGAGCCATTCGTTGGTCTCGGGATCGAAGCCCTCGGGGAAGATGTAGTTGCCCGCATCGTCGTAGCTGTCGGCCATGCCGTACTTCGACGGGTCGAACTCGGCGTTGTAGTCCTCGTTCGCCTGCTTCAGCGACAGCGAGATCCGACGACGCTCGAGGTCGATGTCGATGACCTTGACCATGGCGTCGTCGCCGACGGCCACAACCTGGTCCGGGACCTCGACGTGGCGCTCGGCCAGCTCGGAGATGTGGACCAGGCCCTCGATGCCCTCTTCAACGCGCACGAAGGCACCGAAGGGAACCAGCTTGGTGACCTTGCCGGGCACGATCTGGCCGATGGCGTGGGTCCGGGCGAACTGACGCCACGGGTCTTCCTGAGTCGCCTTGAGCGACAGGGAGACGCGCTCGCGGTCCAGGTCGACGTCGAGAACCTCGACGGTGACCTCGTTGCCGACCTCGACAACCTCGGACGGGTGGTCGATGTGCTTCCAGGACAGCTCGGAGACGTGTACCAGGCCGTCGACGCCACCCAGGTCCACGAAGGCACCGAAGTTGACGATGGAGGACACGACGCCCTTGCGGACCTGGCCCTTCTGGAGCTGGTGCAGGAACTCGCTGCGGACCTCGGACTGGGTCTGCTCGAGCCAGGCGCGACGCGACAGGACCACGTTGTTGCGGTTCTTGTCGAGCTCGATGATCTTGGCCTCGATCTCCTTGCCGACGTACGGCTGGAGGTCGCGGACACGACGCATCTCGACGAGCGAGGCGGGCAGGAAGCCACGGAGACCGATGTCGAGGATCAGGCCGCCCTTGACGACCTCGATGACGGTGCCCTTGACGGCCTCGTCCTTCTCCTTGAGCTCCTCGATCGTGCCCCACGCGCGCTCGTACTGCGCCCGCTTCTTCGACAGGATCAGGCGGCCTTCCTTGTCCTCCTTCGTGAGGACCAGGGCCTCGACCGCGTCGCCCACGGAAACGACCTCGTTCGGGTCGACGTCGTGCTTGATGGAGAGCTCGCGGGAGGGGATGACGCCTTCGGTCTTGTAACCGATGTCCAGCAGGACCTCGTCACGATCGACCTTGACGATGGTGCCTTCGACGATGTCACCATCGTTGAAGTACTTGATCGTTGCGTCGATGGCGGCCAGGAAATCCTCGGCGGAGCCAATGTCGTTAATGGCTACCTGCGGCGAGGTGACGGTGGTGGGCATATGTGGGTTTGCTCCGGACGGATTGTGGTCGGTTGCGGACATTGGATCTTTCGGTACGCTGCGAGATCACCGCGACGACGCGACGAAGGGATACCGGTAAAGTATCGCACGGACCGTCGCACTTGCCGCTGATCAAATTCAGCGTCCCTCTACAGCGTGCATCAGCCTACGCGACCCGCGCCGAGCCGGGCAAACCACCCCCCGCACCACGCCGATACCCTGTTGGCCGTGTCCGACGACGAACGCCACGCGCAGGCCAACGCGCTGCTGGGTACCTCAGCGACCACCCGAACCAAGATCGACTCGCGCGACAGCGAGCGCGCGAATCGCCGCTGGTGGGACGCCGACGCCGAGCAGTACCACCAGACCCACGCCGACTTCCTCGGCGTCGACTCCCCGGGCGGCGAGTTCGTGTGGTGCCCGGAGGGTCTGCACGAGGGCGACATGGGTTTCCTGGGTGACGTGACCGGCAAGACGATCTTGGAGATCGGCTGCGGATCGGCGCCGTGCTCGCGGTGGCTGGCCGGTCACGGCGCGTTCCCGGTCGGGCTCGATGTGTCGAAGGGGATGCTGGAGCGTGGCGTGGCCGCGATGGATCAGGGCGGACCGCGCGTACCCCTGGTTCAGGCGGGTGCCGAGGCGCTGCCCTTCGCTGACGCGTCGTTCGATCTGGCCTGCTCGGCGTTCGGCGGGGTGCCGTTCGTCGCCGATTCGGCGCTGGTGATGCGCGAGGTGGCTCGGGTGTTGCGCCCGGGTGGGCGCTGGGTGTTCTCGGTGAACCATCCGATGCGCTGGATCTTCCCCGACGATCCGGGCGAGGCGGGTCTGACCGCCACGATCCCGTATTTCGACCGCACTCCTTATGTAGAGGTGGACGGCGACGGTGTGCCGACCTATGTGGAGCACCACCGCACGATCGGTGACCGGGTCCGCGAGATCGTCGGCGCCGGCCTGCACCTGGTGGACATCGTCGAACCGGATTGGCCGGAATGGCTCGACCGCGAATGGGGTCAGTGGTCGCCGCTGCGCGGGCAGATCTTCCCCGGCACCGCCATCTTCATCGCCGAGAAGCCCTAGAACTCCGGCAGCGCGGCGAACGACGGATCCACGCGCACGTTCGGCACGGTGTCGGCGACCCAGCGACGCGCCCTGGTCAGCGCGTGATCGGGGAATTCGACGTCGAAGCGGACGTCATCGGACAGCAGATAGGGCAACCGTCCGCGCAGACCGGGCGCGTACGGGTGGGGCGGGCACATCTCGTCGCGCCGAAGCTGCCGGCCGATCAAGGTCTCGCGCGCGCCGGGCACACCGGTCTCGGGGCAGATCACCTGAAACACCGCCGAGCACCGGTCCTTGGGCACCACGATCGACGCCGCGAAGACCAGCTCACCGCGCGGACCCGGCAGTTGGGTCTTCTCCACCCGCAGCAGGGCGGGCAACTGGTCCACCCACACCACGAACGCCTCGATCAGGCAGCCGGTCCGGGCGTGGTGCTCGGCCAGCCGCCTGCGCAGCCGTTTCAGGTCGTGCAGGCGGGCGGGCAGGTCGGGCGTGCCGTTGACATAGTTCAACGCGACGACGTCACGAGTGGCCGGATTCCCCCAGGTCGTGTCGTCCAACTGTTGCATTCCAGGAATGTCGAACGAGATGGGCACCGGATCAATTTACCGGCGGATTCGAGTTCGGTTGTCCCCGTGGGGCGCCCGGCGCGTCGATCAGGCCGAAATCCGCTCGTCGACCAAGTCGACGAGCCAGGCTTCGTGACTGATCACCATCGCGCGGCTGCGCGGGGTGGCGAGCACGGTCGCCAACGCGGTGCGGAACGCCTCGGCGGCCGCCCGATCGTCGAAATCCAGGTCGATGAGGACTCGGTGTGGTGTGCCGTCGACGCGGCCGACGCGGTAGGTGCGCACGCCGTTGTCGGCGCGGAATCGCTCGTACTGGTCGAACGCGGCCTTCCAGTCGTCGTAGTCGCGAACGGTGTTGTCGATGTGCAGGGTGACGGTCATGGTGACCTCCGTGGTCGTGCCGAATGGACAGCTCAATGGTCTGCCGGTTCGGGGCCCCGGAACATCCCTGATCCTGGGGGTTTTCCGCCGTAGACTGGGGTCCGTGCCGAGCACCTTGGCAGACCGGATCGGCCGTCTGTGCCGCGCCGGGCACTCCGCCAAACGATTGCGTGAACTCGTCCTGGTCGAGATCCGCGCGAGGATCCCGTTCACCGGCCATGTCTTCGCGCTCACCGATCCCGTCACCGCGATCGCGACGGCGCCGCTCGCCGATGTCCCCCGCCTCGATCTCGCGCTCTTGCCCGACTTGATCCGCGCCCGGTATCTCACTCCGCTCAATCGCTGGGACACCGTGCGCGGCACCGGCGCCCACTCGTTGCTGGGCGCCACCGACGGCAACCCGGAACGCTCCCTGCTCTGGCGCACCGCCCAGCACGATCTCGGCGTCACCGACTCCGCCACCGTCACCTTCGCCGACCGCTACGGCTGCTGGGGCTTCCTCGAACTGCTCCGCTACACCGAGTCCCCTTTCACCACACCGGAACTCGGTGAGCTGAGCACGCTGACGATCCCGGTCACCGCCGGCCTGCGCCGTACTGTCGGCGCCACCTTCGTCGAATCCGACGCCGGGCTCGCGCCGCTCGGCCCCGCGGTCGTACTCCTCGACGACACCCTGCGCGTGCGTTCCCAAACGGCAGCCGCCGCGGATTCCCTGCTGCGCCTGCTGCCCCCGGACGAACCGATTCCCCCCGTCCCCGCCTCGGTCTACAACGCGGCCGCCGCCCTGCTCGCCACCGAGGCCGCCGTCCCGCTCGGCCCTGCCACCTCCCGCGTCCACCTGGGCGGCAACCGCTGGCTCACCGTCAAAGCCGACCGCATCGGCCCCGACATCGCCGTGGCCCTGGAACCGAGCACGGCCACCGAACGCCTCGACCTGTTCGCCCGAGCCCACGCCCTCTCCACCCGGGAATCCCAGGTCCTGACCCTCTTGGCGACCGGCCTGGACTCCCACGAACTGGCCGCGGAACTGTTCCTCTCCGAACACACCGTCAACGACCACGTCAAAGCCGTCCTCGCCAAATCCGACACCCGAACCCGCCAGCGCCTCCTCACTCGCGTTCTCGGGGTCGGCTGAGACGACATGATCGATCGACTAGTTGCGCTTGGGCTTTCGGCCTGCCTGGTCGAGGGCAAGGCGGAGGGCGTATTCGATTTGGGAGTTGATGCTGCGCAGGTCGTCGGCCGCCCACTTGGCTATTGCCTCGTGGACGGCCGGGTCGAGCCGTAGCAGGATCTTTTTGGGGTCCTTCTTCGGCTGGGTCATCGGGCGGCTCAGGAGTAGAGGGATCCGGCGTTGACCACGGGCTGGGTGGCGCGGTCACCGCACAGGACGACGAGCAGGTTGGAGACCATGTTGGCCTTGCGCTCCTCGTCGAGTTCGACGGTGCCCTGTTCGGCGAGGCGGTCGAGGGCGAGAGCGACCATGCCGACGGCGCCTTCGACGATCTGGGTGCGAGCGGCGACGACCTGGGCCGCCTGCTGGCGGACGAGCATCGCCTGGGCGATCTCGGGGGCGTAGGCGAGGTGGGTGATGCGGGCCTCGATGACCTCGATACCCGCGGTGAGGGTGCGTTCGCGCAGCTCGACGGTCAGTTCCTCGGCGACTTCGGCACCGTCGCGAAGACTGGTACGGGAGTCGTCGTGGGCGTCGTAGGGGTGGGTGGTGGCGAGGTGACGCACCGCCGCCTCGGACTGGGTTTCGACGTACTCCTCGTAGTCGTCGACAGCGAAGGCGGCCTTGAAGCTGTCGACCACCTTGTAGACGACGACCGCCGCGATCTCGACGGGGTTGCCGTCGGCGTCGTTGACCTTGAGCTTCTGGGTCTCGAAGTTCCGCACCCGCAGCGAGATGGACTTACGGTCGGTGAGCGGGACCACCGAGAAGAACCCGGGCTCGCTCACCGAGCCGATGTAGCGGCCGAAGAAGGTGACGACCTTGGCCTCGTTGGGGTTGACGATGATCAGCCCGGTGGCGAGCAACCAGACGACCAGGATCACGACGACGGCGGCCACCGCGCCGATCCAGGCCAGTGCGCCACCGTTGTGCTGAGTGGCGGCGATGAACGCGAGAACGGCGGCGGCCCCGAACAACAGGGTGAACACCAGCCACCCCAGCACGACGACGAATCCATTGACGCGGAATGCGGACCGCAGCTCCATGACATCCTCCCGATATCTGAGTGATATCACTAAGATAGTAGATATGGGGAGGCTGAGCAAGCGGCGCTAGGAACCGGCGGCGATATTGCGGTTGGCGCGGAACATGTTTCGCGGGTCGTACTTCGCTTTCGCCGCCGCCAGCCAGCGGTAGGTGTCCGGGGAGTAGCCTGCCGCGGTCTGGGCTTCGTCCGCCGCGCCGCCCGCACCGTAGAGGAACGCGAGACTGTGCCCGATCGTCCACGGCGCCAATGCTTCTCGCACCTTCGCGAGGCCTTCTGGTGCGGAGTCACCCTCACCGGGACCGGTGATCACCCGCACGATGTACTCCGCATCGCGATGATCGATCGAGGCCGGGCCACCGTGCCGCAGGGCCGCACCGAGATGGCGGATGTCGATGACCGCGTCGACCGATCCGCCCGGGGCCGTCAACGCGCGCAGTGCGGACAGACCCTGCGGTGTCAGCTCCGAGAGCAGCGCGTTGGTCGCGGCGTAGGCGTGCGGGAAAGGCGGGTCACTGTGGATGGTGTGCGATTCGGCGTAGGGCATCGTGCGCAGGTCCTCGTGCAGCCGAGGTCCGATCCGCCGCAGGGGCGCGACCCACCGTTGCCCCTCCTCGTCCGGCCCGTCGAAGGCGATTCGGATCGAAGCGACGTGACGGCCTCGCAAGGATTCCGGCACGGGCGGGATGTCGGGATAGGTCACCACCGCGATCGTGGAGGTCAGCGCGCTCGGTACGGTCTCGGTCCAGGTGCGCCACGCCTCCAGCGCCGCGTCGACCAGTGGCGCGTCGAAAACCAGCTGACCACCATAGAGTTCGGCGACGGGGACGAGATCGAGTTCGAGACCGGTCACCACGCCGAAGTTCCCGCCGGAACCCAGTACCGCCCCGAACAACTCGTCTTCCGGGCCGAGCGAGCGCATCCTGCCGTCGGCGGTCACCAGTTCGATGCGGCGCACATGATCTGCGGCATAACCGAATTCACGGGCCAGCAATCCGAGCCCGCCGCCGAGCACATACCCGACGACGCCCACCGACGGCGACGACCCGTTCAACGGCGCCAGGCCGTACCGCGCGGCCGCCTCGACCAACGCGCCTGCCCGCACCCCGGCCCCGATGTGAGCGGTACGAGCCTGCGGGTCGACGGTGATGGCGTCCATGCGTCCGGTCGTGATGAGCACCCCGCCGTCGGTGGCTACCGACAGACCGTGTCCGGTCGCCTGCACGGCCACCGACAGCCCGTGCCGTGCGGCGAATTCCACGGCGGCGCGCACGTCCTGGCCGTGCTGGGCGCCGACCACGAACGCCGGACGGTGGGTGTAGGCGGTTTGGAAGCCGGCGATCTCCTCGGCGTACCCGGGGTCGTCCGGCGTGAAGACAGGACCAGTGAACTTCGTTGCGATATCGGTCATGTCTTCGACTCTGCTCGCCGACAATGAATAAGTACAAGAGATAGATCTTCTATTACCTATAATCGATAGTTATGGAACTGCGTCAGCTGCGCTACTTCGTGACGATCGTCGACGAGGGCGGGTTCACCAAGGCCGCCGAACGGCTGCACTTGTCCCAGCCCGGTCTCAGCACCCAGATCCGCCAACTCGAACGCGAACTCGGGCAGCGTCTGCTCGACCGCGGTGCGCGCACCGTGACATTGACCGACGTCGGCGCCGCGGTGCTCACACACGCACGCGCCGCCCTGGCCGCCGCCGACCGGATCGGCGACACGGTCGGGGAGTTCACCGGATTGCTGCGGGGTCAGGTCCGGCTCGGCATGATCTCCGGGGCGGCGTCGGAGGTCTTCGATGTCGCGGGCGTTCTCGCCGATTTCCACCACGATCATCCGCAGGTCGGGATCAGCCTCACCGAGGACACCGCGGAAAGGATGCTCGCCGCCGTCGAACACGGTGAACTCGACATCGCGTTGACCGGATTGACCGGCGCGCCGATAGATTCCGGCATCGGACTCGAGGTGATCCTGGAGACCGCGCTCGTCGCCGCCGTCGCCCACGATGCGCCCATCGACCCCGCCGAATCGGCGGGCTCCATCACGTTGGGAGCCCTCGCCGATCGCCGCCTCATCTGCCTCACCCGGGGCACCGGCCTTCGCGGGGTCTTCGAACGCTCCTGCGCCGCCGCCGGTTTCACCCCGAACATCGCCTTCGAAGCCGCCGCTCCCCCGCTGCTCCTCGAACTCGCCGCACGCGGGCTGGGAACCGCCATCGTCCCAGCCCTCACCACCGCCGAAGCTGACGCCTTCGGCGTCCGATCCCTCGACATCGTCGACCCCACCATCCACGGCCGGCTGGCCCTGGCCTGGCGCACCGATCCCCCGCCCGGCCCGGCGGCGAAGGTGCTGCTCGGGCAACTACGTATCGCCTTCGGCGGCCACGCCTCCGCCGTCGATCGATAGGCGCGGCGGTCAGTGGGAAGACTTCAGGCGGGCGATTTCGGCCTCGAGCTCGGCGTTGCGGTGCTGTAGACGCTCGATTTCGGCTTCGAGAGGAGCGCGGCCCGCGCGCAGGTAGTCCTGGATCCACTCGGTGCGGTAGCGAGGGGTGATGTTCTTGGTGCAGTTCCGGTCGAACGCCTCGACCCGCACCACGAACGCCCGGTCCGAGCGCGCGTCGATCGGGCCCGCCGACGTGGTCAGGAGACGGTCGAGCAGGCCGGGATCGTCGGCGCGTTCGACGACCTCGACCCGACCGAAGATCTTGACCCTGGTGCGGGTCGGGTAATCGATGAAGAACAGCGACACCCGATCGTCGATGTCGAGATTGCCCACAGTGACGAACTGGTTGTTACCCGCGTACTCGGCCCACGCGATCGTCGAGGAGTCGAGCACGTGCACGAAACCTTGTGGCCCGCCGCGATGTTGGATGTAGGGCCAGCCGGATCCGGTGACGGTAGCGAGGTAGAACGAGTCGGCCTGCCGGATCAGGCCCGCCACTTGGGGCTCCAGTTCTTCGGGCTCGCCGATGTCGGCGCCGTCGGCCATCCGCCTGCCGTGGACGGTGAAACCACCACCGCTGCGCTGACGGCGCTCGGTGGCCGAAGAGAAGGCGATGGCTCCGTATCGGGTCGGCTTGTTCACCCCACCCACGGTACGACGCGTGATTCGTCAAGGATCGGTCCGCCGTGCCGCTGATGTCGGCGCGGGCGTCAGCGCTACGCTTTGGCTAACCGATGAAGGAGAGCTCGACCAGGACGAGGAAGGGCGTGCGTGGTGGAGTCGACTACTGCTGCGAAACTGCAAGAGCTGCGGGACAATCTGAGGGCGGCGCGGGAACCCGCGGGGGAGGCGGGGATCGCCAAGCGCGCGGCGAAAGGAATTCCCGGCCCACGCGAACGCATCGAAATACTTCTCGACCAGGGCAGTTTCACCGAAATCGGGGCGCTGGTGAAACAACCGGGCGCGGCCGACGGGCTCTACGGTGACGGTGTGGTCACCGGGCACGGCAGGATCGACGGGCGGCCGGTGGTGGTGATCGCCCACGACCAGACCGTGTTCGGTGGATCGGTGGGTGAGATGTTCGGGCGCAAAGTCGCGATGGCGATGGACCTGGCGGCCGATATCGCGTGCCCGTTCGTGGCGATCAACGACTCCGGCGGCGCCCGGGTGCAGGACGCGGTCACCTCACTGGCCTGGTACGCGGAGATGAGCAGGCGGCAGACGCGGCTGTCCGGGGTGGTACCGCAGGTGTCGGTGATGTTGGGCAAATGTGCTGCGGGCGCGGTGTATTCGCCGATCAACACCGACGTGCTGATCGCGACCGAGTCGGCGTACATGTTCGTGACCGGTCCCGAGATCATCCGCGAGACCACCGGCGAGGAAGTGACCCTCGACGAGCTCGGTGGCGCGTTCAACCAGGCGCACAACGGCAACATCCATCACGTGGCGGCGGACGAGAAAGCCGCTTTCGAGTGGGCACGAACGTATCTGAGCTTCATGCCGTCGAACTGCTACGAGCGTGCTCCCCTGATCAATCCCGGTCTGGAGCCGGAGATCACGGACTCCGACCGCGAACTCGATTCGCTGATACCGGATTCCGATCGCCGGGGCTACGACATGTACGAGATCCTGCTGCGGATCTTCGACGACGGGGAGTTCCACGAGATCGGCGACAGCGCCGCCCGCAATCTGATCACCGGATTCGCACGGGTCGACGGGCGCAGCGTCGGGGTGGTCGCCAATCAGCCGCTGGTGGCCAGCGGCGCGATCGACGCGCGCGGGTCGGACAAGGCCGCGCACTTCATCCGCCTGTGCGACGCGTTCGACATTCCGCTGGTGTTCGTCGTCGACACCCCGGGCGTGCTGCCGGGCGTGGAGGAGGAGAAGATCGGCGTCATCAAACGCGGCGGGCGCTTCTTCTACGCGGTCGTCGAGGCCACCGTTCCGATCGTCACCGTCGTGGTCCGCAAGGCGTACGGCGGCGGCTACGCGGTGATGGGGTGCAAGCAACTCGGCGGCGACATCAATCTCGCGTGGCCGACGGCCCGGATCGCTGTGATGGGCGCCGAAGCCGCCGTGGGCCTGACCCAGCGCAAACAGCTGGCCGCCGTCCCCGAGGCAGACCGACCGGCCGTGCGTCAGCAGATGGTCGACTTCTACAACGCCGCCGTCGCCACCCCGTGGATCGCCGCCGAGCGCGGCTATATCGACGCGGTCATCGAACCGTCGAGCACCCGGCTGGAAATCCGCAAAGCACTGCGCCTGCTCGGCGACAAACACATCGAGCAGGCACCGCGCAAACACCGCCTGATGCCGTTGTAGCGCCGCGTCACCGCGGCCTGTCGGCCGGGAAGTGCCGTGAGCCGGACTTACGAGCCCGGCTCACGGCGGCTACGCGCCGACCGGATCCGCCTGTGTCGCGGCAGAACGCTCGATCGGCGAGCGCCGCGCGAATTCACGGACGAGCAGATAGATCGGGAAGGCGATGGGCGACAACAGAATCGTGCCGACCAGCAGTGGGCCCATCAGGAGCGGGTGCACGTCGCGCTCGCGACTGTCGAGATAGATCCAGCGGCCGAGGAACAGGTCCCAGGCGATGATCTGCGCCCACAGTGCGGTCAGCACAGCGGGATCGGCGGTGGCTTCGGTGATCGCATCCAGTGACGGTGAAGTCACCAGCGACCACATCGCGCCGAGCACCGGAACCGCGACGATCGCCCATACCGCCAATGGCACCAGCACAATCCACGGCGACGAGATGACCGTGCGAGTCCAGCGCCAGGTCGGTGCGAAGATCATCAGAGCCCAGAAGGGCACGGTGACGAAGAACGACAGGTCGAACAGCGTGCTCATGCGGTGACCACCTTTCGGGTACCGGCCGCGCTCGCGACCGAGATCATTACTCCGACAACAATTCCGGTGACGATCGCGGCCGCGGCGGTGAGCGTGGCCTGATCGGGGTGGATCAGCGGCTGGCCGCGCAGCGCCTGCCAGGTGACCAGGGCGAGGATCGCCGCGTAACCCGCCGACCCGGTGATGATCAGGCCAAGCCGAACGCGCACCGACCGCAACAACGGGATCCGTGGAGCCAGCACGACCAGCAGTGCCGCGAACAGCGGCAGCGCCTGGAGGGCGTGCATGCCGAAGAAGTGCGGAATGCGCAGGTCACCATCGGTGGTACTCCACCCGGTGAGCGGCATGCCGGGAGTCCCGTCCGGTGCGCCGACGGTATGAGCGCCCGCGATACCGTCGATGCCCGATTCCTGCATCGGCATCAACTGGCCCAGGCCCAATCCCACCAGCGTGATCAGCAGGCCGAGGCGGATCGACCAGGTGATCGCGATGTCTCCGATGCGGGTGCGGGCCACTGCGACAGCGACCACCATCGTCGCCAGGAACAGCACCACGATGGTCGACCCCATCGTTACCCAGAGCATCGCGTCGAACGTGGTGGTCGTGTTGTAGTGGCTGCGAGTCCCACGGATCACCTGCCCGAAGATGATCGCCTGTTCGATCACCCCGGCGACCACGATCACCGTGGCCATCCGCGAGGCGAGCCGAGAAGGGCTGGGCCGCAACGACATCAACCAGGCCAGCGCGACGCTGTAGAACACGAACGAGATCGCGAACTTGGTCGGCTTGAACCAGGCGGTCGACCCGGCGATCACCCGGTCGTCGACCAGCATCCCGATCAGGCCGACCACGACGAGCGCGGCGTTGACGGCGGCGAAATACATCAGCGGGCGGTGCAGGGGGGCGTGGGGGCGGGGCAGCGAGGGGACGGTCAGGACTGACATTCGAATCTCCCAGAGATAGATAGCTATACTATCCGTTATGGATAGCTAGACTATCCGCTATGGGTGACGTAGGCAAGGGGTAGGAACAACACGGAGGTAAGAGTGCGAATCTCGGAGTTGAGTGATCGCAGTGGCATCGCGGTGGCGACCATCAAGTACTACCTGCGCGAGGGACTGCTGCCGCCGGGTGAACGCACCAGCCCCAACCAGGCCAGCTACGGCGAAGACCACCTGCGCCGACTCCGCCTGATCCGCGCGTTGATCGAGGTGGGCGGGATACCGGTCGCCACCGTCTCCGATGTGCTCGCCGCGATCGACTCTCCCGACATGCCGCTGTTCCATGTGCTGGGCGTGGCACAGGACAGCCTGTCCACCCCCGTCCCCGCCGCCCATGACGCCGAATGGGATCGCGCCTACGAGGCCGTGCGCGCGGAGATGGACCGACGCGGCTGGGACATGAAACCGAGCCCGCAGGCCATCGACACGCTCACCGGAGTGATCGTCCGACTCGCGCAACTCGGCTACCGGGACTGGGCCACCACCACCCTGCCCACCTACTTCGACAGCACGCGCGCGGTAGCGGAGAACGACGTGGCGGCCGCCCTGTCCGCGGGCGGGCGCGACGACATCATCGACGCGGTCGTCGTACTGACCGTCCTCGGCGACACCGCACTGGCCGCCATCCGCCGCATCGCCCAGGCGCAGGTCTCCCTGGAACGCCTGAAGAACCCAAAAACCCCCTGAAAAACGCAGCGACCCCGCGGGAATCCGCGGGGCCGCTGCGTCGTATCTCAGAGCAAACGGGAGAGGAAAGCCTGGGTCCGCTCGTGCTGCGGATTGGCCAGCAGCTCACGCGGCGGGCCCGACTCCACGACCACACCGGCATCCATGAACACCAGTTCGTCGGCGACCTCGCGGGCGAAGCCCATCTCGTGGGTCACCACCAGCATGGTCATGCCCGAATCGGCCAGCTCCCGCATCACCGCGAGCACCTCACCGACCAGCTCGGGGTCCAGCGCCGAGGTCGGCTCGTCGAACAGCATCAGCTTGGGATCCATCGCCAGCGCTCGCGCGATGGCGACGCGCTGCTGCTGACCACCGGACAACTGCGCCGGGTAGGCGTTGCGCTTGGCCGAGAGCCCGACCCGCTCGAGCAGCTCCTCGGCCCTGGCGACGGCCTCGGACTTGCGGATACCGCGCACCTGGATGGGCGCCTCGATCACGTTCTCCAGCGCCGTGCGGTGCGGGAACAGGTTGAAATGCTGGAACACCATGCCGATATCGCGACGCTGGATCGCGGCATCGCGCTCGTGCATCTCGTAGAGCTTGCCGTTCTTCTCCCGGTAGCCGACGAGATCGCCGTCGACGTAGAGCCTGCCCGCGTTCACCTGCTCGAGGTGATTGATACAGCGCAGGAAGGTCGACTTGCCCGAGCCCGACGGCCCGACCAGGGTCAGCACCTTCCCACGCTCGACCTCGAGCGAGATGCCCTTGAGCACTTGCAGCGCGCCGAAGCTCTTACACACCCGGTCAGCCAGCACCATCGGCGGGACTGCCACAACTGGTTCGGTCATTTCGCCTTCACCGCCGCCTGCGCCGTGGCCAGTTCCTGAAGCTGCTTGGCCGTCAGCTGCCGGGTGGCACCACGCGAGTAATAGCGTTCCAAGTAGTACTGGCCGACCATGAGCACGCTGGTGATCGCCAGGTACCAGGTGGCACAGACGAGCAGCAGCGGGATGGGCTGGAAGTTCACGCCGTAGATGTCACGGGCGCGGCCGAACAGGTCGGTACTCAACGGAATCGCGGTGACCAGCGAGGTCGTCTTGAGCATGCCGATCAGCTCGTTGCCGGTGGGCGGGATGATCACCCGCATGGCCTGCGGCAGCACCGTGCGACGCATCGTCTGCGTCCACGACATGCCCAGCGCCACCGATGCCTCGCGCTGACCCTCGCCGACGGAGTTGATACCCGCGCGCACGATCTCGGCCATGTACGCGGCCTCGTTGAGGCCGAGGCCGATCACCGCGAACAGGAACGCCGCCTGCAGGTGCTGCACATCGAGGTGGAAGAACTGCGGACCGAACGGCACACCGAGATCGATCTGCTTGTACAGCGAGGGGACCAGGCCCCAGAACACCAACTGCACGAACACCGGGGTGCCACGGAAGATCCACAGGTAGATCCACGCGGCGGTGCGCAGCACCGGGTTCGGCGACAGGCGCATCACCGCCAGGACCGTGCCGAGGCCCACCGCGATCGCCATCGCGAGCACGGTGAGCTCCAGGGTGACGATCGCGCCGGCGGTGATCCGGCTGTCGAACAGGTACTTGCCGTAGGTGTCCCACCGGTAGGCGGGATTCGTGGCGGCGCCGTAGACGAACAATCCCACCAGGATCAGGATGATTGCCGCCGCGATCCAGCGGCCCGGTCTGCGCAGCGGGACCGCCTTGATCGGTTCGGGTTCGGTGCCCGGTCCGGGCACCTCCACCGTGTCTTTCGCGTCGGTCACGTCAGCTCACTGCACCGTTGATCACCGAGGTCTTGATCTGACCGTCCTGCACACCCCAGTTGGTGGTGATCTCGCCGTACTTGCCGTTGTCGATCAGGTGCTGCAGCGCCTTCTGCAGAGCCGCCGCCAGCGGGGAGCTCTTCTGCACGGCCCAGCCGTAGGGCGCGGAATCGAACAGCGGGCCCGCGGCCTCGATCTTGCCTTCGCTCTGCTTGATCGCGTACGCGGTCACCGGGGAATCGGCCGACATCGCGTCGACCTGGCCGAGCACCAACGCGTTGGTCGCGGCGCTCTGCTCGTCGAATGCCTTCATTTCGATGGCAGGCTTACCTTCGGCGACGCACTTGGCGCTCTTGGCGGGAATCTCGTCGGTGTGCTCGACCGTAGTGGACTGTACGGCGACCTTCTTGCCGCACGCATTGTTCGGATCGATCGCTTTACCGGTTTGCTGGGCCCACTGGATACCCGCGGAGAAATAGGTCGTGAAATCGACCTGCTGTTCGCGTTCGCGCGAATCGGTGATCGAGGACATACCCACGTCGTAGGTCCCGGCCTGAATGGCGGGAATGATCTTCTCGAACGAGGATTCGACATAGTCGACCTTCAGTCCGAGGGTGCTCGCGACGGCGTCGAGGAGGTCCACATCGAAGCCGACGATCTTGCCGCTCGCGTCCTTGTACTCGTTCGGCTGGTACGGCACGTTCACACCGACGACCAACTTGCCTGCCTGCTTCACTTTGTCGGGGACCGCCGCGGCGAGCGCGTCGACCTTCTCCGCCGACACCTTGTTCACCGAGGCGCCGTCGCCCTCGGTGTTCTCGGCGCAGCCGGTCAACAACAAGGCACCGCCGGCGACGGTACACAGCAGCCGCACGGCGCCACGGCCGAGGACAGTTCGAACAGACAAAGGAGCCTCCACATTTCACGTCGACGCCGGCCACGTGTCAGCGCCTGTTTGGCAATGTATGCGAACCGGACACAGCGTGGTGCGACAGTAACCGAAGATTAATCAGCCAATGTGAAAGGGGTCCCTTCACCTCCGGTGCACGCGGGCCCGTACCTGCTCGGTGAATTCGCTGGTGGAAGCCAGACCGCCGAGATCCGCGGTCGCGATTCCGGCCGCCAGCGTCGCCGCCACCGCGCGGGTAATACGGTCGGCGGCATCATGGAGCGAACTATTGTCGTCACGAACTGCCAACCAGCGCAACAGCATTGCCGCCGACAATTGCAGCGCGGCGGGATTGGCCCGATTGTGCCCGGCCAGACCGGGCGCCGCGCCGTGCACGGCCTGTGCCATCGCGCGCGTGTCGGAGCAGTTGAGCGAGGCGGCCATGCCGAGGGAACCGCTGAGCTCACCGGCCAGGTCCGAGAGGATATCGCCGAACAGGTTCTCGGTGACGATCACGTCGTACTCGGCGGGTGAGCGCACCAGGTGCGCCGCCATCGCGTCGACGTGTTCGTCGTCGACCGTCACGTCCGGATACTGCTCGGCCACTGCGTAACAGACGTCACGGAACAGGCCGGTCGTCATCGGCAGCACATTGGCCTTGTGCACCACGGTGACCCGCTTGCGCCTGCCCTGCGCGAGCCGCAGCGCCTGATGCGCGATCCGCTCGCACGCCTTGCGGGTGATCACCGCGACCGCCATCGCCACGTCCTCGGTGGGACGGAACTCCCCCGACCCGGCGAACATATTGCGGTCGGCGTAGAAGCCCTCGCTGTTCTCCCGGACGATCACCAGATCGATGTCGGGCGCCATCGCGCGCACGCCGGCGAAGGCGGCAGCAGGGCGGATGTTCGCGTAGAGCCCGAGGCGTTTGCGGATGACGCCGCCCGGCGCCACGCGCATGTCCGACGGGTAGGAGGCATTGTCGTGTGGGCCGAGGATCCAGGCGTCGAGCTCCTCGAGGGCGGTCAGCGTCTGCTCCGGCAGCGGGTTGCCGAAGGCGGCGATCGCATCGTGTCCGATCACCAGCGGCACCCACTCCACCGGGGCAAACCCGGCCGCGCCGATCGCTTCGTCGACGACCGCCCGGGTCGCGGCCACCACCTCGGGGCCGATTCCGTCGCCGTCGATCACTCCGAGTCGCACGTTCGCCTTCGTCGCTGTCACTCCGCTATCTTCGCGCGCAGCCCTGCCGCGGCGGCTACGCGGGATGTCCTGACACGCGGCCGGTACCGAATTTCTGGCCGCTGTAGTGGGGATTCCCCGCCCACACGGGCCGCAGCGGCCGGGGCGTCGCGCGATCAGGGGAAGATAGTGGGACGCCGCGGCGTTACAGCCGAGGACACCGACAAGGAGAGGACGTCATGGCCACCCAGACGCTGACCCAGCAGAACTTCGACGAAGTCATCACCGGAAACGACGTGGTCCTCGTCGATTTCTGGGCTTCCTGGTGCGGTCCGTGCCGCAGTTTCGCACCGACCTACGAGACCTCGTCGGAAAAGCACACCGACGTCGTCTACGGCAAGGTCGACACCGAGGCCGAGCAGGGACTCGCCGCGGCCGCCAACATCCAGTCGATTCCGACCATCATGGCCTTCCGCGAGGGCGTACTCGTCTTCGCGCAGCCGGGCGCGCTGCCGCCCGCCGCGCTCGAGGACCTGGTGACCCAGATCAAGGATCTGGACATGGACGAGGTGCGCAAGCAGATCGCCGAGCAGCAGGAATCCTCTCCCGCCGAATAGCCCGGCGCCGAGAACACGAAGGGCCCGTTCACCTTTCGAGTGAACGGGCCCTTGTGCGTGTCCGGGTGGTGTCAGCCCGCGAGCAGGTTGACGCCGGCGATCATGGCGCGCACGGTCGATTCCGCGCTGTCGGCGGCGGTGGCCACCGCCCAGCCGCGCCTGCCGTTGAACTCGCACTGCATGAAGGTGGCGGTGCCGTCGGCGGTCGGGCGCTGATGGAAGTGCAGGATCTCGAGGGGGTAGCCCTCGTCGTAGAGCGCGGAGGTCATCGCGGCAACGGGGCTGCCGGTGGCGATGACGGTACGCAGGTGGTCGGCGAATTCCAGGGTGGCGGTGAAATCCGTTCCGGAACAAGACCATTCGCGCAAGGCGATGGATCCGTCGGCGCGGGTGTACCGGTCGAGGAAGGCGGCGGGGTCGAGGTCGGTGAGCTCGGCGCGCAGGCCCTTGGGGGCAGCGGCGAACAGGGCATGGTCCAGTGTCAGCGTCATTGCAGGTGAGGTCTTCCCGAAGATGTCTTCGTTGGCAGGTGGGACCAGCAGAACGATGAAAAGCAGCCCGCAGCGTAGGGGCTGGTCCGAATCAGACCCCGCTACGGCGGGTTACTACGAGAAGAATTCGCCGTGAGGCTTCCTGCGCGGTCTGCGCAGCAGCGACCGCGAGGTCGCGGTCAGCGACTAGCAGCGCGGCACAGCGGGCGGGATTCGGCACGCAGTCGAGAATAGGGCGATCGTCGCGAAACCGCAACCTGGTTCACTGCCCGGAGTGTCTACCCGTGAGTACCATCACCGCAGCTCAGGATCGGTAACATCGACCCCGGCGACGGCGATGGGTACCGTATCGGGTATGGGGCTGCTCATGGCGATGACGATTCCCGGGCTCGCGTGTCTGCTGATCCTGTTGGCGTTCGTCGAGGTGGCGATCAACCGGGTCACCGGGACACGTTTCCTCCCGTGGACGCGCAAGCGTGGCGGCACCGTCGCCTCGGCGACCGGTTTCGAACATCTCACCGCGATGTTCCAGGGCTCCAAGCACCACGAGTTCGAACAGCGGCAGAGCACGCTGATGCACCGGGAGGACCTGTCGGAGGGTGCCCCGCCGCGGGATCAGGTGGATCTGGCGGGCGGGTCGGCGCGGCTCGTCGCCCGCGAGCGCTGAATCCGTTCAGCGCCGCGACGCACCGCTGGTCAGGGGTTCCACCGACGCGAGGGCGCGGGCCGAACCGTCGACGTCGACCTGGACGCGCAGGCGGTCGGGTTGCGAACTCGTCCGCAACACCACTTTGTCGCCCATCATCACCGGGCCGACGTGTTCGACGATCGCCCGGTACGGCAACCGGTGACGGTCCGGGTGCGCGGCGAGCGCTTCCTCCATGGCCTCCCAGTACACCGCGTTGTTGACATGGCCGAGCCGGTCGACGTCGGTGACGCGCAGCGGGAACGGCACCTCCTCCACCTCCGCGACGTCGAGTTCGGTGAGCGCGGCTTTCCAGCGCAGGCGATGTTCGGTGGTGCTGGCCAGCATCGGCGCCATGAACGCGTCGCTCATCCGCGCGGGACGGCCGGCGACGGGGTCGATGTGGATCAGGAACGCCGCGGCCTCGATGTGCCCGCCCTTCTCCCCGCGCAACCGAATGCGCATGTCGCACCATCGATTCGAGAGCGCGTCGGCCCAGCGACGTAGCTGGACGCGGTCGCCGAACATGATCGGCTCGTACACGTCGATCACCGTGCGCCGCACGATCCACGCCTGATGGGTGTCGCCGTCTTCCACCGCGTCGAGATGATCGAACCCGATGTCCTGCAGGTAGCGCGCCACCGCGTCGAGCCGCAGCCGGTCGTCCCCATCGGTATCGCCGAGTCGCACCGGCCACGACATCGCGAAGGCCTGCTCGATATCGGGGCAGTCGGGCAGCGGGGTCGCGATGACGGGCTCGGTCATAGGGCCGATGCTGCCACAGGTGGTCGTCGCGAGCCGGATCCCACCGCGACAGTGTTCACATCGAGTTGCAAGCAGACTCCCCCTCGGCGACGCGACGGTTGTCGACTACGGACACCGACCCGGTGGCCGACGTCACGGTGACCACCACCTCATCGCAGATCCACCGAAGGCATTGAATCACTGTGGTTTTCGACCGTAGGTTCGGTTCGGAGCCCGAGGACAGGATGGATGCGATGCTGATCGATTTCACGCCGGACAAGGCGCTGTACCCCTTCGAATCCCGCTGGTTCGAATCGTCGGCGGGCCGGGTGCACTACATCGACGAGGGCTCCGGGATCCCCATCCTGTTCTGCCACGGCAGCCCCACCTGGAGTTTTCTCTACCGCAAGATCATCGGCGAGCTCGGCGACCGGTTCCGGTGCCTGGCAGTCGACTACCTGGGCTTCGGACTGTCCGAACGGCCACCGGGATACGGCTACACGATCGCCGAGCACGCCGCGGTGGTCGGCGAGCTCGTCGACCACCTCGGGCTCGACCGGTTCGTGATCATGGGCCAGGACTGGGGCGGGCCGATCGGCGCCGCGGTCGGGGCCGATCGAGCCGATCGGGTGCGCGGACTCGTGCTCGGCAACACCCTGTTGTGGCCGACGGACACCTGGCCGCAGAAAGTGTTCAGCCGGGTCATGAGCAGCTCGCCGATGCAGCGGCGGATCCTGCGCGACAACCTTCTCGTGGAGCGTTTCCTGCTCGGCGAGCTCCGGAACACGATCAGCGAGGCCCAGGCCGATCACTACCGCGAGGTGCAGCCCTCTCCCGAAGCCAGACGCGGAATCGCCGCCATGCCCGGGCAGATCCTGGCCGCTCGTCCCTTCCTCGAGCAGCTGTCCACCGATGTGCCCGCTCGACTCGGCGCCACACCGACGCTGCTGGTCTGGGGCATGAAGGACATGGCGTTCCGCCCCGCCTCGTTCCTGCCACGGATGCGCGACACGTTCACCGACCACCGGGTCCTCGAACTGCCCGACGCCAGGCACTTCATCCCCGAACACGAGCCCGGCAAGATCGCCGAAGCTATCGTCCAGCGTTTTCACTGACACCGCCGTGATCGCGGTGAGACAGCAGGGCACACCGCCGCTAGCCGATGCCGCGCCGGTTTCGGTCATCGACCATGAGCGAATCGCTGGCTAATAAAATGTGACCAGATTGTGAATCTCCCGCGAGTCGCCGCCGAGAACGGCCGATCGCACGGTAGCGTCGCGGCCGCTAGGCCAATTGTTACTGCGTGAAAGGAATTGTTCGACATGGCATTCGAAGTCACTGGGGCTATCGGCGATCACTACAACGAAGCCGGTGGCGCGTCCAGCCCGCTGGGTGAGCCGACCTCGGCAGAGCAGGACGCCCCCAACGGTGGCAAGTTCCAGGAATTCACCGGCGGCGTCATCTACTTCAAGCTCCCGACCGGGGCCAAGACCGTGTACGGCGCCATCCGTCAGGCATGGGAAGCCGAAGGCGGCGCGGGCGGCCGGTTCGGCTACCCGACCTCCGACGAGCAGGACATCGAGGGCGGCAAGATCAGCCACTTCGAGAACGGCTCGATCAGCTACTCGATCGCCGATGACGCTGTGACGGTCAACGCGTAACTCGCGTTCCCGCTACGCCACGAGGGGCGCCTACCCGGCCGGGTAGGCGCCCCTCGTGCTGTGCGGACCAGCTCAGTGCGCGGCCGAATCCCAGCTCCGGCCGGTGCCGACGGAGACGGTGAGCGGGACCGAGAGGTCGATCGCGGCCGACATCTGTTCGCGCGCGAGGGCTTCGAGGGCGTCGCGTTCGCCGTCGGCGACCTCGAAGACCAGTTCGTCGTGGATCTGCAGCAGCATCCGCGAGCGCAGGCCCGCGTCGCGGATCGCGTTCTGCACGTTGATCATCGCGACCTTGATGATGTCGGCGGCGGTGCCCTGGATCGGCGCGTTCAGTGCCATCCGCTCGGCGGATTCACGGCGCTGGCGGTTACTGGAATCCAGGTCGGGCAGGTAACGCCTGCGGCCGAACAGGGTTTGGGTGTAGCCGACCTTGCGGGCCTGGTCGACGACATCGGACAGGTAGTCGCGGATGCCGCCGAAACGGTCGAAGTACACGTCCATCTGTTCTTTGGCCTCGGTGGTACTGATCTTGAGCTGGGCGCTCAAGCCGTAGGAACTCAGACCGTAGGCGAGACCGTAGGACATGGCCTTGATCCGGCGGCGCAGCTCGGAGCTCACCTCCGCGATCGGGATGTCGAAGGCCTTCGACGCGACGAAGGTGTGCAGGTCCTCACCGGAATTGAAGGCCTCGATCAGGCCCTCGTCCCCGGACAGGTGCGCCATGATGCGCATCTCGATCTGGCTGTAGTCGGCGGTCATGAGTTCGGCGAAGCCGGGGCCGACCACGAAGGTGTCGCGGATCTGGCGGCCGGTGTCGGTGCGGATCGGGATGTTCTGCAGATTCGGCTCGGTCGAGGAGAGGCGGCCGGTGGCGGCGATGGTCTGGTTGAACGTGGTGTGCACACGGCCGTCGTCGGAGACCGACTTGAGCAGACCGTCGACGGTCACCTTGAGCCGGGTCGCGTCGCGGTGGGCCAGCAGGTGTTCCAGGAACGCGTGACCGGTCTTCTCGAACAGCGATTCCAGCGCGTCGGCGTCGGTGGTGTAGCCGGTCTTGGTGCGCTTGGTCTTCGGCATGTCGAGCTCGTCGAACAGCACCACCTGCAACTGCTTGGGCGAGCCGAGGTTGATCTGCTTGCCGATCACCTCGTACGCGGAGTTCGCGGCCTCGGTGACGCGGTCGGCGAACTGCTGCTGGAGGTTCTCGAGCTGGGCGACATCGACCGCGATGCCCGCTTCCTCCAGCTGACCGAGCACGCCGAGCAGCGGCAGCTCCATCTCCGTGAGCAGTGGGGTCGATTCGATGGCTTCGAGTTCGATATCCAGGGCGACGGCCAGGTCCGCGACCGCGCGGGCACGCAACATCTCCTCGCGGGCGATATCGGCGGCGAGGGTGTCCTCGTCGTCGAGCAGGGACAGCTGGCCCGTGTCGCCGGTCTCGACGCGCAGTTCGCGCTTGAGGTAGCGCAGTGACAGATCGTCGAGGTTGAAGCTGCGCTGGCCGGGGCGGACCAGGTAGGCCGACAGGGCGGTATCGGTGGCGAGACCGCCCAGGGTGAAGCCGCGCCCGCGTAGTGCGTGCCCGGCGGACTTGGCCTCGTGCAGCGCCTTGGGCACCTCGGGATCGGCCAGCCAGGTGGCCAGCGCCGTCTCGTCTTCGGGGGTGAGGACGGTCAGGTCGATATATCCGCCCTCACCGTCGGCGGCGGCGATCGCCAGGGCCCGCGCGTCACCGTGTACCGGCGTTCCGGTCCCGACGATCGAGAGGCCATGGCGCACACCGGCTTTGGCATGCTCGGCCAGCCAGTCGGCGACCGCGCCCTGATCGAGGGCACCACCGCTGATCTCGAAGCCCGACTCGGCTTCCGGCTCGGGGGAACCGAGGGTGTCGAACAGCCGGTCGCGCAGCACCCGGAACTCGAGGTCGTCGAAGAGCTGGTGGATCTTGTCGCGATCCCACGGCGCCTTGATCAGCTGATCGGGGGTGTAGGGCAGCGGCACCTCGCGCACCATCTCGGTGAGCTGGCGGTTGAGCACCACACTCGACAGGTTCGCCCGCAGGGAGTCGCCGACCTTGCCCTTCACCTGATCGACGCGGTCGACCAGGGTGGCGAGGTCGCCGTATTCGCGGATCCACTTGGCGGCGGTCTTCTCCCCCACGCCGGGAATGCCGGGCAGATTGTCGCTCGGGTCGCCGCGCAGAGCCGCGTAGTCGGGATACTGCGCGGGCGTGAGGCCGTATTTGGTCTCCACCTCGGCCGGGGTGAAGCGGGTGAGATCCGAGACGCCCTTCTTCGGGTAGAGCACGGTGACGTCGTCGTTGACCAGCTGGATCGCGTCGCGGTCACCGGTGACGATGAGGACGCGGTAGCCCTGTGCCATCGCCTGGGTGGTGAGGGTGGCGATCACATCGTCGGCCTCGTAGCCGTCGATGGCCATCACCGGGATGCCCATCGCGCCGAGCACGTCCTTGGTGAGTTCGACCTGCCCTCGGAACTCGTCGGGGGTGGCGCTGCGGTTGGCCTTGTACTCCGGGTAGGCCTCGGTGCGGAACGTCTTGCGCGACACGTCGAACGCCGCGGCCACATGGCTGGGCTTCTCGTCGCGCAGCAGATTGATCAGCATCGAGGTGAATCCGTACACCGCGTTGGTGGTCTGACCCGTGACGGTCTTGAAGTTCTCCGCCGGTAGCGCGAAGAACGCGCGATAGGCGATCGAATGCCCGTCCAGCAGCAGCAGCGTAGGCCGCTCGTCGGGGGCAGTGGTCGTAGTCGATGCCTGCGCAGTCGTCGGTGAACTCACCCGACAGAGTCTAGGCACCCCCACCGACAGGAACCGTGGCGGCTCGCACCCGGAAAGCGGAACGGCCCCCTGGTGCGCTCGAAGTGAGCGCACCAGGGGGCCGGGCTGTGCCGAGATGGGATCAGTCGACGCCGAGGTAGGCCGACATCACCGCCGGGTCGGTGAGCAACGCACTACCCGGGCCCGACTTGGTGACCTCGCCGGTTTCGAGGATGTAGGCGCGATCACTGCGGGTCAGAGCCTGCTGGGCGTTCTGTTCCACGAGCAGCACCGTGGTGCCCTGGCGGTTGATCTCGCTGATGATCCGGAAGATCTGCTGGATCACCATGGGGGCCAGACCCATCGAGGGCTCGTCGAGCAGCAGCAACTTCGGCCGGGCCATGAGGGCGCGACCGATGGCGAGCATCTGCTGTTCACCGCCCGACATCGTGCCGCCGACCTGCTTGCGACGTTCGGCCAGGCGGGGGAACAGCTCGAAGACCCAGTCCAGGGTCTGCTGGTACTCGGTCTTCTTCTCGAAAGGCCTGCCGTAGCAACCCATGTCGAGGTTCTCCGCGACCGTCATGCCCGGGAAGACACCGCGACCCTCCGGCGCCTGGATGAGACCCTCGACCACCCGATCGTGGGCTTTCATGGTGGTGATGTCTTTGCCCTGGAACAGGATTCGGCCCGAGGTGAGCGGCAGCAGGCCCGACATCGCCCGCATGGTGGTGGTCTTTCCGGCGCCGTTGGCGCCGAGCAGAGTCACCAGTTCACCCTGGGCGACCGAGAGCGAAATGCCGTGCAGCGCTTCGATCCGGCCGTAGTTCACGACCATGTCCTGGACCTCGAGCAGCGGCGTCTCGGTCTGGACCACGGCCTTCGGCTCGTCCCGCGGTCGCACCACCACGGCGTCGGTCCCCGGCGTCGGGGTCGCCCCCTCCTCCGCGGCGGCGACCGATCCCTCGCGCACCTCCTCGATCGTGTCCGCGTCGGGCACGCCGAGGTAGGCCGCGATCACCGCCGGGTCCTCACGCACCTCGGTGGGCAGGCCGTCGGCGATCTTGCGTCCGAACTCCAGGACCACGATCCGGTCGGTCACGCCCATCACCAGGCGCATGTCGTGCTCGATGAGCAGCACGGTGTAGCCGTCGTCGCGGATCTTGCGGATCAGGTCCATCAGCGCCGACTTCTCGCTGGGATTGAAACCAGCGGCCGGCTCGTCGAGACACAGCAGCTTGGGCTCGGTGGCCAGCGCCCGCGCGATCTCGAGCCTGCGCTGATCGCCGTAGGACAGATTGCGGGCCTTCTCCACCGCGCGCGGCGCGATGCCGACGAACTCGAGCAGCGCCATGCCGCGTTCGATGGCATCACGCTCCTCGCGCCTGAACTTCGGCGTGCGGAACACCGCGCCGGGCACCGAGGTGGTGTGGCGCGCGTCGGTGCCGACGACCACGTTCTCCAGCGCCGTCATCTCGCCGAACAGCCGCACGTTCTGGAACGTGCGCGCGATACCCATCCGGGTGATCTCGTTGCGCTTGGTCTTGGCCAGCGGCTGACCGTCGAAGTGCACGCTGCCCGACGCGGGCTTGTAGACGCCGGTGATCGCGTTGAAGCAGGTGGTCTTGCCCGCGCCGTTGGGGCCGATCAGGCCGAGGATCTCGCCGCGGCGGATCTCGAAACTGACCCCGTCGAGCGCGGTCAGACCGCCGAACTTCACGGTCAGACCGTCGGTCCGCAGCAGAGGCTCGCCCACCGCGGTCTCGATGTCGCGATGCGGCGCGACCACCTCGGCGACGGTCTCGGCATCGGCGAGCTCGGGCAGCACCGCGGTGACGTCGACCTCGCCTGTCGGCTCGACCTCGGGCGGCGGCTGGTAGCCGGCCTTCATGTCTTCGTTGTCGTACAGCGCGTCTCCCGCGCCCGGCCCCGTCATTGCCCTGCTCCGATCGATTCGGCCGCCGGCTTGCGCACGACCGCCTGGTAAACCTGTCTGCCGTAGGCGAGCAGTTTCTGCCGCACCGGGAACAGACCCTGTGGCCGCAGAATCATCATCACCACGAGCGCGATGCCGAAGTAGAGGTACTTCAGGTCACCGAGGTTCTGGGCGCCGCCCGGACGGAACAGCAACACACTGCCCAACAGCAGCAAGCCGAGGATCACCGCGACGATCGCTACGCCGATCACCGTCCGCCGGACCCACGCGGCCAGCGCGTCCTTCTTCCACCGCCACAGCAACCACAGCCCGATCAGCAGCGCGACATCGAGGCCGAGCAACAGATAACCGGTCGACTCGCTGGACACCAGCTGTACCGACTGCAACCGCATCGGCAGGTAGGCGATGAGGAACGCGCCGACGATCACGCCGAGCTTGTTGCCCGAACCACCCAGCACCACCGCGCACAGGAACAACATCGACAAGATGATGTCGAACTGTTTGGGATTGACGTAGGTGACCTGACCGGCGTACATCGCGCCGGACAGACCGCCGACCGAGGCACCGATCACGAACGCCCACAGCTTGAACTTGAAGGTCGGCACGCCCATGATCTCGGCGGCGTCCTCGTCTTCGCGGATGGCGACCCAGGAGCGCCCGACCCGGCTGCGCTCGAGGTTGCCGATGATCAGCAGCACCACGATCACGAAGGCCATACCGAGCCAGAACCACCAGGTGCCGTTGCTGGCCCGCTGGAAGGGATTCCAGCTGCTGGTGTCGCCGAGGTTGCCCGGGGAGAAGAAGCCACCGGGGTGCGCCTCGGACTCGCCGACGGCGGGGTAGGCGATCTTGGACAGCCCGAGGCTGCCGTTGGTCAGGTCGCCCAGGTTGTCTGCCATCAGCCGGACGATCTCACCGAAGCCCAGCGTCACGATGGCGAGGTAGTCACCGCGCAACCGCAGGGTCGGCGCGCCGAGGATCAGGCCCGCGAGCGCGGTCAGCGCGATCGCGATCGGCAGGCAGGCCACCCACGCCCAGCCGGGTTGCAGCCAGCCGCCGTCGGTTTGGTTCCACGGACTGTTCGGGCTGGTCAGCAGGCCGACCGTGTAGGCGCCGACGGCATAGAAGCCGACATAACCCAGGTCGAGCAGACCGGCCTGGCCGACCACCACGTTCAGGCCGATGGCGATCAGCGCGTACATGGCGAACTGCGCCATCACACCGCCGAAGCTCACGCCCGGAGTGTCGAGCAGTGGGGGCGGGAACAGCGGCATCAGCGCCAGCAAGGCGATGATCGGCACGCCGACGGCCCACTGGGCCGGACGCGAGAGCCCGTCCCACCAGACCCGGATCGCGTCGCCGATGCCACGCCGATCCTGCTGCGCGACAGGTGCTTTCGGGGTTTTGGTCAGGTCTGTCATGCGCGTGCCCTCCCCAGGCTCTCGCCGAGGATGCCGGTCGGCCGGAACATCAGCACGGTCACCAGCAACACGAACGCGACCACGTCACGCCATTCGGTGCCGAACAGGATCTGCCCGTACTGCTCGGCGATGCCGAGGATCAACCCGCCCAGCAGCGCGCCGCGCAGGTTGCCGATGCCACCGAGCACCGCGGCGCTGAACGCCTTGATACCGAGGATGAAACCGCCGGAGAAGATGATGCCGGTGGGAATGTAGAGCGTGTACAACATCGCGGCCGCGCCTGCCAGCAGACCGCCGATGAGGAACGTCAGCACGATGACCCGCTCACGCGAGACACCCATCAGGGTGGCGGTGTCGGGGTCCTGGGCGACCGCGCGGATGGCGCGGCCGAATTTGGTTCTGTTGATGACGATTTCGGTGGTGATCGCGAGCACGACGGCCGCGGCGATGATCACCAGCGCCACATTGGTGACCTGCGCGCCGAGGAAGCTGAACTGCACCTTCGGCTCCACGAGCCGGATACCGGTCTGGGCGTTGGAGCCGCCGAGCCCCGGCTTGATCTTGGGCAGGATGTAGTGCACGAACTCCTGGATCACGAACGACATACCGATCGCGGTGATCAGGAACGCCAGCGGTTTCGCGCCGCGCCTGCGCAGCGGCCGGTAGGCGACTCGTTCGAGCCCCACCGCCGCGATGCCCGAGACGAGCATGCCGAACAGCATCGCCAAGCCCAGGTACAGCACTGTCAGCAGGACACCCTGGGAATACACGTTGCCGCTGGGCGCGAAGCCGAGCAGTTCCAGTCCCACGTAGGTGCCGAACATACCGAGCATGAAGATCTCGGAGTGAGCGAAGTTGATCAGTCGGAGCACGCCGTAGACCAGCGTGTAGCCGACCGCCACCAGCGCGTAGATCGAGCCGTAGGTGAGACCGTCCACGGTCAATTTCCAGAACTGGTCGATCACCCCGGAAATGTTGAAATCGATGGACCCCTCGGCCAACAGGGTCACACCGAGCGAAGCCGCTGATGTCATGATTACTCTCGCGTCAGGCGCGCGGTGGGCGTGGCTGAGAAGCCACCCGCACACCAGCACA
>NZ_JBHUYK010000023.1:0-79737 GCF_042668615.1 Nocardia sp. NPDC057272 | reverse complement strand
TCTACCCCCCCGTAATTGTTTAATTGGCTGCCCCCCCGGCCCACCGGGGCCACCCCGCGCCCCCCGTCTGTGTTCTTTTTTACCCCCGCGCCGGGCGCGGGGGGCGGGTGGCTGCCCCCCCCCGCCCACCGCTGCACACGTCATCGGAACTACTTGACCTGGTACATCCAGATCTGGATGTTGGCCAGCTCGCCGGTCTCGCCCCACTTGTACTGGCGGGCGACACCGGTGCCGTCGTAGTTGCGGACGTAATCGACCAGCTCGGCGCGGGTGACCTTACCGGCATCGATCCCCTTGAGCAGGATCGTGGTCAGGTCGTAGCCCTCGACGGAGTAGACGCCGGGCGCCTGACCGTTGAGCGCCTTGTAATCGGCGGCGAACTTCTCCGGCGCCGGGCTGCACGGGCACGACAGCAGCGCGTCCTTGGACGAGGAACCGGCCTGCCGGACGAACTCGGGATCGTTGCTGCCGTCGGCGGAGACGAAGGCCGCGGTCACGCCGCCGGAACGCAGCTGCTGCACGAACGGCGCCGCCTCCGCGTAGTACCCGGCGTAGAAGATGGCGTCGGGCTTGGCGGCGGACAGCTTGGAAACCGCTGCCGAGAAGTCCTTGTCACCTTCCTTGACACTGGTCCCGCAGGAGGCGTCGGCCGCGGGGCCCGCGGCGGTGATGAACGCCTGTGCCAGACCGGCACCGTAGTCGGTGTTGTCCTGCACGACGCAGATCTTCTTGAAGCCCTTCTCGCCGGTCAGGTAGTTCGCGACCGCCGGGCCCTGCGAGTTGTCGTTACCCAGGCCACGGAAGAAGGTCTTCCAGCCGTTCTGGGTCAGCGTGGGGTTCGTGGCCGACGCCGTCAACGTGGGCATGCCTGCCTCGCTGAGGATTTGGCCGGTCGCCTTGGTCTCGCCCGAGAAGGTCGGGCCGACCAGCGCCACGATGTTCGGGTCGGCGACGATCGTCGGGACCACCTGGCTGGCGATCTGCGGCTTGCCCTCGGTGTCGAACTGCTTCACCGAGACCTGACAGTCCGGGTTGGCCTTGTTGTGCTTGTCGAGCGCGAGCTTCACGCCCATGATGATGTTGATGCCGAGGGCGGCATTGCCGCCGGTCAGCGGGCCCGCCATGCCGAGGGTCAGGGGCGCGCACTTGGCCTTGCCGTCGCCTGCGGGGTCCGCGGCCGCACCGGCATCGGTTGTCGCGACAGCCTTGCCCTCGGTATCGAGCTGAACGACCGACTGGATGGAGAGATCGGTATTGCCGCCACCGCCGCCATCTGACGACTTGTCACTGCATCCGGACAACACCAACGACGCGGCAGCTCCGATTACCAGAACTCCCCGCGTCGACCGACTGCGCCATGTCGAACTGAGCACGTCTCACCTCTATGTCCTGTGCTCCCCGGGTTCACCGAGGGGGCCGACCACGTTCAGCCCGCAGAGAACATATCGCCGCTTTGTTAGATCCGCATCACATTCGCATCATGTCGGACGCCTCTTGTCCAGCAATAGTTCACATTATTGTTTCGCTTACGTAAACATTTTCTGCTTTCGGCCCGCACGGCAGTAAGAGCCGAACCGAGTCACTGCGGGGTGAGGTTCTCCAGCACGACTTCGGCGACCGCCTTCATCGTCGTGCGGCGATCCATCGCGGTGCGCTGAATCCATTTGAACGCCTGCGGCTCCGAGAGCCCCTGGGTCTGCATGAGCACACCCTTGGCCCGCTCGACCAGTTTGCGCGTCTCCAAACGGTCCGAGAGATTCGCGACTTCTGTTTCCAGCGCCGTGATTTCGTGAAAACGACTGGCCGCCAGTTCGATCGCGGGGACCAGATCGGATTTGGTGAACGGCTTCACGAGATAGGCCATCGCACCCGCGTCACGCGCGCGCTCCACCAGATCGCGCTGACTGAAAGCGGTCAGGATCACCACGGGCGCAACACGTTTCGACGCGATCTCGGCGGCAGCGTCGATACCGTCACGGCGCGGCATCTTCACGTCCATGATGACCAGATCGGGGCGCAGTTCCTCGGCGAGCTCCACGGCCTGCTGTCCGTCGCCCGCTTCGCCGACGACGTCGTAGCCCTCTTCCTTGAGCATCTCGACGAGGTCCATCCGGATCAAGGCCTCATCCTCGGCGACGACGACCCGCTTGGCCGCGGCCTCACGCGTGGCGCCGGCTGCATTCGTGCTCATAGGTTCGACCCCTCTGGATTCCGATGCCTGTCGATCACACCACGACTGGCGATGTAAAGAGTACCTTTTGCTTCCGCGCAGAGAATGCGCCTGCGATGAGATCGCGCACACCCTGCGCCGGATACTCCCCCGCGGAGCGCGGCTACGTACGCCGCGCTTCCGCCGTGGTGCCGAGTGTGGGACTCGAACCCACACGTCCTTCCGGACAACGGTTTTTGAGACCGTCGCGTCTGCCAGTTCCGCCAACCCGGCGCACCGCGGTCACTATAGCGTCTCGGCGCGCCGGGAAGCGAACCGCCGGTCGAACCGGACCTCCACCTGCCCCGTAGTACCTCGAAAGAGCACCTTGGAAGGGGCTGCGATCATGCGCGTGCACAGAACTACGGTCGACCTGAATGCGTACCCCGACCTGGTGATGATCCTGCTCGGCATGCGGGTGCGCACCCCGCGCGGGATGCTGCGGCTGCTCGGCGTCGGCCCGCAGTTGTATCGCTCACATGCCGACCGGCCCGACGGTTTGCTGCTGCACGAGGACATCGTGTGGTCGATGTTTCCCCCGCATTGGGGCGCCCGGCAGTACTGGCGCGATCTGGATTCGCTCGAGCGCTGGACGCGGTCGGAACCGCACCGGCAGTGGTGGGGCGAATTCCTGCGCGATTCCGGCGGCACCGGCTTCTGGCACGAGGCCTACTTCCGCCGTGGCGGCATCGACGCGGTCTACGACGACATGTCGGCATCGACGGGGCTGGCGGCGTTCGCACCGGTGGTCCCCGCGCGTGGGCCGATGTTCTCCACCAGGGGCCGCGTGCACGGCACCCCACCGGCCGTGCCGCCGGTCATTTCCGAATCGAATTATTATGATCGAAAAGAGTGACAACCGACACATATCACCGCGAGGTTTCTTCCCCCTATCTCGCGGGTATCACGGTCACACACAACAGATTTGCGCATCGTGAATGATGTACGGCGTTCAACCGAAAGGTGAATAAGTAGTACCGCGCTTGTGATGGTTACAATTCCGGCCTACTCCGTGACAATCGACCCGATTACGGTGTCGGTATGCACGTGCTCTTCGTCTGCAACTCCAATGTCTGCCGGTCGGTGATCGCCGAACGGCTCACCCGGGCGTTCGCGACGGAGCACGCTCTACCCGGCCTCACCGCGGAGAGCGCGGGCACCAGGGCCCTGGTCGGCTTTCCGCCCGATCCGATGGCCGCCGAGACCATCCAGGGCCTCGGCGGGGACACCACCGGCTTCAAGGCCCGAAAGCTCAAGCCCGAGATGGTCGATCGCGCCGATCTGGTGCTGACAATGACCGATTCCTTACGCGACCAGGTCGGCGAACTGGCCTTCGGTACCGCCCCGCGCACCTTCACCCTCGCCGAGGCCCATCGCATCGCCAAGGTCACCGGTGCGAAATCCATTGCCGCACTGCACCACGCGCGCAACAACCTGGCGTATGTGGGCCGCGAGAACATCGCCGACCCGATCGGCCTCTCGCCCGCGGCGTTCCTCGAGGTCGGCGACCGAATCGCGGAATTGCTGTTCCCCGTGCTGGGCGCGCTCGCCCCCCACGAGCAGACGAAACGGTCCGGCGACACCGATCAGCCCGGCCTGGTGATAGCGCCCAGTGGACCCGGCGCCCCACTGTCGGCCTTTCTCGCCGCGCAACGCAGACGCTGAGCTAGGGCTGTTCGCCACGGCGCGCAGGGATTAGACTTCGGCGCGGACGTGGGTGGTTACCCCTTGCAGTTTCGACACACGACGGGACTACAGACTTGCCGAAACGCATTTCGGATGTTTCGCTCCATGTGTATGTAACGCCGGAGATCCTCGACCGCATCGTCGCCAGTGTCCGGACGGTCCTCGACGACCACGTGCACGAGCGCGACGTCTACGCATGGCGGTTCACCATGCCCGTCGACGCGAGCGATCCGGTGCATCACGAACTCGAATCACAGTGGCGCGGTAGCTATCCCGGCCTCGAGCCGAGCGGCGAGAGCACCTACGAGATCGCGCTGAGCCTGGTCGGCGATCCGGCCGATCTCACCGACGCCGACATCACCGACCTCGAGCGCGGGCTGGCGCTGGCCGTCTACGGCGCGGCCCCACCGCATCACGCGCACGGTGTGCCCTTCACTTTGCGCGCCTATCAGCGCACCGACGTCGTCGCACCCGAACTCGACCACGAACTGCGTTGAGTTTGTCCGGCCGGGTGACCTCAGCGGGGCCACACCGCGGCACTCAGCGGGCCGGGAAGTGCCGGATGACGCCTTCCTGCACGGTCGTGGCGATCAATTCGCCTGTGCGCGAATAGAACCGGCCCGTCGCCAAACCACGCGAACCGGCCGCGACCGGTGACTCGGTGGCGTAGAGCACCCAGTCGTCGAACCGGAACGGGCGATGGAACCACATCGAGTGGTTCACCGTCGCCGCGAGAATCCGGTCCAGCCCCCACGACAAACCGTGCGTGGTGATGATCGAATCGAGCACGGTGGTGTCGGAGGAGTAGCCCAGCGCGGCCACGTGCAGCAGCTGATCATCCGGCAGCGCGCCGTCGGTGCGCATCCAGACCCGGTTGTGATTGAGCTTCTCGCCGGTGCCCTTGAGGATCCACGACGGATCGTTGGTGTAGCGCATGTCGATCGGGTGCGGCGCCTTGATGAACATCTCCAGCTTGTCCTCGAAGCCGACGAAGCTCTCCTCCACCCGGGGCAGGGTTTCGGGATCCGGCACATCCGGGCCCTCGTGCGCGTGCTCGAGACCCTTACCCCAGTCCTGGAACGCGGCCAGCATCACGAACAGCTCCTGGCCGTCCTGGCTGGCGGTCACCGTCCGGTTGGCGAGCGCGCGGCCGTCGCGGTGGCGCTGCACGTGGTATTCGATCGGCTTCTTCACATCGCCGCCGCGCACGAAATGCGCGTTGATCGCGTGCAGCGGCCGCTCCCCCGCCGTGCGTCCGGCGGCGATGATCGCCTGCGACACCAGCTGCCCGCCGAAGGTGCGGCTCCACACCTTCTCGGGGTGGTTGCCCAAGAAGGTGTCCTCGCCGATCGACTCGAGGTCGAGCAGGTCGAGCAACACCCGCAGATCGGGTGTCGGCTCGCCCTGTGTGGTCTCGATGTCGATCGAAATGCTCACTACTAGTGGTCCTCTTCGCCGATGCGGTGCACGTGGATCAGGTTGGTGGAACCGACGGTACCCGGAGGGGAACCGGCAACGATGACCACCAGGTCACCCTTGCGATAACGCTCCAGCGACAATAGCGCCTGATCCACCTGGTGGATCATCGCGTCGGTGGTGTCCACCATGGGCACGATGAACGTTTCGGTGCCCCAGGTCAGCGTGAGCTGGCTGCGCACCTCCGGCAGCGGGGTGAACGCCAGCAGCGGCAGCGGGGTGTGCAGGCGGGCCAGGCGGCGCACTGTGTCACCGGACTGGGTGAACGCCACGAGCGCCTTGGCGTTGAGCCGCTCGCCGATGTCGCGGGCGGCGTAGGAGATCACGCCGCGCTTGGTACGCGGCACGTGGGTCAACGGTGGCACCCGCGACGTCTCGGATTCCACCGCGGTCACGATTCGGGCCATGGTGCGCACCGCGTCGATCGGCCACGCGCCGACCGAGGTCTCGCCCGACAGCATCACCGCGTCGGCACCGTCGAGCACCGCGTTGGCGACGTCGGAGGCTTCCGCGCGGGTCGGGCGGGAGTTCTCGATCATCGATTCGAGCATCTGGGTGGCCACGATGACCGGCTTGGCGTTCTCGCGCGCCATCTGGATCGCGCGCTTCTGCACCAGCGGCACCTGCTCCAGGGGCAGCTCCACGCCGAGGTCACCGCGGGCCACCATCACCGCGTCGAAGGCCAGCACGATCGCCTCGAGGTTCTCGATCGCCTCGGGCTTCTCCAGCTTGGCGATCACCGGGACCCGGCGGCCGACGCGGTCCATGATGTCGTGCACGAGTTCGATGTCGGACGGCGAACGCACGAACGACAGCGCGATGAAGTCGACGCCCAGCTCCAGGGCGAATTCGAGGTCGGCAACGTCTTTTTCGGACAGGGCGGGCACCGACACGTTCATGCCGGGCAGCGACAAGCCCTTGTTGTTGCTCACCGGGCCGCCCTCGGTGACCCGGCAGACGACGTCGTTGCCCTCGACCGATTCCACGGTGAGGCCGACCTTGCCGTCGTCGACCAGCAGCCGGTCACCGGCCTTGGCGTCCTGCGCGAGCTCCTTGTAGGTGGTCGAGACGCGGTCGTGGGTGCCGTCGACCTCGTCGACGGTGATCCGCACCTGCTCGCCGTTGGCCCACACGGTCTTGCCGTCGGCGAAGCGGCCGAGGCGGATCTTGGGGCCCTGGAGGTCGGCGAGGATGCCGACCGCGCGGCCGGTCTCGTCCGAGGCCGCGCGGACCATCTTGTAGTTGTCGGCGTGGTCGGCGTGGTCGCCGTGGCTGAAGTTCAGCCGGGCCACATCCATGCCGCTTTCGACGAGCTCACGAATACGATCCTGGGTAGCAGTGGCCGGCCCCAGGGTGCACACAATCTTCGTCCGTCGCATCACGGCCCCCAGCCTAGTGCTCATCCGCCTCTCCGTGAATTTGGCCGGTCGGAGGGTCGTCGTCACCTGGCGACCGGACCGGCGGTTTCGGCGGGACCGGGGGCCGAGCGTTCCCGATGAGTTACCCAGGTGTTCACGAAATCAATGGTCACCGGACGGCGACGTGTCTGGAAAGTCTTGTTTCCAAACGACTCTGGCCGAAGCCCAGAATCAGGCAGATCACCCAGTAGTAGAGCGCCGCGACACCGTACAGGGCGAAGAAGTCGAAGGTCGGCGCGGCGGCCAGCTGGGCGGTGCGCAGCAATTCGGTGACCAGGATGGTCGAGGCCAGGGAGGTGTCCTTGACCAGGGAGATCAGGGTGTTCGACAGCGGGGGCACCGCGATCCGCGCGGCCTGCGGGAACACGACGTACCAGAGCGTCTGGACATAGGTCATGCCCAGCGACTCCGCCGCCTCCCACTGCCCGTGCGCCACGCTCATGATCGACGAGCGCACCACCTCCGCGGCGTACCCGCCGACGTTGAGGCTGAACGCGATCACCGCCGCCGGGAACGGATCGATGACGATCCCGAATTGCGGCAGCGCGTAGAACACGATGAACAGCTGGACCAGCAGCGGGGTGCCGCGAATGATCGAGATGTAGAAGCGGGCGGGCACCGAGAGCACCCGCCGCGTCGACATTCTCGCCAGCGCGACACCGACCGCGATGGCCAGGCCGATCACGAAGCTGATGGCCGTGAGCGGCAACGTCATCGTCACCGTGGCCTTCAGCATCGGCACCAGGTTGTGCCGGATCAGCTCCCAGGTAGCCGGATCCATCCGCTATTTGCTGACGTCGGTGCCGAAGTACTTCTCCGACAGACGAGCCAGGGTGCCGTCGGCGCGCAACTGCTCCAGCGCCTTGTCGACGTCGGCGATCAGCGCGGTGTCGTCCTTGCGGGCGGCGAAGGCCTGCTTGCTGGTCTCGCCGGTCTGCGCCGCGATCTTGATGCCGGTGTCACCGGTCTTCTTGGTGTACTCCCCGACCGCGAGGGTGTCGTTGACGGTGGCGTCGACCCGACCTGCCTTCAGCAGCTGCACCGCCTGCACGAACCCTTCCACCGCTTCGACTTTCGCGCCCGCGCCCGAGGCGACCTTGCTCCAGTTGCTGGTGGCCGACTGCGCGGTGGTCTTGCCCGCCAGGCTCGCCAGCGAGGTGATGGTGGTGTTGTCGGACTTGGTGACGATCACGCCCTCGGAGGTCGTGTACGGCTGCGACAGCGCGTACTTGGCCGTGCGCTCCGGGTTCACGGTGACCTGGTTGGCGACCAGGTCGAAGCGCTTGGACTCGAGGCCGGCGAAGATCGAGTCCCACGGGGTCTGCACGAATTCCACCTGCTTGCCGAGCTTCTCCCCGACCGCGCGCGCGACCTCGACGTCGTAGCCGGTGAGCGTGCCGCCCTCCTGGTAGCTGAACGGCGCGTAGGTGCCCTCGGTGCCGATCTTGAGCACGTTCGGGTCGGACGCGGACGAGCAGGCCGACAGGCCCGTCGCGGCGACCACAGCGAGTACGGCGGCGGCAATGAATTTGCGCACGGACATCCCTTTCTCCGCTGCGCGTAGGGGGCACGCGCAGGCCAAGCGACGCTACGGCGCCGCCACAGACCGACACAGAGTAACGCTCACCGTGATCGGAATACCGGCGGGAAACACGAAACGGGTGCCCCGCCGTAGCAGAACACCCGTTCATCCCCGTGTGGGCAGGAATCAGTCGCGCAGCGGGCGACCCTGCGCGTCGGGCACCTTGCCGGTGAGCATCATGATGCCGTCGATCAGCGGCCAGATGGCGCCGAGACCGCAGGTCAGCCAGGTCACCGCGATCTGGGCGATGCCGAGACCGGTGTAACCGAGGTAGAAGCGACCGACGCCGAAGCTGCCGAGGAAGATCTGCAGCAGACCGGCCATCAGCTTCTGCTTGTCCGAGAACGGCACGCCGTACATGTCCCGGCCGTAGGGGGCTTCCGGGTCGTTCGGGTTGTAGCCCTGCGGCATGGCCCCGTACGGCGCTGCGCCGTACCCCGGCTGCGGCTGCTGAGCGTACGGGTCGGCGGGCTGACCGTACTGCGGCTGCGGCGCACCGTACTGCGGCTGACCGTAGCCGGGCTGCGGCTGCTGGGCATACGGATCAGAGGGCTGACCGTAGGCAGGCTGGCCGTACTGCGGCTGCGAACCCGAGTCGGGCTGCTTGCTCAGGTCAGGGCCGTACTGTGGATTGGGGTTGTAGGGGTCGGTCACTCATGTCCTCCATCATTCGTGCGGGTACCCGTCGTGGCCCCCGGCCAGTGGCGATCGGCCGAACGGCGGTGCGCCCGCGACGATCACGGGTCATTGTTGCCGGTCCTGCCCACCGTTGTCTTGTCGGGTGCTTCCCCGAACGGCCCTCGCCATACCTCGGAATATCGCGGCGGGCGTCCGCAATGTTGCCGGACGCCCGCCGATTCGACGAAAACTTCTCTGGATCAGGACTTCTTCGCGTCGGTGACATCCTTCGCGCCGGCGGCGCCGACAGATTCGGACACGACATCCGCTTGTGCCGAATCCTTTTCCACCTCAGCGGAATCCGCCTTCTTGGTGACGTCGACGGCCTCGGTCTCGGAGTCCGTCGCCGTCACGGCGTTGTCGGCCGCACCGGCGGCCCGCAGCGCGGAGAACTGCCACGGCCAAGGGCGCGGCTCACCGTCGGGCTGCAACTGGGCCGGCGTCTCGCGGCCCTTGGTCGCCAAGGCGAAGTAGGCCATGGCGCCGAGGAAGACGAGTGCGGAGGTGAACGAGTTGATCCTGATGCCGAGGATGTGGGTGGCCTCGTCGCTGCGCAGCAACTCGACGAAGAACCGGCCGAAGCTGTAGCCCGCGACATAGAGCGCGAACAGTCGCCCGTGGCCGATCTTGTAGCGCTTGTCGAGCAGCACCAGACCGATGACGACCAGCACGTTCCAGACGAGCTCGTACAGGAACGTCGGCTGCACGACCTCGAGCACCCGCCCGGTCGACACCCCGTTCATCATGTCCCGCGCGCCGGTCTCCGGGTCGAACCGTTCGTAGATCTCCAGGCCCCACGGGAGCTCGGTGGCGCGCCCGTACAGCTCCTGGTTGAAGTAGTTGCCGAGCCGGCCGATGGCCTGGGCGAGCAGCACAGCGGGCGCGACGGCGTCGCCGAGCGCGGGCAGCGGGATCTTGTACATCCGGCAGCCGATCCAGGCACCGATGGCGCCGAAGAACACCGCGCCCCAGATGCCGAGGCCACCCTGCCAGATGTAGAGCGCCTCGACGGGATGCTTGCCCTCGCCGAAGTACTTCTGCCAGTCGGTGGCCACGTGATAGATCCGGCCGCCGACCAGGCCGAACGGCACCGCGAACATCGCGACATCGAGCACGGCGCCCGGCTGACCACCGCGCTCGCGCCACCGGCGTTCACCCCACCAGATGGCGACGACGATGCCGAGAATGATGAACAGTGCGTATGCCCGCAGCGGGAAGGGTCCGAGTTGCCAGACCCCCTGGGGCGGACTCGGAATATAGGCCAGGACTGAGTTCACCCGGCCCACGTTAGTGGAGAGCCTTACGGGCGTGTTGCCGCGACCCGGACGGCGGACGACGGACCGGTGACGAGCGATGGGCCCGGCCGCGGATCAGCGGCCGGGCCCATCGCGCGAACTGCTAGGAGCGAACGGTCGCCGAACGCACGCCCTCGGCCAGTTCGGCGGTCAGTGCGCGGACCGCGTCGAGGCCCTCCGGCACGGCCGAGACCAGCGCCGAGCCGACGATCACGCCGTCGGCGTATGCGGCGATCTCGGCAGCCTGTGCCCCCGAGCGCACGCCGAGGCCGACGCCGATCGGGATGTCGGAGTGCGCGCGGATGCGCGAGCACAGCGCGGGCGCGGCCGAGGAGACCGCGTCGCGGGCACCGGTCACACCCATGGTCGAGGCCGCGTAGATGAAGCCGCGTGAGGCCTCGAGGGTCTTGACCAGACGCTCTTCGGTCGACGACGGCGCCACCAGGAAGATGCGATCCAGGTTGTGCGTGGCCGAGGCGACGAACCAGTCGTCGGCCTCGTCGGGGATCAGGTTCGGCGTGATGATGCCGGCGCCACCGGCCGCGGCGAGATCGCGAGCGAAGGTGTCGACGCCGTATTTGAGCACCGGGTTCCAGTAGCTCATCACCACGGCCTGACCACCGGCATCGGCGATTGCCTCGACGACGGAGAACACATCGCGCACGCGCACCCCGCTGCGCAGCGCCTGTTCGGCGGCGGCCTGGATGACCGGGCCGTCCATCACGGGATCGGAGTAGGCGACGCCGACTTCGACGATGTCACAGCCGGATTCGACGAGCGCACGGCACGCGGCGATGGAACCGGCGAGATCGGGATAACCGGCGGGCAGGTAGCCGATCAGAGCGGCCCGGCCCTCGCTGCGCGCGGCAGCGAAGGTGTTCGCAAGACGCGACTGCTGACTCACTGTTGGTGCTCCTCGGCATCGTCGTCGAACAGACCGAACCAGCGTCCCGCCGTGTCCATGTCCTTGTCACCACGACCGGACAGGTTGACCAGGATGACCGCGCCCTCGCCGAGCTCCACACCCAGCTTCAGCGCGCCCGCCACCGCGTGCGCGGACTCGATCGCCGGGATGATGCCCTCGGTGCGCGAGAGCAGCAGCAGCGCGTCCATCGCCTCGGTGTCGGTGATCGGCCGGTACTCGGCGCGACCGATGTCCTTGAGGTGGGCGTGCTCGGGGCCGACGCCCGGGTAGTCGAGACCGGCCGAGATCGAATGCGATTCGATGGTCTGGCCGTCTTCGTCCTGCAACAGGTACGAGTAGGCGCCCTGGAACGCACCGGGCGTGCCACCGGTGAAGGTGGCGGCGTGGCGTCCGGTTTCGACGCCGTCACCGGCCGCCTCGAAACCGACGAGGCGCACACCCGCATCGGGGATGAAGGCGTGGAAGATGCCGATGGCGTTGGAACCGCCGCCCACGCAGGCCACGACGGCGTCGGGCAGCCTGCCCGCTTGCGCCGGAAGCTGGATCTGCTCGCGCGCCTCCAAGCCGATCACGCGCTGGAAATCACGGACCAGCAGCGGGAACGGGTGCGGACCGGCGGCGGTGCCGAAGCAGTAGAACGTGTCGTCGGCGTGGGTCACCCAGTCGCGCAGTGCCTCGTTGATCGCGTCCTTGAGCGTCTGCGAACCCGAGGTCACCGGGATCACCTCGGCGCCGAGCAGCCGCATGCGGGCCACGTTGAGCGCCTGGCGGGCGGTGTCGACCGCGCCCATGTAGACCACGCAGTCGAGGCCGAGCAGCGCGCACGCGGTGGCCGTCGCGACGCCGTGCTGGCCCGCTCCGGTCTCGGCGATGACGCGCGTCTTGCCCATCCGCTTGGCGAGCAACGCCTGACCGAGCACATTGTTGATCTTGTGCGAGCCGGTGTGGTTGAGGTCCTCACGCTTGAGGAAGATCCGCGCGCCACCCGCGTGCGCGGCCAGCCGGGTGCATTCGAACACCGGCGACGGACGGCCGGTGTAGTCGCGCTGCAGCCGGTCGAGCTCGTCGAGGAAGCCGCGGTCGGTGCGGATCTTGTCGTACTCGGCGGTGACCTCTTCGATCACGGCCATCAGCGCCTCGGGGACGTGACGTCCGCCGTAGACGCCGAAGTGGCCGCCCGCGTCGGGTTCGTACTCGGAGTGCTGGGCGACGCCGGCGCTCGCCGGGGGAAGCACTGTCACCGGATGCTCCGCCGGGCCGGCTTCGGGCAGGACGGGTGCGTGCCGGCGGTCACCAGTTCGGACACAGCCGAACGCGGGTTACCGCTGGTCACCAGGCCTTCGCCGACGAGCACGGCATCGGCGCCCGCACCGGCGTAGGCCAGCAGATCGGCAGTGCCGCGGATGCCGGACTCGGCCACCCGGATGACCTCCGAGGGCAAGCCGGGCGCGATCCGCGCGAACACATCGCGGTCGACCTCGAGGGTCTTGAGGTTGCGCGCGTTGATGCCGATCACCGTCGCACCGGCTTCGAGGGCGCGATCAGCCTCTTCCTCAGTGTGCACCTCCACCAGGGCGGTCATGCCGAGGGATTCGGTGCGGTCGATCAGCGAGGCGAGCACGTCCTGTTCGAGCGCGGCCACGATCAGCAGGATCACGTCGGCGCCGTGGGCACGGGCCTCGTGGATCTGGTACGGGCCGACGACGAAGTCCTTGCGCAGCACCGGGATGTTCACGGCGGCGCGCACGGCGTCGAGATCGTCGAGCGATCCACCGAAGCGGCGGCCCTCGGTGAGCACGCTGATGATCCGCGCGCCCCCGTCTTCGTAGGCCTTGGCCAGCACGGCGGGATCGGGAATATCGGCGAGCGCGCCCTTGGAGGGGCTGGCTCGCTTCACTTCCGCGATGACACCGATTCCGTCCTCGTGCAGCGCGGCGTGTGCGTCCAGCGGCCCCTTGACCGCGGCGGCAGCAGCTTTGATCGCTTGAAAATCGAGGAGGGCTTCGCGAGCGGCAACATCCGCCCGGACCCCGTCGAGAATCGAGTCGAGTACCGTCATCTGGCTCGAATCCTTTCTGGGGAGACGCACTTCTCGCCCGAGAGTCCCCTCGGGCGCTGTCTCACCGATGCTGGTAAAGAATAAATGCCCGCCGCGCGTGTCACTGCGGCGGGGGTGCTGCCGGTCACTTGTTCTCCCCGGCCGGACCGCGGTCGGCGCCGGGGGTGTCAGGGGTATCGGTCGGGTCGGTGCCCGCGTCGAGCGCGTCCCACAGCACCCGGTCCGACAGTGGCGCCGCGGTTCCGGTCTCCGCGTTCTGCTTGCTCACCGCGGCGCTGGCGTCGGCCTTACGGAACACCGGGTTGTCGTATCGGTCGGAGACCTCCTCGGTGCGTTCGCCGGTGCGCCGGGTGAGCAGGATGCCCGCGGCCAGTGCCAGACTCGCCGCGGCGATCGACAGGATCGCGGGACCCAGGTGTGTGTCGGCGGAGCTGACCACCGCGCGCACCGGCAGCTCGGCCAGGGTGCCCGCCCGGTCGGCGGTCCTGCCCGCGCCGACGGCCAGCGCGAAGCCCGGCACCGCGGCGGCCGCGGCCACGACCGAGATCACCACCCCGAGCAACTGCCGCAGCACGCCCTTGACCGCGAACACCGCCGCGATCGAGGCGACCAGCACCAGCGCGAGCGGGGTGAGCGCGCCGAACCACACGCCACCGTTGAGATCGTCGGTGCGCGGTTCGGTGAGGCCGTCGGCCGAGTACACCGTCACCCATGTCATCCGCGAGGACGCCCACAGCCCCGCCGCCGCCAGCGCGAGCAAGACGACCGGAACGATGGGCTTCGCGGCCGGGGTGGCCGTCGCGCCCGCTCCCGTTACCTCGGTGTCCGTCGCGTCGACGGACCGACCGGTGTCGTCTTCTTCCGCCGTCACAGGTCCCCGCCTTCGTAGGTGCGCAGGGTCTGCGCCGCCGCGATCGCCTTGAGCACCGCCATGGCCTTGTTGCGGGCCTCGGTGTCCTCGTAGACCGGATCGGAGTCGGCGACCACGCCCGCGCCCGCCTGGACGTAGGCGGTGCCGTCCTTGAGCAGGGCGGTGCGGATGGCGATGGCGGTGTCGGCGTCACCGGCGAAGTCGAGGTAGCCGACCACGCCGCCGTAGACGCCGCGCCGGGTCGGTTCCAGCTCCTCGATCAGTTCCATCGCCCGCACCTTCGGCGCGCCCGACAACGTGCCGGCGGGGAAGCAGGCCCGCACCGCGTCCAGCGCGATCTTGCCCTCGGCGAGCAGCCCGGACACCGTCGAGACCAGGTGCATCACGTGGCTGTACCGCTCGACGTGGCGGTACTGGGTCACCTTCACCGTGCCGGGACGGCAGACCCGGCCCAGATCGTTGCGACCGAGGTCGACGAGCATCAGGTGCTCGGCGTTCTCCTTCTCGTCGGCCAGCAGGTCCTTCTCGAGCAGGATGTCGTCCTCGGCGCTCTCGCCACGCCAGCGGGTGCCCGCGATCGGGTGTGTCGTGGCCACCCCGTCTTTCACGGTGACCAGCGATTCAGGACTCGAGCCGACGATCGAGAACGCGGTGCCACCCTCGCCGTCGGGGATGTGCATCAGATACATGTACGGGCTCGGGTTCGAGGCCCGCAGCATGCGGTAGACCGCCAGCGGTGACCCGGTGTAGTCCATTTCGAAGCGCTGCGAGAGCACCACCTGGAATGCCTCGCCCGCCTCGATCTCCTTGATCAGGCGGCGCACGCCCGCACCGAATTCCTCGGTGGTGCGCCTGCGCAGGAACTGCGGTTCGGGCTGGTCGAAGACCGACACCGTGGAGGGCGCGGGGGTGGCCAGCGCGGCGGTCATCCGGTCGAGCCGGGCGACGGCGTCGTCGTAGGCGGCGTCGACCCGGGAGTCGGTGCCGTCCCAGTTCACCGCGTTCGCGATGAGGGTGATCGCGCCTTCGTGGTGGTCGAACGCGGCCAGATCGGTGGCCAGCATGAGCACCAGTTCGGGCAGCCGCAGATCGTCGGTGGCGAGTTCGGGCAGCCGTTCGATCCGGCGCACCGCGTCGTAGCCGAGGAAGCCGACCATGCCGCCGGTGAGCGGCGGCAGCCCGGGCAGCCGTTCGGTGCGCAGCAGTTCGAGGGTGTCGTGCAGCACGCGCAGCGGGTCACCGCCGGTGGGTGCGTCGACGGGCACCGTGCCGAGCCAGGCGGCTTCACCGTCGACGACGGTCAGTGCCGACGGGCTGCCCGCGCCGATGAACGACCAGCGCGACCACGAGCGCCCGTTCTCCGCGGATTCGAACAGGAAGGTGCCCGGCCGGTCGCCGGCCAGTTTGGAATAGGCCGAGAGCGGAGTTTCGGAGTCCGCCAGCACCTTTCGGGTCACCGGGACGACCCGGTGCTCGGCGGCGAGCAGCCGGAACTGTTCGCGGGTCGTGGTGGTTGGTGTCGACGCGCCCTGCATGGGCCCATCATCCCAGGCGTGCCGTCGCCGACGCGCGCGGACCCGACCCCGCGCCGAATCGGGCGGTGACCGGCATCACTACACTCGCGCGCGTTCCATGTCGCATGCGGTAACCCCCTTTCCGAGAGGAGCAATGTTGTACCCCTCGCAGCAGGGCGCACAGGACGGCCGGCTGGCCGTTCCGTCGCAGCAGCACTACGGTCCCGGCCAGCAGACGGTGGCGACGAGCGCGATCAATTCGTTCGTCACCTACGCCAAGGCCATCCAGGACCTCGACAAGAAGAATTTCCCCGACGAGTACGCCGGGCACAGCGACCGCATCCGCGAGCTAGAACCACTGTTGCGCGCGCACGGCATCCTCGACGTGATGCAGATCCGCAATCCCGACATCGCGGCACTGCTCGGGCAATAGGACCCCAGATCCCCGTTCGTGGCCGCGAACGGGGATCTTCCTTACTCGGCCGCCGGTAGATACTGTCTGGGCATGCAGCCAGGCCAGCGCGCTCCGCAATTCGAGCTCCCCGATCAGTCCGCCCAGCTCCGCTCGCTCGACGGCTTGCTCGCCGACGGCCCCGTGGTGCTCTTCTTCTACCCCGCCGCCAACACCCCGGTGTGCACCGCCGAGGCCTGCCACTTCCGTGATCTGAGCGGTGAGTTCGCCGCGCTGGGCGCCTCGTGTGTCGGGATCAGCACCGACAGCACCGAGGTGCAGGCCGGTTTCGCCACCAAGCAGCGCCTCGACTACCCGGTGCTGTCCGACAGCGACGGCGCGGTCGCCGCCGCGTTCGGCGTGAAGCGTGGACTGCTCGGCAAGCTCGCCCCGGTCAAGCGGCACACCTTCGTCATCGACACCGACCGCACGATCCTCAAGATCGTCACCGGCGAGCTGCGGGCGGCCGTGCACGCCGACGAAGCGCTGGCCTTCCTGCGCGAACGCAGCATCACCCCGGAGTAGTACCGGTCGGCGAATCGCCGGGCGGCGGATCGACGCCCGGCGGCCCCGACGCACTTACGCTGGGCAGATGACAACCGGCGAGGTGCAGTCGAGCGGTCAGAAATCCACGGCCGTCGTATGGCGTAACCGGGCGATCATCACGCTCGCCACGGTGGTGGTGCTGGTGGCCGCCTACTTCATCCTGTCCTCGTTCATCCCCCGGTGGTGGGCACAGCGGCTGGCCAACACCGTGCACGGCAGTTTCAGCTCTGGCATCTGGTGGGGGCTGGTCTACGGCTTCGTCTTCACCTTGCTGCCGCTGGTGCTGCTGATATTCGCGGTGCGGGTGTGGAAGCGCAAGGGTGGCAAGTTCATGGCGGGCGCGGCGGTGATCGTCGCGCTGGCCTGCTCGCTGCCGAATCTGATGACGTTGACGATCGTGCTCGGCGGCAACAATGCCGCACACGCGGGTCAGCGAATTCTGGACGTCGACGCGCCCGCGTTCCGCGGCGCCTGCCTGGTCGGCGCCATCCTCGCGGCGGTGGTGTTCGCGCTGGTGCTCGCACTGATGGGCAAGCGTGGATTCAGCCGTCACAAGGCCGCCAAGGCCGCGGCGCAGCAGCCGGCGCCCGCTGCGCCGCCGATGACCGGCGATCGGTAACCCTCGCATACACCCTCGCGGTGATGTGAGTGACCTCACGACCACTGCCAACTCGCGGACGTCACAGCGACGTCGTGGCAAACTCTTTCGTGTGCGCGCCTCACTCCACCATGTCCGTCGTCCGGCCGCGAGGCAGTACCGGCGATGACCCAGTGGCTCGACCCCGTCGAACAACGCGCATGGCAGGCGATCGTCGCGCTCATGACCCGGATTCCCGGCGCGCTGGACACCCGGTTGCAGCGCGAGTCCGGCCTCACCCATTTCGAGTTCCGGGTGCTCAGCCTGCTCTCGGAGGAGGCGGGACACCGGCTGCAACTGAGTGATCTCGCCCACAAGGCAAATGCGTCGCTATCGCGGCTCTCGCATGTGGTCTCGAAGCTGGAACGCATCGGCTGGGTGCGCCGCGACACCACCGCGGGCCGGCGCGGGGTGTACGCGGTTCTCACCGACGCCGGTTTCGAGAAGGTGATCGAGGCGGCCCCCGGCTACGTGGACGCCGTACGCAGGCTCGTGCTGGACGGTCTCACCGATAAGCAGACCGCGCAACTCGCGGTGCTCGGGGAATCCCTGTCAGACCGGCTGAACCGGCTCCTCGTCGAAGACGGCGACTAGTCGGCGGCGAGCAGTACATCGGTGTCGAAGCAGGTGTGGGTGCCGGTGTGGCAGGCCGCGCCCTCCTGATCGACGATCAGCAGCAGCGTGTCGCCGTCGCAATCCAGCCGCACCTCGTGCACGTACTGGGTGTGCCCGGAGGTTTCGCCCTTGACCCAGTACTGCTGACGCGAACGCGAATAGTAGGTCGCCTTGCGGGTTTCCAGCGTGCGGGCCAGCGCCTCGTCGTCCATCCAGGCCATCATCAGCACGTCGCCGGTGGCCTTTTCCTGCGCGATCGCGGCGATCAGTCCGTCCTCGGTGCGCTTGAGGCGGGCGGCGATGGCGGGGTCGAGGCTCATGCCTCGTTTATAACAGCAGCCAGTTCGATGGCCACCAGCAGTTCCACCAGGTCGTTCACGCTGCGCACATTGCGGCCGGTGAGTTCCTGGATCCGGCCGAGCCGATACTTGGCCGTATTGAGGTGGATGTGCAGGGTATCGGCGGCTTCGCGCAGATTCATATCGGCGGCGGCGAACGCGCGGATCGTCTCGGCCAATGTCCCGCCACGAACGCGGTCCTCGGCCAGTGCGCTCCCGATGCGGGGGTCCACCAGCTGACGGGTGGTGTCATCGGCGCGCAGGAGCAGATATCTGAACGGCGTGAGCTGCGGTAACGCGAGCACCCCGCCGCCTTCGGGCAGAAGTTCGAGCGCGGCCTGCGCCTGCCGGTAGGCACGCGGGATCTGGGCGACCTCGGTGACCGCGGTGCTCACCCCGATGGCCAGGGTGATGCCCTCGGCGCCCAACTCGTCCTGCGTCGCGCGCAGTCGCTCGCACAGTCCGTCGGCCGCCCCGCCGGCCCCGAGCGCGGGCACGGCGACGATCTCGGATCCGCGCACCACCGACAGTGTCCGCAGTCCGTTGACCGTGCACCGGGCCACCGCGGCGGACACCAATTGCCTCGCCTGACCGAGCCTTTCGGACGAATCCTCACTTCGCTCCGCCCGATCGAGCACCACGGCGGTGACCACCACCACCGGTGCGGTGCGTTCGGCGCCGATTCCGTGCGCGGTGGCCACCGACAGATGCGGACCGCTCGCGGGCAGCGCGCCGTCGAGCAGCGCGTCCATCAGCGCCTGCGAGTCGCGCCCGGATTCGGCGGCCACGTACTGCTGGAATTCCAGATACGCGTCGGTGGCCTGGGTACTGATCAGATCGGTGTAGCGGGCCAGCGGCCCCGCCAAGGACAACACGGCCGCCTGCCCTGCCTCGGAATCACCGGCGTGCGCGAGCAGCGTTTTCCAGATGGCGCGCTGGCCGAGGCGGAACGCGGCGATGTAATCGACCAGCGGCAGCCCGGTGCGGGCTCGTCGCGCCGCCGCCTGCCGCGCGTAGGCGACGTCGGCCGGGCACACGCGTCGGTGTTCGAGCAGCGCGCCGAGTCCGGTGCGGCTGAGCCGGGCGAGCTGATCGTGCACATCGTCGAGGACACCGGGGCCCGCGGTGGCGTAGCCGGGCAGCTGGGCGCGGATCTTGGCCATCACGTCGTCGGCGATCTCGTCGGCGTGTTCGTAGGCGCAGCCCGCTATCCGCCTGCGCTCGGCCGCCACCTGAGCAGACTCGGGCGAAACGGATAAACGTGATCCAGCTGACATGTTCGGGGAGTGTGCATGGGCTCGCTCATGGTGTCAACCACGTCACACTGTCCGCAGCGGACGAGCGAGGGCCCAGTTCTTGGTCCATAACGTCCGATGTGGGCTCCGACCTGCGATCTTAGTGTTCCTCGCATGCTCGAGATAACCAACCTGACGGTGCGCTTCGGCGGCATCACCGCCCTGCAGGACGTCGGGTTCACGGTCGCCCCCGGCGAGATGGTCGGCCTGATCGGACCAAACGGCGCGGGCAAGACCACCCTGTTCAACTGCCTGACCCGGCGCAATCGGCCGACGTCGGGCACCCTGCGCTACCGCGAAACCGATCTGTCGACGGTGCGTCCCGATGCTCTCGCCGGGCTCGGCATCGCCCGCACCTTCCAGAACCTGGGCTTGTTCCCCCGCCTTTCGGTGCGCGACAACATCCTCGTCGGCGCCCATCACCGGGCCTGCGCGGGCTTCGTGTCGGCCGGACTGCGGTTGCCCAAGGTCCGCCGGGAGGAAAAACTGCTGCGCGCCGAAGCCGACGAACTGCTCGAGCGCCTCGAACTCACCGCGGTCGCCGACCACGTGGCCGCGGGCCTGCCCTTCGGCACCCTCAAGCGCATCGAACTGGCCAGGGCGCTGGCGGTGCGGCCGCGACTGCTGCTGCTCGACGAGCCGGTGAACGGGCTGAGCCACGGCGAGGTCGACGAATTCGCCGACCGCCTGCGCGCGCTGCAAGCCGACCTCGACCTCACCGTGATCGTCGTCGAACACCACATGGGTTTCGTGATGGGCACCTGCGATCGGGTGATCTGCCTCGAGTTCGGCCAGGTGATCGCCGAAGGCGAACCCGAAGCGGTGCAGCGCGATCCCGCCGTCATCCGCGCCTACCTCGGAGCTTCGGCATGAGCGGTCAGCGACCGGAGGCGGAAGCGGAGCGTAACCACACAGGCCGCCCGAGCATGCCCGAGGAGAACAGCATGAGCGAATTCTTGACGGTCACCGACCTGCACGCCGGATACGGCGCGGCGAAAGTCCTGCACGGCGTGAGTTTCTCGGTCGAGCAGGGCACCGTGTGCGCGATCCTCGGCCCCAACGGCGCGGGCAAGACCACCCTGCTGCGCGCCCTCTGCGGCATGGTCAAGGTTCGCGGCAGCCTGCTGCTCGACGGCGACGAGGTGTCCGGTCGCGCGCCGGAGTCCATGGCGCGCCGCGGCGTCGCCCATGTTCCCGAGGGCCGCGGCACCTTCGCCCCGCTCACCGTCGAGGAGAACCTGCGCCTGGGCGCCTACCCCCGACGCGACCGCACCGGCGTCGACGCCGACCTGCGCCGGGTCTACGACTACTTCCCGATCCTGCGCGACAAGCGACGCGACGCGGCGGGCGGCCTGTCCGGCGGACAGCAGCAGATGCTGGCCATCGGCCGAGCGCTGATGCTGCGTCCCCGGCTGTTGCTGCTGGACGAACCCTCGCTCGGTCTCTCACCGCTGGTGACCCAGGAACTGTTCGGGATCGTGCACACCATCAACGAAGAGGAACGCACCACCGTGATAGTCGTCGAACAGAACGCCCACCTAGCCCTCGGCGTCGCGCATCAGGCGCATGTGCTCGAGACCGGGCGAGTCGTGTTGTCGGGCACCGCGGCCCGGATCAGGGCCGACGAGCAGGTCATCCGCTCCTACCTGGGATACAAGGTGGCGCCGTGACCGAGTTCGTCCAGCAACTCGTCGAGGGACTCTCGGCGGGCGCGATCTACGCGGGCCTGGCGCTGGCGCTGGTGCTGATCTACCGGTTCACCGGGATCGTCAACTTCGCCCAGGGTGAGCTGGCCATGTTCTCGGCGTTCCTGGCCTGGCAGTTGAGCCAGACCATGCCGTTCTGGGCGGCGCTGATCCTCACCCTGGCGATCTCGTTCGCCGCGGGCATGGTGATCGAACGGGTGGTGATCCGGCCGGTCGAGGGCGCGCCCGAGATCACCCTGGTGATCGTCACCGTCGGCTTGTTCTTCACCGTCAACGCCGCCGCGGGCTGGATCTGGTCGTACCAGGTGAAGTCGTTCCCGAATCCCTTCCCCGACGGCGCGTTGCGCGGTGGCGGGATCAGCGTCGGCTACGGCAGCCTCGGCATTCTCGCTGTGGTGGCCGTGGTGATGGCGCTGCTGTATCTGCTGTTCCGCTACACCAGGATCGGGCTCGCGATGCGGGCGGTGGCGTGTAATCCGCAGTCGGCCAGACTCGTCGGGATCCGGGTCGGTACCGTGCTCGCCCTCGGCTGGGGACTGGCCGCGCTGGTCGGGTCGGTCTCGGGGGTGTTGTCGGCGCCGCTGCTGTTCCTCGAACCCAACATGATGGGCGGGGTCCTCATCTACGCCTTCGCGGCGGCCACGCTGGGTGGGTTCGACTCCCCCGGCGGCGCGGTGGCCGGCGGTCTGATCGTCGGCGTCGCCGAAACCCTCACCGGCGCTTACGTCGACGCGATCGGCACCGAACTCAAGATCGGTGTGCCGCTGGTGATCATCCTGGGCGTGCTGTTGCTGCGCCCGCAAGGTCTGTTCGGACACGCGGCGGTGGAACGAGTATGAGCGAAGTGAACATTGCGGCAACGACTTCGGTTGCCCCCGTCACGAAACCGGCACTGCGTCGGCTGACTACGCTGCGCTGGTCACTCGTCGCGACAGCCGCGGTACTCCTGCTGGCCTGCGTCGCACCCTTCCAGCTGGTGCCCTTCCACACTTTCCAGCTGGCGATGGCGATGATCTACGCGGTCACCCTGCTGGGGCTGAATCTGCTGGTCGGCCACACCGGCCAGATCTCACTCGGCCACGGCGCGTTCTTCGCGGTCGGCGCCTACACCGCCGCGATCGCGATGAAGCAGTGGGACACACCCTATTTCGCGACCATCCCGATCGCCGCGGCCGTCACCTTCGTCCTCGGTTTCGCCCTCGGCGTCCCGGCGCTGCGACTGCGTGGGCTGTATCTGGCACTGGTCACCCTGGCCATCGCGATCTTCCTGGTGCCGCTGCTCAAGCGGTTCGACGGGGTGACCGGCGGCTCCATGGGACTCATCGTCGACAAGCCGGTGCCGCCCGCCTGGACCGGCCTCGCGGAGGACCAGTGGCTGTACTTCCTGGCGCTGGCCACCACCGTGATCGGCTTCGTGCTGGTGGCCGGAATGCTGCGCTCGCGCGTGGGCCGCGCGCTGCACGCGGTGCGCGACAACGAGATCGCCGCCGAGGTTCTCGGGGTGAATCTGGCGCACTACAAGACCCTCGCCTTCGCCTGGAGCGCGCTGCTGGCCGGCGTGGCGGGCTGCGTCTACACCTGGGTGATCGCCTTCGTCTCGCCCGACTCCTTCGCGCTGACGCTGTCGATCACGCTGCTGGCCGGGCTCGTCGTGGGTGGGCTCGGCACCACCTGGGGCCCGCTGCTGGGCGGACTGTTCGTGATGTTCGTGCCCAGTTTCGCCCAGGACGTCAATCAGGCCGCACCCGGCGTCATCTTCGGACTGCTGATCATCGCGGTCATGTACCTCGCGCCGAAGGGTTTGGCCGGCCTGGCCACCCAGTGGACGCAATGGCTCGGACATCGTGTCCGGAAAGGGAACACCCATGCGCACTAAGCCAATCCGCACCCTCGGCCTGACAGCCGCGCTCCTCGCCACGCTCACCGCGTGTGGCGGTCGTGGCGAGGAGACCGGCACCGTCGGGCTCGGCGACTGCAAGGGTCAGCAGACCACCGGCATCACCGACAGCACCATCAAGCTCGGCGGGGCGTACCCGCTGTCGGGCCCGGCCTCGGCCTACAGCGAGGTGCCCAAGGGCATCAGGGCCTATTTCGACTACATCAACGCCGAGCAGGACGGCATCGACGGACGCAAGGTCGAGTACATCGTGCGCGACGACGGCTACCAGCCGCCCAAGACCGTCGAGGAGACCCGTCGACTCGTCGAACAGGATCAGGTGTTCGCGGTCTTCCAAACCCTGGGCACCGCGACCTCTTCGGCGGTGGCGGACTATCTCAACCAGCGCAAGGTGCCCCAGATCTTCGTGGCCACCGGGGCGAACAAGTTCGGTTCCGGCACCGAGCACCCCTGGACCATCGGCTGGCAACCCAGTTACCGCACCGAGGGGCTGGCCTACGCGCAGTACGTGAAAGCGCAGCGGCCGAACGCGACCGTGGCGGTGCTCTACCAGAACGACGACTTCGGCAAGGACTTGCTGGCAGCGTTCACCGAGGGTGTCGCGGGCAGCGGGGTGAAGGTGATCGCCGAGCAGAGCTTCGAGGTCACCGACCCCACCGTCGATGCCCAGGTACGCAACCTGGCCAATTCCAGAGCCGATGTGCTGCTGAACTTCTCGACCCCGAAGTTCGCCTCGCAGGCGCTGGCCGCCGACGTGCGCAACGCCGACTGGAATCCGTTGCACGTGCTCGCCGTGGTCTCCAACACCATGGCCACCCTGCGCCCGGTGGGGCTGCCCAACGTGCAGGGCACGGTGACCGCGGCGTTCCTCAAGGACGCCGCCGACCCGCGCTGGGCCACGGACGCGGGCATGCAGACCTACCGATCCAAGCTGGCTCAGTACGCCCCCGGCGCCGATCCCGAGAACCAGCACGCGATGGCCGGATGGACGATGGCCGAGAGCTTCCGCAAGACCATGGAAGCGTCGAAGTGCCCGACCCGAGAGGGCCTGCGCGACGCGATGCGCTCGCTGGACAACGTCTCCGCCGACCTGATGCTGCCGGGCATCGCGATGAAAACCGGTGCGGGCGACGGTTATCCGCTCGAGGCCGTCGGTATCCAGACCTTCGTCGGCGAGCACTGGTCGCTGACCGACGGCGGTCTGATCGACACCACCGGCAAGTAGTCGCTGCCCCTCCCTCGTTGCGCAGTGCATCCCAGCGTGCGCGGCTCGTCCGAAGTACCCCCGATCGATGAGGATCACAGATGAAGATGTCAACCACTCTGGCCACGGCGGCCATGACCGCGCTCGCCCTGTGTGTCGGTACCGGGACCGGCAACGCCGATCCCGCACCACAGACCGAGGTGCGCTACGAGGTGAGCAGGCAGGGTGACTCCGCGGTGCTGTCCACCGACGGCAAACTGCAGGTCGTCGACGGCCAGCTGGTGCTCACCACCGGCGCCGACACCCCGGTCGCCGCACTGCCGCTGACCTACCGCATGGACGACAAGGTGTTCCCGATCGCCGCCACCATCGACGGCGGCACCGCGACGCTGACCCCGTCCAAGGAGGGCGGCACTGCGGTGGCCCCGGCGACGAACCTGATCACCCAGGACGTGGCCGCGCAGCAGATCGCCGAGTCCTTCACCCCGCGTGATCAGGCCGCGCTCGGCGTCCTCAGCCAGCGCCTCGGCGTCGGTGGCGCCGTGGCGGCCATCGTCGGCGCGGTGGTCGGCGGCGGCATCGGTTGCCTGGTCGGCGGTGCCGCGGGCGCGACCATCGCCAGCCCGGTGATCGTGCTGCTGGTGCCGTGGGTCGGCGCCACCGTGGCCGGTTGCGTGCTCGGCGCGGCCACGCTCGGTGCGGTCGGCACGATGATCGGTCTGGTCACCGTCGGCGGTCCGCTGGCGCTGTTCTCGGCCTACCAGTACTTCTCGACCATTCTCGCGCCGTGCCCGGCCGAGCTCGGCGCCTACTGCAAGGACCCCGCGGTCCCCACACCGCCGAAGTAGTACGCACCGCCGTCTCGCCGGCCCACCCGATCACCGCGTCGGGCGGGCCGGCTCGTGGCCGTTTCCGGCCGGTAAGGATTCCCATGCGCAGAACAGTTTTCGATGCCGAGCACCGCGCCTTCCGCGCGACGATGCGCGCGTTCATCGATGCCGAGGTCGTGCCGAGTTTCGGCAAGTGGTACGACGACGGACTGGTGCCGCGCGAATTCTATTACCGGCTGGGCGAACTCGGGATCCTCGGCATGGAGGTGCCCGTCGAACACGGCGGATCCGGCCTGGACTCGTTCCGGTACCGGGCGGTGCTCACCGAGGAGATCGCGCGCGCCGCGGTGTCTTTCGGCGGCTCCAGCGCTCATGTGTCGCGCTGTCTGCCCCTGATCAACGACCTGGCGACCGCCGAACAGCGGCAGCGCTGGCTGCCCGGATTCGTCACCGGCGAAACGATGTTCGCGCTCGCGGTCGCCGAACCGGGCACCGGCTCGGAGCCGTCGGACATGCGTACCACCGCACCCCTGTCGCTGGACGGCAGCGAATACCTGCTCAACGGTTCGAAGACCTACGTCATCGGGGGCGCGCACGCCGACCGCGTCATCGTGTGCGCGCGTACCGCGCCACCGAGCGCGGACGACCCCACCTACGGCCTATCGCTACTGGTCGTCGACAGCGCCGCCCCCGGCTACCGCGTCGGGCGCGCCCTCGACACCCTCGGCCGAAAAGTCTGCGACATAGTTCAGCTCACCTTCACCGATGTGCGGGTGCCGGTGATCGATCGGCTCGGTGCCGCGCACCGTGGCGACGACCATCTCGCCGCACAGCTGCCACGGGAACGGCTCACCATCGCCGTCGGCGCCCACGCGCAGGCCAGGGCCGCGGTGCGTTTCGCGCACCGCTTCACCGCCGAGCGCACCGCGTTCACCCACTCGGTGACGAGCTTCCAGAACACCACGTTCGAGCTGGCCGCCTGCCGCGCCGAGGTCGACGCCATCGAGGCGGTGGTCGATCGCGCGCTCGCCGCCCACGATCGCGGCGACCTGACCCCCGCGGACGCGGCCTCGGCGAAGCTGTTCTGCACCGAGTCTGCCGGGCGGGTGATCGACCGCTGCCTCCAATTGCACGGCGGGGTCGGCTATCTCGCGGACTCCCCCATCGCCCGCCTCTACGCCGACCACCGCATCGATCGGATCGTGGGTGGCACCAGCGAAGTGCTGCGCACCATCATCGCCGCCGAGATGGGGTTGTGACGCCGGATCGGCGGGCGCGATCGAGCTCACCGAGCAGCCGCCAGGTGCGCTGCTGGTCCTCGGGCGTGGTGAGGTCGGTCTGGGAGAACACCACATCGGTGGCGCCCGCGGCGAAGTAGTCGGCCACGCGGGCGGCGACCGCCTCCTCGTCACCGATCACCACGAGTTCGGCGGCCCGCTGCGCGCCCGACAGCGCGACCACGCGCTGATACGACGGAATCGTGTCGTAGAAGGCGGTTTTCGCCTCGGCGATGCTCCGCGCCGCGGCGACGTCGGCGGTCACGACGCCGGGCACCATCGCCACGATGCGGGGATACGGCCTGCCCGCGGCCGTCGCGGCGGCGGTCAGCGGCGCGACGATGTGTTCGGCCAGCGCCTCGGGACCGACCAGGAAGGGCAACGTGCCGTCGGCCAGTTCGCCGGTGGCTCGCAGCGCCTGCGGCCCCATGGCCGCGACCAGCACCGGCACCGTCGGGTCGGCACCCGCCACCGCCGCGGGCATCGGACTGGCGGCGGTCACCGTCTCACCGCGGAAGTCCACCGCACCGGTGTCGAGAATCGACCGCAGCGCCGTGAGGAATTCACGCAGCCGGAGGCCGGGCCGGTCGAACGGCCCACCGAAGGCGCGTTCGGACAGCGACCGGGCGCCGAGCCCCAACCCGAGCACGAACCGTCCACCGGTCGCCGCCTGCGCGGTCTGCGCCTGACCGGCCACCAGCAGCGGATGCCTGCCCGGCACCGGAACGACCGAGGTCCCCACTTCGATTCCGGGCACCGCCCGGCCGATCAACGCCGCCAACACGATCGCGTCACTGCTGAAGGTCTGCCCCAACCACACCGAACTCAGCCCCACCTCGGCGGCGACTGCGCCCAGATCGACGGCCGTGTCCACGGCATTGGCGGAGTTGTCGAGAACGAACGGGGACAACGCGATTCCGATGCTCATCCCCGCACCAACGTCGGCGACAACGGAAATCATCGCGATCCACGCACGCTGATTCCAATGCCGGCGACCAGCTCACCGTCGGCACTCGGTCGATGCGTTCCGCCGGATCATCGTGCTGTGACACCGAATCGGTTCGGCGCCAGGTGAATTCGGCTCGACACCTGACTGATGTCAGCGGACGGTGATGCCGTCCGCGCGCATCGCGTTCTTCACCTGGCCGATGGTGAGGTCGCCGAAGTGGAAGACGCTCGCGGCGAGGACCGCGTCGGCGCCGGCGTGGACAGCGGGCGGGAAGTGTTCGACCGCGCCCGCGCCGCCGCTGGCGATCACCGGAACGCGCACCGCGGCGCGCACCGCCGCGATCATCGGCAGGTCGAAACCGGCTTTGGTGCCGTCGGCGTCCATCGAGTTCAGCAGGATCTCGCCGACACCGAGTTCGGCGCCGCGGATAGCCCATTCGACGGCGTCGATGCCGGTGCCACGCTTGCCGCCGTGGGTGGTGACCTCCCAGCCGGACGGGGTGTCGGGCTGACCGTCGGGCACGGTGCGCGCGTCGACCGAGAGCACGATGCACTGGGCGCCGAAGCGTTGCGACATCTCGAACAGCACCTCGGGGCGTGCGATGGCGGCGGTGTTCACCGACACCTTGTCGGCGCCGGCGCGCAGCAGCCGGTCGACATCCTCGACCGTGCGTACGCCACCGCCGACGGTGAGCGGGATGAAGATCTGCTCGGCGGTGCGGGTCACCACGTCGAGCATGGTGCCGCGGTCGCCGGTGGAGGCGGTGACGTCGAGGAAGGTCAGTTCGTCGGCGCCCTGGGCGTCGTAGGTCGCGGCCAGTTCCACCGGATCGCCCGCGTCGCGCAGATTCTGGAAGTTGACGCCCTTGACCACGCGACCCGCGTCGACGTCCAGGCACGGGATCACGCGGACCGCCAAGGTGCTCGGCGCGGTGGTGCCGGGTCGTTCGTCGGTGCGCGGTGTCATGGGGTTCACCCTCGTTCTTCTTCGCTGACGGTGCAAATCATTTCCAGCAGTTCCTCGTGCACGCCCGGCGCGGCGGCCAGCACCGAACCGGAGGTGATCGTCCACGGCGCGCCCGCCAGGTCGGTGACCACGCCACCCGCGGCGCGCACCAGCGCGACCCCGGCCGCGTTGTCCCACGGATGGTGCCCGAACACGACCGCGCCTCCGAGCACCCCCGAGGCGGTGAACGCCAGGTCGATGCCGGTGGCGCCGTGCATCCGCACCCGCGAGGACAACCTGCTCAGCGCACCGAGCAGGTCGAACCGGAACTGGCCGGGGATACGACCCGCCGAGTCGAGGTTGAAGGCGCCGAATCCGATCATGGAGTTGGCGAGCTTGCCCGGTTCCAGCGGTGGCAGGGCCACACCGTCGAGATACAAGGGTCCACCGGTCACCGCGGCGTAGCGGCGACCGAGCATGGGCAGCCAGGTCAGGCCGATCACCGGCTCGCCCTCGTGCACCAGTGCCAGCAGGGTGCCCGACATCGGGTGGCCCGAGGAGTAGTTGAAGGTGCCGTCGATCGGATCGAGTACCCAGGCCGTGCCCGAGGTGAGCGCCGGTCCGCCGAATTCCTCGCCGTGGACCGCGATGCCGGTTCGCTGCTGGAGTTCGGCGGAGATGGTGCGTTCCAGCTCGAGATCGAGTTCGGTGGCGAAGTCGTTGCGGCCCTTGGTCACCGCGCTCGGCGCGCCGAGTCCTTCGACGAAACGCGGGACCACGCCGTCCAGGATCTGGGTGGCGACGGTCAGCAGGTCGGTCAGTTCGGCGGTGCTCGGCGCGGCGGTCATCGGCGGTGTCAGCGCACCGCGGCCAGAGCTTCGGGCAGCGTGAAGCGGCCCGCGTACAACGCCTTGCCGATGATCGCGCCCTCCACACCGTCGTCGGCCAGGCCGGCGATGGCGACGAGGTCGTCGAGCACCGAGATGCCGCCGGAGGCGACCACCGGTGCCTCGGCGGCGTTGGCGACCTCGCTCAGCAGCTCGAGGTTGGGGCCGGTCAGCGTGCCGTCCTTGGAGACGTCGGTGACCACATACCGCGCGCAACCGTCACGCTCGAGGCGTTCGAGCACCTCCCACAGGTCGCCGCCGTCGGTCACCCAGCCACGACCGCGCAACCGCCACTGTCCGTCGATCTGCTTGACGTCGAGCCCCACCGCGATCCGGTCGCCGTACTCGCCGAGCACTCGCGCGCACCACTGCGGATTCTCGATCGCCGCGGTGCCGATGTTCACCCGCGCGCACCCGGTCGCCAGTGCCGCCTTCAGCGAATCGTCGTCGCGGATACCACCGGACAGCTCGACCTTCACGTCGAGTTCGCCGACGACCTGAGCGATCAGTTCGCGATTGCTCCCCTTGCCGAAGGCCGCGTCGAGATCGACCAGATGCACCCACTCGGCCCCCGCTTGCTGCCACGCCAACGCCGCGTCCCGAGGCGACCCATAGCTCGTTTCGCTACCGGCCTCCCCTTGCACAAGGCGCACGGCCTCACCATTGGCGACATCGACAGCGGGCAACAGCACAAGACTCACGCATTCAGACTAGTAGGTCTGTGTCGCCGTTCCCGCAACGGTCCGCGACGGTGAGGCCCGTGTCACGCGAACCCCGCGCACAGACGCTCGGCGCGTCGAGCGGGTCGGCCCGGATCCGACGACCCGGGCCGACCACGATTCGCTCAGCCTGCCGCGGTGTCGAACGCGCCGGGCTCGTAGGCACCGCCCTGCCGGCGCAGGATGACACCGAGCCGGTTGGCGGCGTTGATCTGGGCCACCACCGCGATCAGGGCGGCGAGCTGCTCGTCGTCGTAGTGCTCGCGCACCTGGGCCCAGGTCTCGTCGGACACGCCCCGCGCGGCGTCGGCGACGCGGGTCCCTTCCTCTGCCAGCGCCAGCGCCGCCCGTTCCGCGTCGGTGAACACGGCCGACTCACGCCACGCGGCAACGAGATTGATCCGCGTCGCGGACTGCCCGGAGTGGGCGAGATCCTTGCTGTGCGCGTCGGTGCAGTAGCCGCAGCCGTTGATCTGGCTGACGCGCAGCATCACCAGGTCCTGGGTGGCTTTCGGCAGGGTCGACCGGATCAGTGCCAGGCTGGCGTTGCCGAACCGCTTGCCGAACTCGGCGCCGACCTCGGTGCCGAAAAGGTTGAATCGGGGTTCCATGACGTGTTCCTCACTGCTGGTGCTGAATCGAACGACCATGAGACGGCGGCGATCGGACCTCCGTAACAGCTCGCCGACGTGATCCACGCCACTGCGGATCGGTGTTACGCGACGGCCTCGGCCGGCGTCTGGTGTGCGTCACATCCGAGTGGAAAAGGAGCTACCCATGGCGCCACAGCCCGAGGGCACAGCGAAGGACCCGGCGACGGAGGTGTTCGTCGCCCATCGCAATCTGCTGTTCACGGTCGCCTACGAGATGCTCGGCTCGGCTGCCGACGCCGAGGACGTCCTCCAGGAGACGTGGCTGCGGTGGGTGGGCGTCGATCTCGACGCGGTGCGCGACCAGCGCGCGTATCTGGTCAGGATCACGACCCGCCGGTCCCTCGATCGGTTGCGCACGCTGGGCCGGCGCCGGGAGTCCTATGTCGGCCCCTGGCTGCCCGAACCGCTGCTGACCACGCCCGACGTGGCCGACGATGTCGAGTTGGCCGAGAGCGTCTCGATGGCGATGCTGCTCGTCCTGGAGACGCTGACGCCGATCGAACGGGCGGTGTTCGTGCTGCGCGAGGTTTTCGATCTGGACTACGACGAGATCGCCGAGGCCGTCGACAAGAGTCCGGCCGCCGTCCGCCAGCTGGCATACCGGGCGCGCGCCCACGTCGCAGCCCGCCGACCGCGCGGCATCGTGTCGGCGAGCGAATCCCGCGATGCGCTGGCGGCGTTCCAGCGGGCGATCGAAACCGGCGATCTCCAGGACCTGCTCGACCTGCTCGCACCGGATGTCGTGTTCCTCGGCGACGGCGGCGGAATCAAGCAGGCCGCACTGTCGCCCATCGTGGGGGCCGACCTGGTCGCCGCCTTGCTCACCGCCAGTGTGCCCAGGATCGGCGCGGCGATGACTGTCGAATCGGCACAGCTCAACGGCCACCCGGCCCTGATCCTGCGCCTCGACGGCGTCATCGACACAGTCTTCGCGGTGCGCGTCGACGACGGCCTCGTCACCGGCCTCTACTCCGTGCGCAACCCCGACAAACTGTCGCGGACCGATACCGCGACCACGCTGCGACGGTGACCTGGTCAACCCTCGCCACGACGCCGTTGCTACATCGAATCCTGTTGAGCGGTCGACGATTACAGCTCTTGTCGGTGTTTCTGGATACAGTTCGTCCCGGCGCGCGGATTCGCGTCGGTTCGACCGATCAAAGGAAAATTGTGTTCCGTACAGGTGTACTGGGTAGTTTGCTGGGTTCGATCGCCATGGCGGCGGTGATCGTGGCGCCGAACGCGGCAGCAGGCCCCCCGGATGCGGCGCGGCTGGCCGGCTGCGATTTCGGCCGTGAGGTATCGACCTACGACCACGCACACGACCTCGACGGCTACTTCCAGCGTGTCCTCGACCGCAGCACGGGCGCATTCCACGCCGAGTTCAGTGAGTCGAGGGACGCACTGGCAGCGGCCATGCGTCAAGCGGAGGTGCGCTCCACCGCCGAGAACATCACCTGCGGCGTGGTGAACGGCGATTTCCTCAACGCGGAGGTTCTGGTGACGATGACACAGATCCGTTCCAACGCGAGCGCTCCCGAACCCCAGCGCCTGAACATGGTCATCAACGTCGAACTGACCAATGTGTGGGGTCGTTGGCTCGTGCGCGAACTCGATTCCCCGCTTCTGTAGTAGTCAGCCGAGGCGGCGGCGGAGTTCGGGGAGTCCGCCGCCGGTGAGGTCGTCGAGCGCGGCCGTGCGGCCGACGACGGCCAGGGCGATGGCCTCGCCGGGGCCGCGCACTTCCGGGCCGTCGCCGGAGGACCAGTCGACGTCGGTGGCGACGAAACGCAGACCCTTGGCGTACCTGGCCGGGAAGGCGAAGGGGTCGGGGTAGTTCAGGACCGCGATGAGACGGTCGGCGGGAATCGTCCGCGGGCGGCCGAGGGGACGGCGGATGTCCTGGTGGTGGACGACGAGGTCGGAGAGCATCAGCCGCGGTGAGTACTTCGACAGGCGACCCGACTCGGTGTCGAGCTTGTCCACCAGCTGCGCGGTCGTCAGCCCCGAGAACGCCTGCGCGAGCGCGCTGTTGGTGCGGTTGACCGAGCCCCGGCTCTTCACCACGACCGCCGCGTAGCCCAGCGGGCTGAGGGTGTCCTGCAACAGGTGCCCGACGACGTCACGAACCCGCCACCCCGCGCACAGCGACGGCGTCTCCCATTCGTGCTCGCTCAGCCCCCGCAGCAGTTCGACCAGTTCCGCTCGTTCGTCGAGCACCATCCCCCGATAACTCATCCCGCCAGCCTAGGCTCACCGACCGACTTCCGAAACCCTCTTCCCGCAGTTCCGTTGGGCAAGTAGCGATTACGACCGCACGATCAACCAGGAGTCGCTGACCTGCCTCGACAATTCGACGCAGGCCGACGACCCCGCGGCCGCACAGGACCGATGCGCGACAATGGACGCCGCGAACACTACCTACCCCCCGTTGCGGGTACTACCTCCACGAACAGGATCGGCGCAACCCTTGGCCAAGCAGAATCGTCGGCGCCGGACTGGCCGTAAACCGGCAGCCGCTCCCGGACTTCCGATCGATGCCGCGTGGTCGGGCGACCGGTCGCAGGTGGCCGACGCGATCGCGACCGTGGCCTTCCTCGCCGCCCAGGGCGACAAGAACGCCATCGGGCGATTCGCCGAACAGGTCGCGGGCGCCGAATCGGGCGCCGGAGTTCAGCTCGCCGCTCAGCGAATCATTCTTCGCGCCTTCGAGTTCGGCTGGTTGCCTCGCGATGTTCACGAGGCCGCGCGCAGACGGGTGGACGAGTTCGCAGTGAGTTACCTGACCGATCTGATGGCCGAGCACCGGTCCGATTTCTCCGCCGAGTCCGTCGACGAGATCTGGCAGGCGCAACTGGACGAGCTGGGCGCCACGGTGTGGTGGACATCCGAGCACCCCCACCTCGATCAATGGGCCGACCGGGCACTCCTCACCCGTGAAGAGGCTCTCACCGCAGCCCTGACCGCCCTCGCCCTGCTCGTCCAACTCCCGAAACTCGAACAGATCGTCGCGCTCCCCGGCACCCGCAGGCAGAGCGCCACCCATCACCATGTGGACGAGAAGACCCTCGGCCGAGTGCGCGGCCTGCTCGCCAAGGCCGAATCGACGTCCTTCGCCGAGGAAGCGGAAACGCTGTCCGCCAAGGCACAAGAACTCATGACCAAGTACGCGATCGACCGCGCCCTGCTCGACACCCAGCGCACCGACCCCGACCTCCCCGCCGCCCGCCGCATCTGGCTGGAAACCCCCTACACCGACGCCAAAGCCCTGCTCATCGACATGGTCACCCGAGCCAACCGCTGCCGCGCGATCTTCGCCGCCGACTGGGGATTCGTCACGATCGTCGGCGACGACCCCGACCTCGACGCCGTGGAGATTCTGTCCACCTCCCTGCTCGTCCAAGCCACCCGCACCATGATCGACAACGCCACCACCGAGGAATCCCGCTCCCGCCACTACCGCAAGGCCTACCTCACCGCCTATGCCACGCGAGTCGGCGAACGCCTCGCCGACGCCGCCGAAGCAACCATCGCCGACTCCCCCGACCCCACCCACCTGCTCCCCGCCCTCGCCACCCACCGACAACGAGTGGACAAGGCCTTCGCCACCTACTTCCCCACCGCCCGCACCCGAGGCATCACCATCCGCAGCGCCGAAGGCTGGACCGCGGGCACCGAAGCCGCCGACCGAGCCCACTTCGGCAACCCCTGACCCGATCGCCGTTCGCGAGAACGGTCGCCCCGGTATCCCGGCGTAGTGGTAGGCACAGGCGGTGATCAGCAAACTGCCTCTCGACGAACAACTCGGCGCCTTCCGAGACGCGCTCTCGCGCAACGAGGTACTGACGGAGGTGCTGTCCCGGTCGGCGTCCCTGGAACTGCCCGGCTGGTATCTGACGGCGGGTTGTCTGTTCCAGACCGTCTGGAACGCAGTCACCGGCCGCGCCCCCGGCGAGGGCATCAAGGACTACGACCTGTTCTATTTCGACGCCACCGACCTGTCCTGGGAGGCGGAGGACGTGGTCATCCAGTCGGCGAAACAAGTATTCGCCGACATCCCCGCCGACGTGGAGATCCGCAACGAGGCGCGGGTCCACCTCTGGTACGAGGAGAAGTTCGGCACGCCGTGTCCTGCTCACAGGTCGACCGAGGACGCGATCGACTCCTTCGCCGCGACCACGTGTTGCTTGGGGGTTCGCGTCGAGCAACCCGGCGATCGTTGGCGCGTCTACGCGCCGCACGGGCTGTCCGATGTCTTCAACCTCGTCGTGCGTCCCAATCCGGTCCTGGCGCCGCGCCACGTCTACGAGGCGAAGGCCGACCGCTGGCGCCGTCAGTGGCCCGAGTTGACGGTGCTGCCCTGGCCCACAGCGGCGACCCCGACGTGACCAGCTGACGCCACGCGACCCTGGGCGGGTCGATTGTCGCCGCCCCACCAGAATCGCGACCGATCCTGTGCAGAGTCCGTGACCGGCTTACAGCGAGCCGATCCAGTTGCGCAGCAGTTGCGCACCCGCGTCGCCGGACTTCTCCGGGTGGAACTGGGTGGCCGAGAGCGGTCCGTTCTCGACGGCGGCCAGGAAGGGGACGCCGTGTTCGGCCCAGGTGAGCTTCGGGGGGGCGATGTGCTCGTTGCCGGGGAGTTCCCACTGTTGGGCCGCGTAGGAGTGGACGAAGTAGAAGCGGGTGTCGGCGTCCATGCCGGCGAACAGGGTGCTGTCGGCGGGTGCCTTGACCGTGTTCCAGCCCATGTGGGGAAGGACAGGAGCGTCCAGTCCCGCGACGGTGCCGGGCCATTCGCCGCAGCCTTCGGTCTCGACACCGAACTCGACGCCGCGGTCGAACATGATCTGCATGCCGACGCAGATGCCGAGCACGGGACGTCCGCCGGCGAGGCGCTGGCCGATCATGCGATCACCGCGCACCGACAACAGCCCAGCCATGCAGGCCGCGTACGCGCCGACGCCGGGGACGACGAGGCCGTCCGCGGCCAAGGCGGCGGTGGGGTCGGCCGTGACCTCCACCTGCGCACCGGCGCGTACCAGCGCGCGTTCGGCGGAGTGCAGATTGCCGGAGCCGTAGTCCAGCAGCACAACGGATTTCACAGCACTCCCTTGGTGGAGGGCACACCACTGACCCGGGGGTCGATTTCCACGGCGGCGCGCAGAGCCCGCGCGACAGCCTTGAATTCGGCCTCGGTGATGTGGTGCTGGTCGCGGCCGTAGAGCACCCGCACGTGCAGCGCGATGCGGGCGTTCTGCGCGATCGACTCGAAGACGTGCTTGTTGAGCACCGTCGAGTACGAAGCGCCGGGGCCCGCGCTCGGAATGATGGTGTGCACGAGGTGTTCGGGCTCACCGGTGAACACGCAGTACGGCCGGCCGGACACGTCGACGGCGGCGTGCGCGAGGGTCTCGTCCATCGGGATGAACGCGTCACCGAAGCGGCGGATCCCCTTCTTGTCTCCCAGCGCCTGCCCGAGCGCCTGTCCCAGCACGATCGCGGTGTCCTCGACCGTGTGGTGCGCTTCGATCTCGATGTCACCCTCGGCCCGTACCACCAGGTCGAACCCGGCGTGCGCGCCGAGCGCGGTCAGCATGTGGTCGTAGAACGGCACCCCGGTGGAGATCTCGGTCTGCCCGGTGCCGTCGAGGTTCAGCTCCACCAGAATCGAGGACTCTTTGGTGACGCGTTCCACCCGCGCTGTTCTGCTCATGATGTGTTCCTCCACAGGTGGATTCAGTGAGTAAGGTCGGTGCCCGCGATATCGCGGCTCACGCGCAGGAATTCGTCGTTCTCGGCGGCGAGGCCGATGGTGGCGCGCAGGTACCCGGGGATGCCGACATCGCGGATCAGCACACCCGCGTCGAGATAGTGCTGCCACGCGGCGCCCGCGTCGGTGAACCGGCCGAACAGCACGAAGTTGGCGTCGCTGGGGATCACGTCGAATCCGAGCGCGGCCAGTGCGGCGGCGACCCGATCACGCTGGGCCGCCAGTTCCGCGACGCTGCCCAGGGTTTCGTCAGCGTGACGCAATGCCGCGCGCGCGGCGGCCTGGGTGACCACCGACAGGTGATACGGCAAGCGCACCAGCAAAATCGCGTCGATCACCGCAGGCGAGGCGGCCAGGTAGCCCAGGCGCCCACCCGCGAACGCGAACGCCTTGCTCATGGTGCGGGTGACCACGAGCTTGGTCGGGAACCGGTCGATCAACGTGATCGCGCTGGGTGCCGCGGAGAACTCCCCGTACGCCTCGTCCACCACGACGATGCCGGGCGCGACCTCGAGAATCCGCTCGAGCTCGGCGATCGGGATGCTGTGGCCGGTCGGGTTGTTCGGGCTCGTCACGAACACCACGTCGGGTCGGCGTTCGGCGATCTGGGCCACCGCGTAGTCGATGTCGAGCGAGAAGTCACCGCTGCGCTTGGCCTCGACCCACTCGGTGTCGATGCCCTCCGAGATGATCGGGTGCATCGAGTACGAGGGCACGAAACCCAGTGCGCTGCGGCCCGGTCCGCCGAACGCCTGCAACAGCTGCTGCAGGATCTCGTTGGAGCCGTTGGCCGCCCACACATTCGCGGTGTCGACGGCGATCCCGGTCTGGCGGGTCAGATACTCGGCCAGGTCGTGGCGCAGCGCCACAGCGTCGCGATCCGGGTACCGGTGCAGATCGGCGGCGGCGGCGCGCACCGACTCGGCGACATCGTCGATCAGCGCCTTGCTGGGCGGGTGCGGGTTCTCGTTGGTGTTGAGCTGCACCGGCACCGTCAATTGCGGCGCGCCATAAGGCGATTTGCCCCGCAGGTTGTCGCGCAGCGGTAGCTGGTCCAGGGTCGCCGAGGCGCCGGGCACGGTGGGAGTACTCACGACAGCGCCTCGAAACGCGCCTGCACGGCCTGCCCGTGCGCGGGCAGATCCTCCGCGTTGGCCAGGGCGACAACGTGTCCGGCGACATCCTTCAACGCCGCCTCGGTGTACTCCACGATGTGGACGCCACGCAAAAACGTCTGCACGCTCAGTCCCGAGGAGTGCCGCGCGCACCCCGCGGTCGGCAGCACGTGGTTCGAACCCGCGCAGTAGTCGCCGAGGCTGACGGGCGCCCACGGGCCGACGAAGATCGCACCGGCACTGCGCACCCGCGCGGCGACAGCGGCGGCGTCGACGGTCTGGATCTCGAGGTGCTCGGCGGCGTAGGCGTCGACCACACGCAGACCCTGCGCGATGTCGTCGACGAGCACGATCCCGGACTGCTTGCCGCTCAACGCTTCCCGCACGCGATCGTGGTGCTTGACCACGGCGAGCTGAGCGTTCACGGCGGCGTCGACCGCGTCGGCCAGCGCGGGAGAATCGGTGACCAGCACACTGGCGGCGAGCACATCGTGCTCGGCCTGGCTGATCAGGTCGGCGGCCACGTGCACCGGATCGGCCGTGGCGTCGGCCAGCACGGCGATCTCGGTGGGGCCCGCCTCGGCATCGATGCCGACCAGCCCACGGCACAGCCGCTTGGCCGCGGTGACGTAGATATTGCCCGGCCCGGTGATCAGGTCGACCGGCTCGAGGGCTCCACCGTCGGTATCGACACCGCCGTAGGACAGCAACGCCACCGCTTGCGCACCGCCGACCGCCCACACCTCGTCGACACCGAGCAGCGCGGCGGCCGCCATGATCGTCGGGTGCGGCAGCCCACCGAACTGCGCCTGCGGCGGCGAGGCCACCACCAGCGACTCGACGCCGGCGGCCTGCGCGGGCACCACGTTCATCACGACCGACGACGGGTACACGGCGTTGCCGCCGGGCACGTACAGCCCGACCCGCTCCACCGGCAGCCACTTCTCGGTGACGGTGCCACCGGGCACGACCTCGGTCACCGTGTCGGTGCGCCGCTGATCGGCGTGCACCTTCCTGGTCCGCTCGATCGCCACCTCGAGTGCGGCGCGCACCGCCGGGTCCAGCTCGGCGAGCGCCTTGGTCAGCTCGCCGACCGGTACCCGCACCACGGCGGGCCGCACTCCGTCGAACTTCTCGCTGTAGTCCAGCGCCGCCTCGGCGCCCCGGTCCCGAATGTCCTCGACGACCGGCCGCACATGATGCAGCACCGAGTCCACGTCGACCCCTCCGCGCGGCAGCGCGGTGCGCAGCTCGGCAGCGGAAGGAGTACGACCGCGCAGATCGACGCGGGCGAGCTCGATGCGGGAAGTCATATCGGGGTACGGTCCTGTTCTGTGGTGGGGCTCAGGTCAGGTACCAGCCTAATGGTCGCCCGCCATCGCTTTTCCACCCACATCCCGCCGAAGCGACGGACCCGACCGGCGGATCCGTCGCGGACACCAGCTAGCGGGTATCTCCGTCGATGCGCAGACTGCCACCCGAGCTCACCACGCGCATGACCATGGCCTTGGTCGAGCCGTTGATGGTGATGCTGGCCAGGCGCATATTCGTGGACCCGTCGGCGTTGTTGCCGCTGACCGCGGTGATGCTGGCGAAGGTGTCGACGGTGCGGGCGTTCCAGTACTCGCGGAACGCGGACTCGCTGCCGTAGACCTGCTGCGCGGCCGGGGTGAGCAGCGACCACGAACCGGCCGGGTCACTGAAGAAGTTCTCGACCAGCAGACCCGCCGATCCGATATCGACGGTGCCGACATTGCTGGCCTGCCCGAGCGGCGGAACCGCCGCGCTGGGCTTCGGTGCCGCCGACGACTGCGCCGAGGTCTGCGGACCGGCCTGCACCTGCGGCGAATCCGAGTCGGAGCTGTTGAACGCGCTGAACGCCACGGCGACCGCCGCGACCACCGCACCCACCGCGGACCCGATCAGCACCGCACGGCCCTTGCCCGCCTGCTTGCGCGGGGCCGGCATCGGCTGAGCCTGGGTGCGCGGGTGCGCGGCGGTGTCCTGACGGACCTGCGGACGCGGGTTCGAGCGGATCTGACGGGTCGTGGCGGTGGACGCGCCCGCATGGGAGGCCCGGCGACCGGACTGCCGGATCACCTGGGTGGTCGCCGCGGAGTTGCGACGGTTGAAAGCCTCACTGGCGGGGACGAATCCGGCGGGCACCGCGTTCTCGTCCTCGGCGAACGCGGCCAGCGCGTCGCGGGCCTCGGTCATCGTCGGACGGTCGAGGGGGTCCGGGCTGAGCAGATCGAGCAGGAAGTCGGTGGCCGGGCCCGCGTTGTGGGGCTCGCGCACCTGTCCGTTGGCGGCGGCGTAGAGCACCGCCAGCGGGTTGGCGTTGGCGCCGTAGGGCGGTTCGCCTTCCAGCGCGTGGAAAAGCGTTGCGCCGAGGGCGAATACGTCGGCGGCGGGGGTCGGATCGGAGCCGCGCGCGACCTCGGGGGCCAGATAGGCGGCGGTACCGCAGATCAGCCCGGTCTCGGTGAGCGTCACGTCGCCTGCCGCGCGGGAGATGCCGAAGTCGGTGATCTTCACCTCACCGTGGTCGCCGAGCAGGATATTGCCCGGTTTCACGTCGCGGTGCACCAAGCCCGCCTGGTGGGCGGCGATCAGGGAGGAGGCGACCTTCTCCCCGATGCGGGCGACCTCGAGCAGCGGCAGCGGGCCCTTCTGGCCCAGCTCACCCGCGAGGCTGACCGACTTGAGGTACTCCATCACCAGGCACGGATCACCGTTGTGCTCGGTGATGTCGAATACCACGATGGCATTGGGGTGCTGGAAGCGTGCCGCGTTGCGGGCTTCCCGAATCGCGCGCTGGCGCAACACATCCCGCTCGCCCTCGGGCAAGCTGGGTTTGATGTGGATCTGCTTCACTGCCACGGAGCGTTGGAGGCGTTCGTCGACAGCACGCCATACAACGCCTGTGCCGCCGCTACCAATACGCTCGACCAGGCGGTAATGCTCCGCGATCTTCTGACCGGTATCGATGGCGCCTACTCCGAACCTTCTCGAAATTGTGACATCCCGCGTATTGACCATGGGTATGGTCCGCCGCCGAGTGTAGCTGGCTGGGTGATGACCGCGTGCGGCAGCGGGGGGATTGCTCGCCTGCGGGGGGAAAGACGACTCATGGTGTCACACGTAGCATCCGTCCCGCTGCCTCGACCGCCGGTCCGGAGCTTCCGGCGTCCGCGACGAACACCGCGAACGCCCGGTCACCGTCGATGCCGACGAACCAGCCGTGGGCGTGGGTGTCGTCGAGGTACTCGGCGGTACCGGTCTTGCCGAGCAGGCCGGGGATGTCACGCAGGGCGGTGGCTGTACCCGCGCTCACCGTCTCCCCCATCATGGTCTCTAGCTGCGACGTCACCGTCGCGGGCACCGGCGCCGAAGGCCGGTCGGGAGTGCCGGGACGGCCGCGGATGATGCTCGGAGCCGGCGCGGAACCGTGCGCGAGGGAGGCCGCCACGAGCGCCATTCCGAACGGCGAAGCCGTCACCGTGCCCTGTCCGATGCTCGATTCGACCCGTTGCGCCGGACTTTCGGCGGGTGGAACTTTCCCTGTGACAGTCGTCAAGCCGGGTGTCACATAGTCCACCCCGAGACCCAGCTGCTGGGCCGCCGCGGTGAGTCCGTCGGCAGGCAATTTCACTCCCAGCTCGGCCATCGTGGTGTTGCACGAGCGTGCGAACGCGGTGTGCAGAGGCACCATACCCAGGTCGAAGCCGTTGTCGTTGGGAATCGTGCGGCCCTCGATGGTGGCGCGGCCGGGACACGGCAGCACGGTGTCGGGCGTGACCCCGCCCGCTTGCAGTGCCGCCGAGACCGTGACGGTCTTGAACGTGGACCCCGGCGGGTAGAGCCCGGTGAGCGCGATCGGGCCCTGAGCGTCGGCGGGCGCGTTCTGGGCGACGGCCAGCACCTCCCCGGTCGAGGGGCGCAGCGCGACGATGGCGGCCGGAGTGGCGATCGGGGTGAGTGCGTCCTCGGCGGCGTGCTGTAGATCGATGTCGAGGGTGCTGGCGATGTCGGCGGTGGGCTTCGCGTCGGGTCCGGCGATGCGCTGAGTGCCTTCGGCGGTCTGCGCGCGAATCGCCCAGCCCGCGGCAGTGTCGGCCTGTTCCTGCCAGATCTCGCCCAATCCCCCGATGGTGGGCCCGGCGAGAGTCTTGTCGACGGTGAGCAACCGGTTCTGTGGCGCGAGCGTCACCCCGCGCACGCCCGTCAGCGCCTGCTGCACCGGTGCGATGTCGGCATCACGCAGCGCCACGGCGGTGATCGGTTTGCCCTGTGCCGCAGCGAGATCGGTCCGCAGGGTGGTCTCGGTGACGCCCTGCGGCGCGAGCAGCGCGGCGACGGCGGGCAGGTCGGCGTCGGGCGCGACGTTGACCAGCGTCACCACCTGCTGGGTCATCAGGTCACCGCCGGAGGCGTCGAGTACCCGCGCCGGTTTCGCCGCGACCGGGCTGTAGCTGAGCGGGCCGAGGTCGAGGCCGGGCGCGACGGTGGTCGGCTGCCAGGCGATCTTCCACTCGTCGTCGCCGGTGGTGGTCCCGGCGCTCGAGTAGGTCCACGCGTTGCGGCCGTCAGGGCCGAATTTCCAGGTGGATTCCAGCGTGAAGGACTTGCCGTCGGTGGACGACACCCGGACCGTGTCGTTCTTGCCGAGGTTGTCGAACAGCGCGGTCAGGACCGGCCGGGCCTGCTCCGGCGCGTCCGTGAGCGCGGCGGCGGCGGACGCGTCTCCGCTGGTCAGAGCGGCGGCGAAGGACTCGGCGACGGTCTGGGGTTGGTCGGGTCCGGAGGAGCACGCGAGGGGCAGCGCAGCGAGCGCGACGAGCAGGACCGATGCCTTCCGTGGTGTGCGCACGAGTCCGAGACTAGCTCGATCCGTGGTGCCGGTGGGGTTGTCGTTTCTGCTGTGACGAGCCCGTCCGCTACCACCAGCCGGTGATCGCCCCGATCTGGCGGCCGAGTTCGGGGGCGAGCGAGCGGGCGTAGCTGGCGGTCAGGTGGTGCTCGTCGCGATAGATGAGCACATTGCCCTCGACCACCCGGCAGCGCAGCGGTCGGCAGACAGCGTCGGACAGGTCGAGCGGATGGACGTTCGGGTAGCCGGCCGCGGGCTCCTGGGCGGGATCGCGCGGGTCGAGCACGTCGGCGCGATCGAGCCCGCAGCTGTCGGGGTCGCCGCGGTGGGCGAGGCAGTCGGTGGCGCGGTAGAGGACGCCGTCGCGGCGTAACCGAGGCGTGTCACGCAGGGCGAGCACGTTGAGGCCACGGTCCTGCAACGCCGTCCATACTTCGAGGTATTCGTTGGGCACCTCGTCGCCCGTGCCGTTCTGGCGGTAGCGGGTGGACAGGGTCAGCACCCAGTTCGGGGGGTCGGCGGCCAGCCGGTCGAGCACCTCGACCGACCATTCGTGACACTCGGGGAAGGGCCACTCGGCGTAGGACGGCTGATCGGCGAGGACAACCGGACAGCCTTCCTTGAGGTAGGAGACCACCCGGAACCCGTGTTCGAGGGCGAGTGGTTCCAGCGCGGGCAGCCAGTGCTCGGAGTGCGACCCACCGACCAGCGCGATCGAGCGCGCGGCGGTGGGGTCGCCGTAGGTACAGACGCGGACTTCCCGGTTGGGGGTGATGCAGCCGTCGGTGGTCGGCGGCGGAGTGTCGGCCTGTCCTTCGAAGACGGTGGGCCGCATGGGTTCCGGTGAGTACTCGGCGCCGGAGAGCAGAGCGGCGGCGCCCGGATAGCGGTGGGTGTCCAGCGCCTGCGGCGGCACCGCCGGGTTGGCCACCAGCACCACCTGCCACCCCAGCGAGGCGATCAATACCGCGACCGCCGTGGCGGTGACCAGGGCGCCGGTCAGCCTGCGGTTCTCGACCTCCTGGCCGCGCGGTGGCATGCGCAGCGGCGTCTCGATCAGACGGGTGGTCGCGTAGGCCAGGACCAGCGAGGCGCCGATCACCACCACACCGTCGACGACGCCGGCATTCGCCCGCCCGGTCTCGCCGAGGTAGAAGATCAGGATCGGCCAGTGCCACAGGTACAGCGGATAGGCCAGCGCGCCGAGTTCGGTGCAGAACCGTCCGGCCAACAGGCGGTTCGGCCACGCCCGCGCGGCTACGCCGAACCCGGAGGCGATCACCAGGCAGGCGGCCGCCACCGGCCAGAGCGCCGCGACACCGGGGAACTGATTCGCGCCGTCGAACAGCGGCCCACACGACAGCACCATGGCCAGACCGAGGGCGGCCGCGAACCCACGCAGCCGGTCCGGTATCCGCAGCCAGGGCGCCGCGACGGCCAGCAGCGCACCGGCCAGCAGCTCCCAGCCGCGCGCGATGCTGTCGTAGTAGGTCCAGGCCTGGTGCTGCGCGGTGCCCGATGCCGCGTACCAGAACGACAGCGACGCCAGCCCGGCCAGCACGATCAGCAAGGTGAGCCGCCCGGCCGAACCGCGCCTGCGTAACCAGGCCCACCCCGCCAGCAGCACGAAGATCGCCAGGTAGAACTGCCCCTGCACCGACATCGACCACAGGTGCTGGAGCGGGCTCACCGACGGATCGGGCGAGAGATAGTCGAGCTCGGCGGTGGCCAGATACCAGTTCTGTCCGTAGAACATCGACGCCAACGTCTGCGCGGCGGCTTCGCCCAGCTGGGTGTAGGGCCGCAACACCACCGTGGCGAGCAGAATCGCTCCTAACACCACCACCAACGACGGCATCAGCCTGCGCGCGGTCCGTCGCGCGGTCTCCGCCGCGGACACCCCGCCGCGCCGCTCCACCCCGCGCACCACGGCGCCGGTGAAGAAGAACCCCGACAGCACCAGAAAGACATCGACACCGCCGGATACGCGGCCGGCCCACACATGAAACGCCACCACGAGCGCGATCGCTATCCCGCGCAGCCCGTCCAGATCCCGGCGGCGTTCGACGGTGCCACGGACCGCCGCACCCGGCGATGCGGTCCGAACATTCGGCACCAACGACCCCACAGAATCGGCCCCCACAAAGGAATTGTTTCCCGGCAAGTAACCATCAATTTGCCGTAGCGCCACCCAGGAAGCAAACCGCCGTGCCGTGTGGGGAGGGTGTTATCCGGTTCGCCAGGGTGTGGTCGTCAGGGTGGCGGCGTCGTCTTCGTCGAGGTCGATGTCGAACACTTCCGCCAGCACCTTGGGCAGCTCGGTGGGATCGAGATCACGCGAAGTGGCAGTGCCGTCGGGGTATTCCGAGCTCAGCGTCAGGTCATCGAGCACGTGGTGGACGTCGGGCAGGAATCGCTGGAGGAACGGTCGCGTGGTGAACGGCGAACGTGGCGAGGTCGACACGAAGTGGTTGCCGACCGCGTAGTCGATGCGGAACTGCGGGTTCTCGGTGAAGGTGTAGCGGTCGATCCAGCCGTCGCGGCTGAACTGGAACAGCACCCACAGGTCACCGGCCCGGCGTTCCAGCCGGTAGCGCCAGTCGCCGAGCGTGAATTCGCCTTCGCTGTCGACCAGTTCGAACGGCGCCAACGGGCCGAAACCGAAACCGACATCGCAGATCCAGACGCGATCGTCGTCGGGCGTGGTCACGCGCAGCAAAGCGTGGGTCGCGGGCCGCAGGACGCCGGTGTCGGCCACACCGTAGGTGACCCGGCCGCTGAGTCCCGCGACGCCGAACCCGAACCGTTCGAGTGCGGCGGCGAAGATCCCCACATTCTCGTAGCAGTAACCGCCGCGGCTGCGACGGATCAGCTTGTCCTGCAGGGAGTTCAGATCCAGCGGGATGCCCCGGCCGAGGATGATCTCCAGATTCTCGAACGGGATGGTGGTCGTGTGGGCGCGCACCACAGCGCGCAGGGTGTCGACCGATGCCGTGCGTGGCCCGTCGTAGCCGATCCTGGACAGATAGGCGTCCAGATCGAGCTCGGCACCCTGCCAGCCGTGATCGTCGGGCACTACGTCGGTCATCGCATCCTCGTTCCGGTCGGTGTCTTCTCGCACAACCGTGGTTCGCCGGACCTTGTTCCCGCGTGTCTCAGGCCGCGCACTTCACGCCCACGGGGGCTGGGGGCGCGGTGACCGAACCGTGCTCGACATCGACGACATAGTCGATGACCTGCGGCGCGAGCGGCTCGGTTCCCGCGAGCAGGCGCAACACCACACACCCGCCCTCGAACAGCGCCGGTCCGACCGAGTGATCGCCCGGGACGATCGCGCCGGTCAGGTCACGCCCGCTGACCACGGTGTAGAAGGAGAACGGTTTGCCTGCCGCGGTCATCGCCGCACGCAATTCCACACTGGTCGCGAAGGGCACGATGGCGTCGGCGGTGCCGTGGATCAGGAAGGCCCGGCGCATGGTCAGCCGGTCGGCGAGCAGCGCGGGCGAACGCTCGATGTAGGCGAGCGGGCAGATCATCGGCGTGCAGCCGCCCGCGTCACGTTCGATCTGGCGTGGCAGTGCGGGATCCGCCGAGCCGCCGGCCGCCCACATCGTGAAATCGTCGGAGGGGCCGTAGTTGTCGATCCAGTAGTCGAACAGCCCGGGCGGCCCGTGTGCCACCGCGAGCCCGCTGGTGATGCCGCCCTGACTCCACCCCCACAGGACAGTGGACGCGATAGCGGGATGCTCGCCGCGATACCACTCGGTTGCCGCCACCAGGTCGTGCCAGCCCGCCCACAGATTCCAGTCGCCGGTGCGCCACGGTCCGTCGGCGCTGCGCAGGTCCATGAGCAGAATCGGCGACCTGCCCGTGCGCGCGAGCGCGGACATGTACGGGGCGAAATCGGCCGACGACCCACCGTGCCCGTGCACCGCGACCACCAGCTTCGTGGCCGGGATATCGCCGGGGACACAGCGAAACGGCTCGTATACGCGCCCGGTCGCACGCTCGCCGTCCACGGTGATCGCGACCTGTCGCAGGTCGACGCCCGGTGCGCACGGCGGTTGCCCGTGCAGGGCGGGCCCGACCGCGGCCGATATCGCGACCAGCAGCGCGCACACCGCCACGACGACCCCGACCCGCTTCATGTCGCGATTGTCCGCCACCGGTGGACGGGGGTCCAGCACATCGTCGCGCGTTCCCACGCCGACATGGCACGGTCCTCGCAACCCCACGGTGTAGGGATCGCGAGGACCGCCGGAAATCCCGTGTCGACGTGGATCCGTTCGCCGTGCCGTCAGCGCAGTGCGACCTCCGACCCGCGATGCAACAGCACCGGCGCCGTCTTGCTCGCGGTGTCGGCGTTGATTCCCTTGGCGGCCGGATTCGCCTGCTCCAGTTGGGGTTTACGATCCAGCAACGTCTTGGTCAGCACGCAGGCCAGGTTCGCGTCGAGATCGTCGCGCACCACGAGCAGGTTCGGCACCACGATGGTCGGCGCGTCGGCGGGCAGCCCGTAAGTGGCGGCCGGGATCGAGCCCGTCTCGTAGACCGGGTTGATCTCCTTCAGCTTCGGCAGCACACCGGTGATATCGAGAAAGCGGACCTTGTCCTTGGCAGTGGTGAACAAGTCGGTGATGCCCGGCGTCGGCAGGCCACCGGACCAGAACATCGCGTCGATGGAGCCGTCCTTGAGACCGTCGACGGTCTTGGTCAGATCGAGGCGCTGGGCGTCGACGTCGCTGTCGGGATCGAGTCCCGCGGCTTGCAGCACGCGCTGGGCGATCACCTCGGTCCCCGATTTGGGCGAGCCGGTGGAGACCCGTTTGCCGCGCAGGTCGGCGAGGGAGTTGATGCCGGCGTCGGTGCGCACGATGACCTGGGTGTAGTTGTCGTAGAGCCGGGCCAGTGCGCGGATCGGCTGCGCGCTGGTGAAGCTGCCCGTGCCCGCGACCGCGTCGGCCGCGGAGTCGGCGAGCGAGAAGCCGACCTGATAGGTGCCGCCGACCACCTGCTGGATGTTCTGCACGGACGCGCCGGTCTCGGCCGCGGTGGCCTTCACGGTCCCGCCGGTGGCGGCGGAGATCTGCTCGGCGTAGGCGTTGCCCAGCGCGAAGTACACGCCGGTCGCGTTACCGGTGGCGATGCCGATCCTGGTGTCCTGCTTCACCGCACAGGTCACCTCGCCGCCCGCGTCGGCGGTCGGGGTGTCCTGCCGGCCGCCGCAGCCGGTGAGTAACACGGCGGCCGCGACCACGGCGACAATTGTTCTGACCATCAGGTCCCCTTCCGTCGACGGCCAGGCCGCCTGCCGATTCCGCGGATCACGGTGTGTCCGTGGATGTTCTGTTCGCCCGGCCGAGAAGGCCCGCCGCCACGGCGACGACCAGCACGCCGAGCCCGATCCCGGTGGCGACCGGATTCGGGTACAGCAGAATCAGTCCCGCGGCGGCGGCGATGACGCGCGGGATCGGGCCGATCGCGCCGATCCCGAACAGCCACCCGCCCGTCGCCGCCGCCAGCGCCGCGACGCCGACGCAGGCTGCCGCGCTGACCCACAGCACGTCGAGCACCGCACCGCGTCCGAGCAGGTGCTGCCCGGAGTCGGTGAGCACGAACATCAGCGGCACCAGGAACGCGGGCAGCGCGTACCGCAGGGCGTGCCACATCGTCGGCATCGCCTTCGCACCCGTCACCGCGGCCGCGCCGACGGCGGCCAGCGCGGTCGGCGGCGTCACCTCCGAGAGCACCGAGAAGTAGAAGACGAACATGGCGGCGGCGGGTGCGGCGACGTGCAGGTCGAGCAGCGCGGGCCCGATGATCACCCAGCCGATGACGAACGACGCCGTCACCGGGACCGCCAGACCCAGCAGCGACAACGCGATCGCCGCCAGCACCGCGGTGGTCGCCAGCACGACGGCGGGATCGTCGGACAGCGCCGATCCGGCCTTGACCAGCAGCGCGGCCAGTTGCGCACCGAGGCCGGTCTTGGTGGTCATCGCGGTGATCACGCCCGCCGCCGCACACACCGCGACCACCGGCAGCGCCGAGCGCATCCCGTACGACAGCGAGCGCAAGGCTTCGATCACGAACTGCCCCACGCTCTTGCGTGTCCAGCGATGCCGCTCCGCTCGCACCGAGACGCCCTCAGCCGATTCCGTCTTGCTCTGTTCAGCGGGCGTTTTCGTGAGGTCGGTGGGCGCGGCCGCGGACGCATCGGTCGCCGCGGCACTGCGCAGCATCCGGTCCGGGATCGCGAGCAGCAGCGCGAGCACCGTCGCGTACACCACCGCCCGGGTCGCGCTCACCCCTGCCAGCAAGAGCACGACGATCACGATCAACGATGAGAAGTGATACCCGAAGCGCCCCAGCAGCTTCCACCACGGCGTCGGCAGCGGGCCGTCGGCCAGATCCGCGGGCGCCCGCCCGTCCGCGTGGATCCGGCGCGCGTCGATCTCGACCGACAGCAGAATGCCCAGGTAGTACAGCAGCGTCGGGATCAGGGCCCACCCCAGTACCGTCACATACGACACGTCGAGATATTCGGCGACGATGAATGCCGCGACTCCCAGCGTGGGCGGCGACAGGATCGCACCGACACCCGCCGCCGCGAGCATCCCGCCCGCCTGTTCGGGCCGGTAACCGGCCTTACGCAGAATCGGCCAGGTCACCGCGCCGGTGCTCACCGCGGTCGCGGTTCCCGAGCCCGAGACGGTCCCGAGCAGAAATCCCGACGCCACTGCCGTGCGCCCGGCCGCGCTGTGCGAGCGCCGGAACAGCGACACCGACAGATCGACGAAGAACCGTGCCGCACCGGAGAATTCGAGTACCGCTCCGTAGAGCGTGAACAACACGATGTAGCTGGCGGCGACGTCGAGGGGCGTGCCGTAGAAGCCGCTGCCGGAGTTGTACAGCGCGTCGACGATCTGATCGACGTCGAGGCCCGCGTGCGCGATCGACCAGTCCTGCGGCAGCAGACCGCCGTAGTACCCGTACCCCAGGAACACCAGACACACCACCGGCAGGATCACCCCGGTGGTGCGTCTGCACGCCTCCAGTACGAGCACCAGCAGCAACCCGCCCATCACGACATCGAGCGGCGCGAGCATCCCTTGCCGATCGAGAAACGCGTCGTATCCCCCACCCGCGTCACCGATTCGCATCGGCAGCACCGGATACAGACACACCACCAGGGTGATCGCCGCCAGCACCCAGTCGAGCACGGAAGGCCCGTCGGCCCGATCGAGCGGACCCCACCACGACCGATAGCTCAGGTACACCAGCGGCAGCGCGACAGCCAGAAAGATGACCAGGTAGTACTGGCTGCCCTGCGCCAACGGCCGAAACACCTGCCACACCGACAGCAGCGCGAGCCCGAGCGCGACGCCGCCGACCAGCCGACCGGGGAACCCGGAGAGCACCCGCGCGGGCCGCTCCTCGTCGTCCACCCCCAGCTCAGCCGCAGTGACAACCGGTGGCGCTGCGTTCATGAGCGGACGATAGCAACGAGATTCACGGCCGGTGACGAAATCGACAACCGTGCAGTCTGCACAAAATGGACAGTACGCGGATGCCGCTCACCGCTGTGCTGTCCCACGATCCACTTCCGCACCCCGGCGCAGCGCGAAGGTGGCGCCCGCTGAGGCGGTGGCCGCGACGACGATCGCGAAAACCGTGGTGGCCGTGGCCAACCCCGCCGCATCGCCGAGAAAACCCGTCGCCAGCGGCAACACCGCGGCGGGCAGATAACCGCCCACGTTCTGCGCGGCGTTGGCCTCGGCCAGCCGGTCCGGCGGCACCGCCGATCCGATCGCGGTCAAACCGCCGAGCTGTCCGAGCCCCTGCCCCATCCCGGCCAGCACGGCCGCCACACCGAACACCGGCACCGCCGTCGTCGCGACCGCGCCGATCAGCGCGACCGCACTCCCCACCGTCGCCACCGAGCTGCCGAGCAGGATCACGCGAATACTCCTGCGCCGCATCGCGACCTGGATCCCCGTCGCGGCCAGGAACATCACGAAGGCCAGCGCACCCGCCACGACCCGATTCGCCGAGCCGAGCATCCCGAGAACCGACGGGCCCAGCGACAGGACGAAAGACGTGGCCGTGATGCCGGGGGCGAAGGCGACAATCCCGAGCAGCATCGCTGTCCTGCCCCGCGCCGGTACCGCGGGCAACCGGATCCACGGACCGCGCCCGCCCGCACCGCTCGGCAGATCCATTCGCAACACCACCACGAAAGCCACTGCCAGTAGCACGATTTCGACCGCGAACACAGTCACCGTCGCACCGGGCGCGGCCTCCGACGAGACCCCGGCCAGCAGCGGACCCAGGCCGGCGCCCAGCACCATGGCCACCGAGGCCGCCAGCGCGCCTTTCGCCGACCGCTCCCGGCCCGCGATATCGGTCACCGCCGCCATCCCCGCCGAGACCGCGCACCCCACCGCGACGCCGGTGAGCAATCGCGCCAGCGCGAGCACGAGAACCGAACCGGCGCAGGCGAACAGCACGCAGGCCACCATCGCCAGCACGATCGCGGGCAGCAGCACCGGCTTACGCCCCACCCGATCGGAGACCACGCCGGCGACGGTCAGCGCCCCGAGCAATCCCGCGATGTAGCAGGCGAAGACGAGGGTGAGCGTGCCCGAGGAAAATCCCATCTCCCGCTGCCACACGACGTAGAGCGGCGTGGCGGCGTTCGAGAGCACGAACACCGCGAGGACCGGCCACGCCGCCGCCCAGATCGCCCCATCTCGCACCCGTGGCGCCGCTGCCTGGATCGTCATGCCCACTCCTTGGTTCGACTTATCTCGTACAAGTACGACAAAAGTCGAATATACTCAGTACGATAAGATTCGTACAAGCCCCGACCTGAAGGTGTCCCATGCAGGCAACGACCGAAGCCGAACGACTTCCCGAACCAGCACGCGCCGACCTGCGCCTCGATGTCGTCCTCGGCGCACTCAGCGATCCGCTCCGCCTCGGCATCGTGCGGAAGCTGCTCACCGAATCCCCCGACCTCGACCGCCCCTGCGGCTGGTTCGGCATCGACCGCCCCAAGTCGACCCTCACCCACCACTTCCGCGCCCTGCGCGAAGCAGGCATCACCCGCCAGCACCGCTACGGCCTCGAACGCCGCAGCCAGGTCCGGGTAGCCGACCTCGACGCCCGATTCCCCGGCCTCCTCGACCTCGTCCGCACGTGGCGGCCCGAATAAACCCGTGGTCCAGGCCGAACCGGCGTGGATAATGTCGTGGTGGCCGTGATGCGACGAATCGTGGTGGTGGGGACTTCGGGGTCGGGCAAGAGCACGCTGGCCCGACAGATCTCGCACCGGCTCGACATCCCGCACATCGAGCTCGACGCGATCCACCATCAGCCGAACTGGACACCGATGGCCGCGCCCGAGTTCCAGGCCGCGGTCGCCGAGCGGATCGCCGGCGATGCCTGGGTGGTCGACGGCAACTACCGAGGCAAACTCGGTGATCTGGTGTGGCGACGTGCCGATACGGTGGCCTGGTTCGATCTGCCCCGGTCGCTGGTCATGCGCCAGATCGTCGGCCGGACGGTGGGCCGGGCGCTGACCGGACGCGAGCTGTGGAACGGCAACCGGGAGCGCTGGCGCGAGATGATCTCGCTCGACCCGGCACGATCGGTGATCATGTGGGCCTGGACGACCCATGCGAAGAACCGGGCGAGCTACCTCGCGGCACAGGACGATCCGGCATTCCGGGATCTCACCTTCGTCCGGCTGGGCACCCGTCGCGAGGCCGCGGCGTTCCTCGACGGTCTCGCCTGCGCACCACCGCCGACGTAACCCGCTTCGGCCATCACTGCCCACTCGACCGGACCTGCCCCGCGATTGTCGGTGCCCCCGCCTACGATCCGCTCATGCTCTCGATCGATACCGCGCAGCGTCGCGCCCGAGTCGCGACCAGGCATCGCCTCGCGCCGTCGGCCCGTTCGAACGACCCCGTGGACATCGCCCGTTCGATGGTGGTTCTGCATGCCACCGATCCGGCGACGGTGTACCTGTCGGTCGGTGCTCGGGGCATCGACCTCACTCCCGCCGATGTCGAGAAGGCGCTGTACGACGACCGGGCACTGCTTCGCATGCTGGCCATGCGCCGCACGATGTTCGTCGCGCCGACCGAGTTGCTGCCGGTTCTGCAGGCGTCCACCTGCGATGCGCTGGCCCACAAGCAACGTCGCACCTACGGCCGCTTCATCGAGCAGGCGGGCGTCGTCGACGGTGACATCTCGACGTGGCTGGCCGAGGTAGAAGCCGAGACGCACGCGGCGCTGCTGACCCGTGGCGCGGCAACCGGTGTCCAGCTGAGCAAAGATGTGGCGCGGCTGCGCACCCAGATCGACACCGCCCCCGGAAAGTCCTATTCCAAACCGACGAGCATCACCACCTGGGTGCTGGTGGTGCTCGGCGCCGAGGGCCGGATAGTGCGCGGCCGCCCGAACGGCAGCTGGACCAGCAGCCAGTACACCTGGGCGCCCGTGGAAACCTGGCTACCCCAGGGGTTTTCACCGCTGTCGGCCGCCGAGGCTCGCGTCGAACTGGTACGTCAGTGGTTGTACGCCTTCGGCCCGGCCCCGATCACCGACCTGAAATGGTGGACCGGCTGGACCCTCGGTGAAGTCCGGAAAGCCCTGGCCGAACTCGACACAGTCGAGGTAGACCTCGACGGCACCCCCGGCCTGATCCTCGCCGACGACCTCACCCCCGTCCCCACCCCCGAACCCTGGGCGGCCCTGCTCCCCGCCCTCGACCCCACCCCCATGGGCTGGCAATCCCGGGGCTGGTTCCTCGGCCCCCACGCCCCCGCCCTGTTCGACACCAACGGCAACATCGGCCCCTCCATCTGGGCCGACGGCCGCATAGTAGGCGGCTGGGCCCAACGCCCCGACGGCGAAGTGGTCACCCGCCTCCTCGAGGACGTGGACACCGACACACAGAAGCTGATCGACGCCGAAATAGACCGCACCACAACCTGGTTCGGCGATATCCGAGCCATCCCCCGCTTCCGGACCCCACTACAACGCGAACTCACCGCCTGAACCGACAACTATTTCGGCAATATCCTGCCGATGCGGCGCAGCGCCTAGTCGAAACCGGACAAGACGGCACGAACGGGCCGGGCCCTGGTCAGCGCAGATACGAGGCACCGTTGACGTCGAGCACAGTCCCGGATGCCCAGGTCGCCTCGGGCGATGCCAGGAACCGCACCGCCGCGGCGATCTCCTCGGGGGTGCCGACGCGGCCGAACGGACTCTGCGCCTTGACCGCTTCGGTCACCCGCTCGGCAACACGTTCGGTCGCGACGAAACCGGGCGCGGCCGCGGCAACCGAAATACCGTGCGGTGCGAGCGATACCGCCAAAGACTGTGCGAGTGCGTGCACCCCGGCCTTGCTCGCCCCGTAGGCGGGGTGATCCGGTTCGCCGCGAAAAGCGCCACGCGATCCGATGTTCACGATGCGCCCGGCAACTCCACGCTCGATCATGTGCCTGGCCGCACAGTACGACGTGTTCGCGGTGCCGAGCAGATTCACGTCCACCGTTCGACGCCAAGCCCGCTGCCATTCCTCATAACTGGTGTCGGCCAGCGGATGCGCGATGTTGACCGCCGCATTGTTCACCAGCACATGCACCGTCCCGAGGCCTTCGATCGCCGCATCGACCACCGACGCCGCACCCTCCGCGGTCCCGAGATCACCACCGATCGACACATGCCCCACGCCGGGCAACTGCGCCAACGTCGCAGCCGCGTCCTCGCGCCGCGACGAATAATGCACCGCGACCCGATCCCCCTGCTCCGCGAACGCCACCGCGATCGCCCGCCCGATCCCCCGCGAAGCACCGGTCACCAACACCCCACGACTCTCCTCGACCACACCACCCACCCTGCCACAGCAGCACGCTCCCCATCCGCACCCCACATTTCGCACCCACCACCCGCGCAGACGAGTCCGTCACAATGGTCCGGTGAATGCTGAAGAGCCCGAATGGATTCGGCTGATGACCTAGGCGGCCGCCAAGGGCACGCCGCGACCGATCAGCGCCCTGCGGGGTTGACTGACGAAGGCCGTCCGCGGGTCTGCGTCGCTTCGAGATGACCTCACATGTCCAGGCCGAGGTCGAGTACGCGGACCGAGTGGGTGAGGGCGCCGATGGCGAGGTAGTCGACGCCGGTGCCCGCGTATTCGGCGGCTTGGTCGAGTGAGAGTCCGCCGGAGGACTCGAGTTTCGTCGCGGGGGCCGCGGCATCGCGGCGCTGGACGGCGGCCTGGGTCTGCCAGAGGGGGAAGTTGTCCAGCAGGACGAGTTCGACGTTTTCGGCGAGGACAGCATCGAGTTGTTCGAGGCTGTCGACCTCGACCTCGCAGGCGATGTCGGGTGCCAAGGCGCGGACCGCGCGCAGGGCGTTGACGACCGAACCGGCGGCCACCACGTGGTTGTCCTTGATGAGGGCGGCATCGCCCAGCCCCATGCGGTGGTTGACGCCGCCGCCGACCCGGACCGCGTACTTCTGCAGGGCGCGCAGGCCGGGCAGCGTCTTGCGGCTGTCGCGGATCTCGCACCCGGTGCCGTCGACGGCGTCGACCCAGGCGGCGGTGGCGGTGGCGATGCCGGACAGGTGACACACCAGGTTGAGCATGGTTCGTTCGGCGGTGAGCAGGCCGCGGGTGGGGGCGACGATGCTCAGCACCGAGGTGCCCGGCTCCACCCGGGTGCCGTCGGCGACCCGCGCGGTGATCTCGTAGGTGCCCGCGCCGAGGACCTCGTCGAGCACGAGCAGCCCGACGTCCAGACCCGCGACGGTGCCGTGCTGGCGCGAGACGACCGAGGCTTTGCTCACCGCGTCCTCGGCAACGGTGGCGATCGTGGTGACGTCGGGCCCGTAGCGCAGGTCCTCGTCGAGGGCGTTGCCGATCAGCGCCAGCAGCTCGTCACGGTCCAGAGTGGCGTCCAGTGCCATCACCGCACTCCTAATTCTCGGGCGCACAGTGCGCCTCGGTCGAAGCGGCGGAGCGGGTCACTACTCCACCGATATTGCTTGTCCGACTGTGATTTCCAGCTGCGACCCACCCGATTCGAGTGAACTCGGCCGGCAACGCCGCTGGTCAACGCACGCCGAGGGGCACCGCACCGCATTCCGCGGGCACGGTGAACAGTTCGAGCGTGCCCTCCGGCTGGAGCCGAATCGCCGTGCTGTGCCGCTGATCCTCGACCGCGCCGGGCGACTCCGCACGCGTGTGGCACCCTCGGCTCTCGGTACGCGCCGCGGCCGCGTCGAGCAGCGCACGCGCGGTCAAGGTGAGCGCCGCGTCCTCGATACGACGCAGATGCTGTGCCGCCGCCGGTGAATCAGCAGTAGCCGAGTCGAGCGACGACACTGCCGACATCGCACCGTCGATCCGCCTGCGCGCCCGCGCGAGTCCGTCACCGTCACGAACGACGGAGGCATGCGCGGTCATCGCCTGCTGCACCACCGAGCGATCGGCGAATTCCACTGTCCACGAGGAGATCTCCTCGACCCGAGCACGAACCCCGACCCGCTCGGCGGCCGCCACACCGGCACGCTCACCCACCACGAGCCCTTCGAGCAAGCTGTTGGAGGCCAATCGGTTGGCACCGTGCAGCCCGGTCCTGGCGACCTCGCCCGCCGCGTAGAGCCCGGCGACACCGGTCCGCCCGTGCGTGTCGGTGAGAACACCACCGCACTGGTAGTGCGCGGCAGGCGCGACCGGAATCAGTTGCGCCACAGGGTCGATACCCGCCGCCAGGCACGAGGCGGTGATGGTCGGGAATCGCTGCGCGAACCCTTCGATGGCGCGGGCGTCGAGGAAGACATGGTCGGATCCGAGCGTCCGCATCCGCTCCGCGATCGCCCGCGACACCACATCACGAGGCGCCAAATCGCCACGTGGGTGCCCGGCCGTCACCGAGTTCCCTTGGGAATCGACGAGTATCGCGCCTTCGCCACGCACCGCCTCGCTGATCAACGGTCGCCTGCCCACCCCGCCGGGCGTGTAGAGCACCGTCGGATGGAACTGCACGAATTCGAGATCGGCCACGGCGGCCCCGGCCCACAGTGCGAGCGCCACACCGTCACCGGTCGCCCCCGGCGGATTCGTACTCAGCGCGTAGAGCTGCCCCAAACCACCGGTCGCCAGCAGTACGGCGGGCGTGTGCACGATGCCGAACCCGTTGTCCGACACCGCGATCACACCCTGTACGCCCTCGGCACCGGTCACCACGCGTAGCGCGGCGGCACCGAACAGCACAGGCAATCCCGCCGCGTTGAGCGCGCGCTGCACCTCGGCTCCGGTCGCGTCCCCACCGGCGTGGATGATGCGACGCGTGCTGTGCCCGCCCTCGCGGGTGCGCGAGATCTGCCCGTCGCGACCGAGGTCGAATACCGCACCGAGGTCGGTCAGCGCCGCGACCGCGGCCTGTCCACCCTCGACGATCGAACGCACCGCGTCGACCTCGCACAACCCGGCACCGGCTTCGACCGTGTCGCGCACGTGCGAGTCGACCGAATCACCGAGCGGAGCGACGACCGCGATGCCGCCCTGCGCGTACTGGGTCGACGTGTCGGTCGGGCCTCCCTTGCTCAGGATGAGCACCCGCAGCCCGCGCAACGAGGCCGTGCGCGCGGCGGTGAGCCCGGCGACGCCGCCGCCGATGACGACCAGGTCGACCTCGGCCTCCCAGGAAACAGGAACCGTCATGGTCGTTACCGACTCGGCCGCGCTGTGCCGGTCACTCGCCACCGCCGGAGTTGCCGATGGCGATCATCCGCTGCACCGAGGCGCGACCGGCCTCGGCCATCGCCAGGTCGACGTGCACCTCGTCGGCGCCCTCGACCAGGCAGCGCAGCAGCGCGGCCGGGGTGATCATCTTCATGTACTTGCAGGACGCGCGATCGTTGACGGCTTGGAAGTCGATCCCGGGGGCCGCCTTGCGCAGCTGGTGCAGCATGCCGATCTCGGTCGCCACCAGGACCTGGTTGGAGTGCGACGCCTTCGCCGCGTCGATCATGCCGCCGGTCGACAGGATGTGCACCCGCTCGGCCGGGAACGCGCCCTCGCCGGCCAGGTACAGCGCCGAGGTGGCGCAACCGCACTCCGGGTGCACGAACAGCTCGGCATCGGGGTGGGTGCGGGCCTGCTCGGTGAGCTCGTCGCCGTTGATGCCGGCGTGCACGTGGCATTCGCCCGCCCAGATGTGCATGTTCTCGCGCTTGGTCTCACGCTTGACGTGCGCGCCGAGGAACTGGTCCGGCAGAAACAGCACTTCGCGGTCGGGGTCGATCGAGTCGACCACGTCGACGGCGTTGGAGGAGGTGCAGCAGATGTCGGTGAGTGCCTTCACCTCGGCGGTGGTGTTCACATACGACACCACCATCGCGTCGGGGTGCTCGGCTTTCCAGGCACGCAGTTCGTCGGCGGAGATCGAGTCGGCCAGCGAGCAGCCCGCGCGCTGGTCCGGGATGAGCACGGTCTTGGCCGGGCTGAGGATCTTGGCCGTCTCCGCCATGAAGTGCACGCCGCAGAACACGATGGTGCCTTCTTCGGCCTCGGCCGCGATGCGCGACAGGGCCAGCGAGTCGCCGACGTGGTCGGCCACGTCCTGGATCTCGGGCAGCTGGTAGTTGTGCGCGAGGATGGTCGCATTGCGTTCGCGCGCCAGGCGGCGCACCTCCTGCGCCCATTCCGGCGTCGCTTCGACACCCGCGTAGCCCGTGGGTCCGTCGAAGACCGAATCCATCAGCGTCCGCTGTGCAGTCGTCGTCGCCATGGTGGCTCCCTTCATCGTGCGAGCGGCTCCATCGCCGCGATTCGCACCAAACCAGGTTTTCGACTTACAATCGAAAACGTGCCCCATAGTAACACCATCCACGAATCGCTCACCGCGGTGTTCCAGGTTCGCCGCTTCCCCTCGAGCGTTTCCGCAGGTAGAGGCGCCAAGCACCCGGAGTTGGCGGTTCTGCTGTGGGAACGCGCGCTCGATCCGCAGAAAGGCACGTGGTCGCTACCCGGCGGCCGCCTGCGCGACGACGAGGACCTCGACACCTCCGCCCGGCGCCAGCTCGCCGAGAAGGTCGACGTGCGCGACCTCCACCACCTCGAGCAGGTGTCGGTGTTCAGCAATCCCGACCGCGTCCCCGCCCCGCGCCGCATCGCCTCGGCCTACCTCGGCCTGGTCCCCCTCACGACCGAACCCGAACTCCCCTCCGACACCACCTGGCACCCGGTCTCGAATCTGCCCGACATGTCCTTCGACCATCGCACCGTCGTCGACCACGCCCGCACCCGCCTGGCCGCCAAGCTGTCCTACACCAACATCGCCTACGCCCTGGCCCCCGACACTTTCACCATGTCGACCCTGCGCGAAATCTATTGCGCCGCACTCGGCTACGACGTGGACACCACCAACCTCCAGCGAGTCCTCACCCGCCGCAAGGTGATCACCCCCACCGGCGACACCGCCCCGTCCGGCCGGGCAGGCGGCCGTCCCGCGGCGCTCTACCGCTTCACCGACTCCGGCCTGCGAGTGACCGACGAGTTCGCCGCCCTCCGTCCGCCGACCTGACCGAAGTGCACACTGCACCTATGAGCGAATTGCAGTGCGATATCCAGCCCGCCCCGCCGTTGCGGCTGACCCCGATCTGCACCGTCTACAGCGGCATCGTGCGACTCGCCATGACGGGCCGGTTCCTGCAGTCCCATCGAGCACCGGCCGACGAGTTCGGCGCGTTCGTCCCGCACGTCGCACCCCTGCCGGGCAACGAGCCCGAACCCCAGGTGTGGGCCGAGGCGTATGTCATGAGCACCGTGTCCTCGGCCGCCGGCGGGTTTCCCGCCGGTGTCGACTACGTGCGCGCGGCCTATCTGGCCGATCCACGCGGCGGCACCGACCGATGGCTGCATCTGGGCGGAGCCGCGCACATCGGCAAAGGACTCACCCTCGGCTACCGGATCACCGTGCAGACCACGCAGGGGTGACAGCCGGTCGGCGGACGGAAGTTGTCGGTGGCCGGTGCCACACTGCGAGCATGGACAACGACGCGGCGGGCGCGAAGCAGACCACCTCCTACGACGACCCGGATGCTCCCTGGAACAAGGAGTTCTCCGAGGAGGAGATGGCGGGCTGGAACGACGGGGTGATCACGGAGTTCCGGGAGAACCGGGGTCGGGTCGGGGGCGACTACGCGGGTGCCACCCTGCTGTTGCTGACGACGACGGGCGCCAAAAGCGGTAAGCCGCATGTGGTTCCGCTCGGCGCGCTGTATCGCGGTGACCTGATGTATGTGAGCTCGTTCATCGAGGATCGGTACCCGGCCTGGTATCACAACGCCAAGGCCGACCCACGGGTGACGATCGAACTGGGCGGCGAGAAGTTCGCGGCGACGGCCGACGTGCTCACCGGCGAGCGCTACGACGAGTTCGCGGCATGGGCACTGGCGGAGAACTCCTTGCTGGCCGAATACCAGGCCAAGGTCGACAAGCCGCTACCGCTGGTGGTGCTGACGAGAACTACCTCGCCGAGCTAGACCGCTCACGGCTCACCCTTCACGCGCGAGGCAGAATTCCGAGCAGCAGCGCGTCGATACCCGCGGCGAACACCGCGTCGTTGTCAGGCGGTGTCTCCCCGGTCGGCGCCGCACCGAACAGCGCGAGCAGATTCGGGTAGTCGCCGGTCATGGACGCGAGATCGGCACCGAGGCCACCGGTCGTCAGCCCCGCCGCTTCCTGCGCGCCGAAATTCGCACCCCAGCCCGACAGCATCGCCACGCCCATCATGGTCGCACCCGCATCGAGCCCCGCCGGTGCGAGCGCGCCGACCATCCGATCGAGGTAACGCACCGAGTTCGGGCCCATGGCAGACGGCTTGGCCTGCACCAGCCAGGAGTGCCGGCGGTGCAGCGTGCGGGATTGTCCGGCCAGCGTGAGCACGTCGGTGCGCACATCACCGGTCGGCTCCGGGTAGTCGTACTCGCCGGCGACACGGTCCACCATCAGCGCGATCAGGTCGTCCTTCCCGTCGACGTAGCGATACAACGACGCGGCGGCGGTGCCGAGCTCGTCGGCCACGCCGCGCATCGAGACCGCGCGCAATCCGCCGTCATCGGCCCGCCGCACACAGGCGTCGGCGAGCTGATCGAGCGTGTACGCCGGGCGCGGTCCCGGCCGTGGCGCCGCGGCGCGCGACCACAACGAGGCTCCGGTCTTCGTCATACCTGCCAGCATGCCGCAGAACAATAGTTGCGAACACTGTTAGCAGATGCGTATGCTCCATTGCGAACACTGTTCCCAATGGAGGGAGATCGCCGTGCACGCCATCGAATCGGCCGCACTGACCAAGACCTACGGCAAGAACACCGTCGTCGACCACGTAGACCTGCAGGTACCCCCCGGCCAGGTACACGCGCTGCTCGGCCCGAACGGCTCGGGCAAGACCACCACTGTGCGCATGCTGGCGACCCTGTCGAGTCCCACCTCTGGCCGCGCCGCGATCCGGGGATTCGACACCGTCCGTCAGGCGAACGACGCGAAGCGACAACTCGGCCTGGTCGGCCAGTTCCACGCCGTCGACCCGCGCCTGACCGGACGTCAGAATCTCGTGATGCTCGCCCGCCTCAACGGCTTCCACGCCGCGAAGGCGCGCAAGCACGCGAACGAGCTGCTCGACCGATTCGAACTGGCCGAGGCAGCCGATCGCGTGGTGAGCACCTATTCCGGCGGCATGCGCCGCAGGCTCGACATCATCGCGGGCATGATCGTGCGTCCCGCGGTCCTGTTTCTGGACGAGCCCACAACCGGTCTCGACCCGCACAGCCGCAACGAGATCTACGGCTACGTCCGGGATTTCGTCGCCGAAGGCACCACGGTGCTGCTCACCACCCAGTATCTCGACGAGGCGCAGCGCCTGGCTGACGCCATCACCATCCTGCAAGCGGGTCGGGTGATCGCGGCCGGCACACCAGAACAGATTCTGGCGACCGTACCCGCCGGTCTCGACGTCGTCATCGAAGATCCACTCCGATACCACGAAGTGCTGTCGGTGCTCGACGGATTCGGCGGCTCACCGACGGATCCCCCACCGGACCAACAGCATTCGCCGATCGGATTGTCGTTCATGTTCTCCGGCGAAGCTCCCGGCCTGCTGCCGGTCCTGCGCGCGCTCGACGCCGCGGGCATCGCCGTCCGCGATATCGGTGCCCGCGTCACCACGCTCGACGACGCGTTCCTCGCGCTCACCGGTCGTGATCGGATCACGGCATGAGCGCCACCGACACTCGTGCGGTGTCCCTGTTCACGGGCGCGTGGGTGCTGTTTCGGCGGGTTCTGACGAATTACCGCAATTCCCCTGGTCTGTTCGCGATCACGCTGGCCGCGCCACTGGGCATGATGCTCCTGTTCGGCTTCGTCTTCGGCGGTGCGCTGGCCAGCGGCGGCGATGCGAGCGAATACCGTTCCTACCTGGTGCCGGGGGTGCTCGTCCTGGTCGCGGCCATGGGCCTGACATCGACCGCGATGACCGCGAATGCCGACCTGCACAGCGGCTTCACCGATCGGATCCGAGCCCTGCCGCTGTCGGCCGCGGCGGCACCGGCAGGATTCGCGCTGGCCGAGACCGTCGTCGGTACCTTGGCAATCGCACTCATGGCGGGAGCCGGCTATCTGATGGGCTGGCGGATCGATGCGACGCCGAGCGAGATCGTGGCGGCGCTGGTGCTACTGCTCGCATTCCGCTGCGCGCTGTCCTGGCTCGGCATCGCGCTCGGCGCGGCGGTCCGCGACGAGCAGATGCTGCAACAGACCGCGCCGTTGATCTTCGGCACGTTGATGTTCTCGAATGTCTTCGTGCCGACGTCGTCGATGCCGACGGTGATCGCGGCGATCGCCGAATGGAATCCGGTGAGCAGTCTCGTGGCGGCGCTGCGCGAGCTACTCGGCGCCGGCCTGCCCGACCCGGCCGGCAGCGCATGGCCGATGCAACATCCCGTCGCGGCGGCGACCGCCTGGATGATCGCATTGTTCGCGGTCGCGGTCCCCATCGCGATTCGCCGGTATTCCACCGATTCCTGACAAGTCCTGTTCAGCCGTCCTGGCGGCGATCGCGGTGCTTCGGCGAACGCCGGTAGGTTCGTCCGCTGGGCACCGCGGTGGCAGCGGACGAGCTGCGCAGGGCGTGGCGGCGGCGCCAGGCGACCAGATCGGGTCGCTCGGCGGGCGGCTCGGTGGATTGCCCGGCTGCGGTCTTCATGGTCAAGGTCCTCCCCCGAAAATACGATGCTGCCAGGATAGGGAGCGGGTCCGACCGCATTCCACTGGTTTTCGGTGAACCGATCCGTGGCGCCCGCTATTCCTTGTCCACCGCCGTCTGGGCCCCGGTCGGCTTGCCTGATTCCTTGCGCGGCGGTTTCTGGTCGATCGGCGCACCGATCAGCACATCCGCCCATCGCGTTGTCGGGTCGATGTCGAACAGCAGCGCCTTCACCAGCAGCGTCAGCGGAATCGCCAGCAGTGCGCCGAGCGCACCGATCACCCACGCCCAGAACACCAGCGACAGGAACGTGATGGTGACGCCGAGGCCCACGGCGTCACCGACGAACTTGGGCTGAATGATCGACTGGATCACGAAGTTGATCACCGAATAGACCACGATCACCCAGATCATCAGCACCGGACCGCTGTCGAGCAGGGCCAGCAGCGCGGGCGGGATGACGCCGATGACGAACCCGATGTTCGGGATGTAGTTGGTGATGAACGACAGCAGCGCCCACAGGATCGGCAGCGGTACCCCCATCAACCACAGCGCCCCACCATCGATCACGGCCACGATGGCGCCGAACACCGTGGACACGATGAGGTATTTGCGTGTCCCGGTGACGAAATTCTCCAGTGCCTGCGCGATCGCGGGCCGCTCGCGAGCCACGATCGCCAGCCGGCGGTCCATCGTCATCCCGTCGACGGCCATGAACAGCAGCAGCGCCACGACGAAGAACAGATTCGAGAAGACTCCGAGCACCCCGCCGACCAGCTCCTCGATGACACTCGCGGCCTTACCCACGTCGATGCCGCTGAGCGCCTTGTGGATCTGGTCGGAGCTCACCCCGAGATCCGACAGCCAATTGCGCCCGTGGTCGAGCAATTCGTTGAGCTTGTCGGCGTATTCGGGCAGCAGCGAGGCCAGCTGCACCGCCGACAGTGCCAGTGCGCCACCGATGCCGAACAGGATCGCGATCACCGCCACCAGCGCCGCGGCCATGCCGAGCCAGGCAGGCCAGCCCTTGCGGCGCGCCCAACTCTGGATCGGTTGCACCGCGATGGTGAGCATGAGGGCGAGGAAGACCGGTCCCACGATGCCGGAGAACGCCTTCAGACCGCCGATGGTGACCACTCCCGCTCCGAGCGACAGGAGCACGATCAGACCGCGTGGAATCGACCATTGGACCGGAGGTGCGGTGTCGGTGCTCGGCTCGGACATGCGCCGAACGGTAACCACGCGAAGACGCCGCCACCTCCCCCATTCCGGGTGAGATCCGCGATCAGGCGGTCTTCATCTGCGGTTTCGGCGGGGGCGCCGCGGTGCGGCGGGTGATCCGCCCCAGGGCCCAGAACCCCAGCTCGACCACCCAGAACACCAGCAGCGCCGCGGTCACCACCAGCACCGGGATCGCGAGAAAGACCAGGGACGGCACCGCGATCAACACCCACCCGAGCACATCGACCGCACGCGCCCCACGAAGCCGGCTGCCGAGTCGCACAGCCGTCCACATCATCCAGCGTCGCGGCACCGAAACCCCGGCCTCGTGCAGGCTGCGCCGGAAGATCCCGTCGGCGTCGGCGGGGCCGACTTCGCCTGTGCGGCACAGATAGTCGTGCAGGATCGCGGCTCTGGTGTAGGCACCGTAGCGCGGGATGAGCCACACCAGAGCGCGCGGCACCGAGGCGAAGTCGGTGCGGAATCCGGCAGGCACGGTGAAGGTTTCGACCGCGCCCTGGTAGGTGAGCGGTTCGGTGAGCCGCCAGAATTTCGCGTCCAGTTCCTCGACGACCGGACCACCACCGATGAATCCCACGACCGTTCCTCTCGCGCGACAGCCGGTATCTACCTGCTGTTATGCGAAAATGGTATCGCTGTATGGCCGCTCAGCCGCGTGGTTGCGAACTCGGATCGAAATCGCCGCTCGGCCGATACTGTTCGGCACCGTAGGGCAGGCGGTAGTCGTCGGACTCGTCGCCGAAATCGGCCGGGCGCAGGTCGCCGAGCAGCCCGGCCGCGCCGGAATGCAGATCGACGGCCGGGTGCAACGCGGCGAGGAACAACAGCACCAGGGCGGCCAGGAACGGCTGGATCAGCAGCGCGAGATCGGTCCCGACTTCCGCCGGCAGCGCGACGATCTGTCCGATCGCCGGATCGTCGGGACGCGGATGACGCACGCCCGCAACCCATTCCCCGATCCACATCATCAGCGCGGCGCCCAGCCCCGAGGCGAGCAGCATGCCGAGCACGAGCGCGGGCCCGCGCGTGGTCCGCACCCGCCACGCCCCGACCGCACTCAGTACCGCAACCACCGCGCCGAAGCACAGGAACATCCCGACCGCGTCGAACAGGTGCAGACTCTCGCCGGTGAGCACCGCGGCGCGCCCCGGCTGAGTCACCCGCAACCGCTCGGTCGGTGCGAGCAGACCCCACACTACTCCGGCCGCCGCACTCGCCACCAGCACCACGGCCATGACGATCCCGACGCCGACGATCTCGCGCCGCAACACCTCGGGGCGCTCCCCGCCGCCGAGCACTACCGGCGTTCCAACTGTGCCGATTCGATGACGCCGTGCCGTGAGCACTTGGCCCACCAGCCATCCGGGCTGATCTGCACGATCATCCGGCGGCCGCACTGCTCGCAGAATCGCGGTGGTTCCAGACCGAGCGTCGCCGACGCGGGCGTGACATCGTCGATCCCGGCCACGATCCGCTTGCCGGTGAACGGGTTGTAGCGCTCGTCCAATGCGGTTACCGCCTCCGTGAAGTGTGACTCGACGGTCGCGCCATCCCTGCCGACCTGGGTCGATACTCGATCGTACACAGCGTTTTACAGGGTTTCGTTGAGCGCCTTGATCGGCATGCTCAGCTCACCGAGCAGATCGAGGTCGGACTCGGCGGGACGGCCGAGGGTGGTGAGGTAGTTGCCGACGATAACGGCGTTGATGCCGCCGAGCATGCCCTGCTTGGCGCCCAGGTCGCCGAGGGTGATCTCGCGACCACCGGCGAAACGCAGGATGGTGCGCGGCATCGCGAGCCGGAACGTGGCGATCGCGCGCAGCGCGTCGGCGGCGGGCAGCACCTCCAGGTCACCGAACGGGGTGCCGGGACGCGGGTTGAGGAAGTTCAACGGGACCTCGTCGGGGTTCAGCGACGCCAGCTGCGCGGCGAACTCGGCGCGCTGCTCGATGGTCTCGCCCATGCCGAGGATGCCGCCGCAGCACACCTCCATGCCCGCTTCGCGCACCATCCGCAGGGTTTCGAAGCGCTCCTCGTAGGAGTGGGTGGTGACCACCTTGGGGAAGTGCGACTTGGCGGTCTCGAGATTGTGGTTGTAGCGGTGCACGCCCATCGCGGCGAGCTGGTCGACCTGCTCCTGGTTGAGCATGCCCAGCGAGCACGCGACCTGGATGTCGACCTCGTTGCGGATGGCCTCCACACCGGCGGCGACCTGCGCCATCAGGCGCTCGTCGGGGCCGCGCACCGCGGCGACGATGCAGAACTCGGTGGCGCCGGTCTTGGCGGTCTGCTTGGCCGCCTCGACCAGGCTGGGGATGTCGAGCCAGGCCGCGCGCACGGGCGACTGGAACAGGCCCGACTGCGAGCAGAAGTGGCAGTCCTCGGGGCAGCCGCCGGTCTTGAGGCTGATGATGCCCTCGACCTCGACCTCGGGGCCACACCACTTCATCCGCACGTCGTGGGCAAGCTCGAGCAGCGCTTCCAGGTGTTCGTCACCCAGGCGGAGCACCTCGACGGCCTGCTGCTCGGTGAGGCCCTCGCCGCGCTCGAGCACCTGCTCACGGGCGATAGCCAGAATATCGGTCTGGACGGGTGCCTGCGTCACGACGTGATGTCCCTTCGACGGGGGTGTGCGCACGTGCCGTGGGTGTGGTCCACCCGGCGTGGCCGTGCAACTTGAACGGTGTTCAGGATAGGGTAGCGGCTACGAGTGAACCACGACACTCGGGTCGCAAAATCGTCGGAAGGACGCGCGTGCAACTGCGGAAGACGGATGTGGTCGATGCCGCCGTCGCGATTCTCGATCAGTACGGGCTCGCCGATCTGACGATGCGCCGGCTCGCGGGCTCGCTGCAGGTGCAGCCGGGGGCGTTGTACTGGCACGTCAAGGACAAGCAGACCCTGCTCGGCGCGGTGGCCGACCGGATTCTGGCACCGATGGACGAGCCGATCTCAGCCACCGAATGGCCCGCGCAGCTCACCGAGCTGGCGCATCGACTGCGCGACTGTCTGCTCGCCTATCGCGACGGCGCCGAGCTGGTCTCGGCCACCTACGCCTCGCGCCTGACCACCAGCAAGGCGCGTGAACGCCTGGCGGGCATTGTGATCCGTGCCGGAATGACCAGGGAGGAAGCCGATCTCACGGCCTACACCCTGCTCTACTACGTGCTCGGCCAGACCGTCGACGAGCAGTCGCGCATGCAGATGGATTCCGTCGGCGCGCTGCCCGAGGACAACACGCCGTTGCTCGACACTCCCGACCCCACCGCGCGCTTCGACTTCGGCTTGCAGCTGTTCATCGCGGGCGTGCGCACCATCCTCGGGACCCGGGTGCGCTGATCAGGGCGGGTCGTTGCGATTGGCTTCCTGGTAGCGCCGCACGAACGGCAGTACCTGCGCTTCGATGACCGCGTTGTACTCGGCGGGTCGCTGAATCGGATTCGCGTGCTCGATCTGGTTCGGCCGCACCACCAGCAGGGTGCCGTCGACACCGCCGGACTGTTCGATCAATACCTCGTGCGAATACTCCACGTCCACCACGCCGTCGCGGGCCGCGTCACGCGGCCGGATGAACACGATCGCCGGGTTCCGCTTGTCCGGGTTCGGCTTGCCGAGCGCCCGCAGATCCGCGGTACCACCACCGGCGACGATCGCCAGGAACTGCGCCTCGATCAACCCGTTGCCGGCGGCATCGCGCGAGAAGATCTTGTCGCGCAACACCTGCGCCGACGCCTCACGCATCGCGCGCCAGTCGATGTCGAGGAACAGCCCGTCGCGCTGCGCGAAACGTTCACGCCGAGCCGACATCTCGACTACGAACCGCAGGATCCGGCTCTCCCTGGCACCGGGCAACCAGCCCAGCCACCGCACCAGATCGGCGCCGCGACTACGACTCTCCGGGCGCACCGCGTCCAGATTCATCGGCGTGCAGTCGAGCAGAACGGCCACCAATCGCCGATCGCTGCCCAGGTGGATGTGCCGCGCCACCTCCAGCGCGATGATTCCGCCCATGCTGTGCCCGACCAGCACGATATTGCGCACATTGCCGTAGCGTGCGGCCCGCACGATCATGTCGGCGATGACCTTGGTGTCGATACCGGCGTTGTCGTAGCGCACGGCCCACACCACCCCGAGGCGACTGAGCGCGGGCAGGGCTTTGGCGGTCGACGTCGCGTTGACTCCCCCGAGCCCGACCATGTCGACGACGGCGGTATCCCAATCCCGGGCATCGGCAGGCAGATTCGCGGGCAGCAACTCCGGTGAGGTCTGTGCCAGCCGCTCACGTTCGGGAACCACATCGTGAACCCAGTACTGCCCGAACACGATCATCGCGACCAGCAGGATCCCGAGAATTCGCAGCAGCACCAGTCTGGTCCGGCGCCAACCGCCCCACGTGTGTCCGAGCTGGGTTTCGCGCAACCGATCCCGCCGACGCGCATCGTCGAAGTCCGCGACGGTGGACGGATGCCGATCGAATGACGACATACTTCCACTGTAGGGACAGTCGAATCCGAACGCTTCCGGCCGCCGTCGCGAGCACCGCCGCGCAGTAGCCACCTCGGTGCACTACCGACGCCGGGCCCGTGATCGGGTTGTCACTGCTCCGAGGACTCGTACCGTTGCGCGTAGTGCGTCGGTGGTTCGCCGAAGATCTTGCGGAAATCGCGGCTGAGGTGCGGTTGGTCGGCGTAGCCGAGATCTGCCGCGAACACGGCCCAGTCGATCTCGACGCCGTCGGCGAGGCGCTCGGTGACTCCCTGCAACTGTTGTCGCGTCGACTACCCGATCCCGCAGGCCGCTACCGGACGCCCTGTGCCGAGTTCGACCTCGCAGCACTGCTCGCTCACCTGCTGTTCTGAGGACCGTCGCTGGTCGGCGCCGCGCGCAAGGAAGCGGTGGCACCCGCCGGATCCGCTGTCGATCTCACCGCGGACGACTGGGCCGCGGCCCGCGGCCACCGCCCCGCTGATCGACCGCAACCTCGGCCTCACCGGACGCGACCCCGCCTGGCCCTAGGCTCTGTCCTGGCACCGCCGGCCACCCCGGCGGCATCGTCAACTGCTCTCCACCGATTCCCTGGTTTCGTTCGGACTCGCGGCCGGCTGACTCGACCCGGTCACCGCGGCGACCGGGCGTCCGGGGAACCAGCGATACATCGCGGCCGCTCCGCCGAGCCCCGCCACCGCGAGCGCTCCCGCCGCCGCGCCGAGCACCGTTACCGCGCTGATCGCGCCGACCGCGATCGGGCCCGCGAACATCCCGATGTCGTGGGTGAGCCGCCAGGCACCGAGGAACTCCGCGCGCTGGCCGGGCGGCGCCACATCGGCGCCGACGGTCATGATCACGCCGTTGCTCAGCCCGTTGGCGAAGCCGAGTAGCACGGCGACCGCCGTGAGTCCGGCCACCGACCCCGCGAACGGCAACGTGGCGTACCCCCCGGCGAAGGCGATCATCGCGGGAACGCCGATCGCCTTGCGGCCGTAGCGATCCAGCCAGATCCCGGCCGGATACGACATCAGCACGTCCACCGCGCCCGCGATGCCGAACACGATGCTGGTGGTCGCCGCGTCGGCGCCGATGTGCACCGCCCACAACGGCAGCAGCGATTGCCGTGCCGCCCGTGCCGCACCCATGAGCAGGGCGCCGAGTCCGAGCGTGCTGAGCAGCCTGCGATGTTCGACCACCACGGAACGAATCGTGTTGTCGCTCACCACTGTCGGCGAACCTTCGGTCTCGGGCATGGCGAACACCAGAGCACCCGCGACGAGCATGGCGACGAGCTGGATCCACAGCCCGCCGACCGGGCCGAGCCAGTGCACCGCGCCCGCGCCGAGGAAGGGTCCGGCGAAGAACCCGAACCGCATCCACCCGGCCAGCGCCGAAAAGGCCCGTCCCCGATCGACACTCGGCACGACGGCCACGATGTAGGTCTGCCTGGCCAGACCCCACACCGCCCCCGACGCCCCGTTGATCAGCAGCCCGACCGCGAACACGGCGATATTCGGCGCGAGGATGGCCACGAGCAGCCCGAGAGCACAGGTGAACGAGCCGAGAGCGATGGCCTTGCGCTCCCCGGTACGCGCCACCAGCCAGCCCGCGGGCAGATCGCCCAGAATGAGCCCGAAGCCCATCATGGCGACCACCACACCCGCGGTGCCGACCGAAGCGCCGAGTTCGAGCGCGTGCAGCGGCAACATGGGAGCCGCTGCGCCTGAGCCGATTCCGTAGATGGCGGACGGCACGAACACCGCCAGCGCCATCGACCGCAGCTGAGTCACGACGTGACCACCGACCGGCGAACGACGTGCCGGTCGCGACAGCCCTCGGTCATCCGGCGAGCGCGGCGTTACGGGTGAACTGGCTCTCCGGGCGCGCGAGCCCGAAGTGATCGCGCAGCGTGGTGCCGGTGTATTCGGTGCGGAACAGCCCGCGCTCCTGCAGGATCGGCACCACCGTTTCGGCGAATACCTCGAGCCCACCGGGGTAGTACGGCGGCATCACGTTGAAGCCGTCCGCCGCGCCCTGGGTGAACCACTCTTCGATGGTGTCGGCCACTTGCTCGGGCGTTCCCGCGAACACCCGGTGCCCGCGCGCGCCGGCCAGCCGGTGCAGCAGCCCACGCAAGGTCGGCCGTTCCCGCTCGACGATTCCCGCCACCACCTGCAATCTGCTGCGCGCGTTGTCGGTGACATCGCCCGCCCCCGCGAACACTTCCACCGGCACCGGCTCGTCGAGCGCGAGGCCGCGCAGCGACGTGCCGGTGATCGATTCCAGCTGCTTGAGCCCGTATTCGGGCACTGTCAGCTCGTTGAACTCGCGTTCCAAACGCAGCGCGGCGGCTTCGGTGTCGGCGATGAACGGGCTGATGCCCGGCAGGATCTTCACCTCATCGGCGGTGCGCCCGAACTCGGCGGCCTTGGACTTGATGTCGGCGTAGAAGGATTGCGCATCCGAAAGCCGTTGATGCGCGGTGAAGATGGCCTCCGCGTACTTGCCGGCGAAGGCGCGCCCCTCGTTCGAGGCACCCGCCTGCACCAGCACCGGACGCCCCTGTGGTGTCCGCGCGGAGTTGAACGGTCCACGCACACTGAGGTGTTCGCCGACGAAGTCGATCGGATGGATCTTGTCCGGATCGGCGTACACACCGGCGGCACGGTCGAGCACGATCGCGTCGTCCTCCCAGGAGTCCCACAGCCCGACCACCGCGTCGACGAATTCGCGTGCGCGGGCATAGCGCGCGGCGTGATCCGGATGCCGTTCCAGCCCGAAGTTGGCCGCGGCCAGATCGGTGCCGGTGGTCACGATGTTCCAGCCCGCGCGTCCACCGGAGATGTGGTCGAGCGAGGAGAACAGCCGCGCCAGGTTGTAGGGCTCGTAGTAAGTGGTCGAGGCGGTGGCGATCAGGCCGAGATGTGTTGTCGCCGCGGCGATCGCGGTGAGCAGTGTGATCGGCTCGAGGCCGGGCGCGGCATTGTGACGAACATCGGTGCGCAGGGCGGGACCGTCGGCGAAGAACACCGCGTCGAGCTTCGCCACCTCCGCGGTGCGCCCGATCTCCTGGTAGTAGGAGACGTCGTAGATGCGGTCGGGCCTGCTGTCGGGATGCCGCCAGGCGGCCTCATGGTGCCCGGACGGGTAGATGAACGCGTTCAGACTCAGTTGACGCGGTGCACTCATGACGCCTGTTTCACTTTCTCTGAATCTGTTGTGTCGACACCGAGTCCGCTCAGCAGCACCTCGCGCAGCCGGACGAACTCCGGGTGCGCGTGCCTGCGTGGGCGCGGGGTCTCGATGCGTTGGTCGATCGTGATCCGGCCCTCGTCGAGGACCAGCACCCGATCGGCGAGCAGCACGGCCTCGTCCACGTCGTGGGTCACCAGCAGCACGGCGGGCCGGTGCCGCTCGCACAGGGCCTGGAGCAGGGCGTGCATCCGAATCCGAGTCAGCGCGTCGAGCGCGCCGAACGGTTCGTCGGCCAGGAGCAGTTCCGGCTCACGCACCAGCGACCTGGCCAAGGCCACCCGCTGCTGTTCACCGCCGGAAAGTTCACGTGGCCAAGCCTTCTCGCGTCCGGCCAGCCCGACCTCGGCCAGTGCGGAGCGCCCGCGCTGCTGCGCGTCGCGCCCGGTCAGCCCGAGTACCACATTGTCGAGTACCCGCGCCCATGGCAGCAGCCGCGAATCCTGGAACACCACCGCGCGCTGCGTCGGCACCGTCAGGTCACCGGATCCGGGCACCTCGGAATCGAGTTCGGCCAGTGCCCGCAGCAGCGTGCTCTTGCCGGAACCACTGCGCCCGAGCAGCGCGACGAACTCACCGCGCCGGATCTCGATGCTGATGCCGTTCAGGACGATTCGCTCGCCGAAGCCGCGCGTCAGGGCACGGGTGCGTACGACGACCCGCTCGTCGGAGCTCAGTCGCCCAGAGTCTGTCGCCATGCCAGCACCTTTCGTTCCGTTGCCCGCACGGCGAGGTCGCCGAACAGTCCGAGCAGCCCGTAGATCACCAGGCCGACGACGATCACGTCGATCTGGCCGTAGGTGCGCGCCTGGGTCATCAGGTAGCCGATGCCGCTGGTCGCGTTGACCTGTTCCACCACCACCAGCGCCAACCAGGAGATGGTCACCGCCAGCCGCAGTCCGAGGAAAAAGCCCGGCAACGAGCCCGGCAACGCGATGCGACGCAGGAATCCCCACCGCGACAGCCCGACGGTCTCGGCCAGTTCCACGTAGCGCGCGTCGACGCTGCGCAGGTAGGCGTGGGTATTGATGTAGATCGGAATGAGCACGCTGGTGGTGATCACGATCAGCTTCATCTGCTCGCCGATCCCGAACCAGACGATGAACAGCGGGATGAGTGCCAGCGTCGGGATCGCCCGCTTGATCTGCACCGGACCGTCGACGACGGCCTCACCGATCCGGCTCAGCCCCGCGACCAGCGCGAGCACCACGCCGATCGCCACACCGAGCACGAGGCCGATCACGGCACGCTGCAACGAGGTCAGCAGGTTGGACTGCAACCGGCCGTCGGCGATCAGCTCACCCGCGGTCTGCGCGACCGTCCACGGCGCGGGCAGGGTCTCCGGGTCGATGGCCCCGATCGCGGAGCCGACAACCCAGGTGCCGATGAGCAGAACCGGCCCGAGGGCGAACCCGAACGGGATCGGCTTGCCCGGTCCCAGTGTGCGCCGGCCTCGGCCACGCGGGGCGAGCGCTTCGACCGGGGCCGTGCTGGTCCGGAGTTTGCGCAGTGCCCCGGCATCGATGGTGGCCATCAGCTCGCCGCCGGTGCGAACGAGGCCCCGCTGGCGGTGACGGCCTCGGTGACCGCGGCGTCGAAGCGCAGGTCGAACCCGTCGACGGCCTTGATCTTCTTCGGCAGTTCGCCCACGGCGTCGATCGCGTCGATGGTGGTCTGCTGCCGGGCGATCAACTGCTGATCCAGGTGCGGGAAGGTGTAGGTGCCCAGCGATTCGACGATCCGCTTGGCGTCGTCGGCGCTGACCTTCTGGCTTCCGACGTAGTAGCGGGTGGCCCATTCCTCGCGATGGGTGTTGGTCCACTGCCAGGCCCGCACGAACGCGCCGACCAGAGCACGGGTCGCGGCGGCCTTCGCCGGATCCTGGACCACCGCCCGGCGCGCGTACAGGTAGGCGAGGCCGCTGTAGATGCCCGTGGTCTCCGAGTCCGGGATCAGCGAGGCGCCCTCGGTGCGGAGGAACCGGGTCACGTTGGGTTCGATCAGCGGCGCGACGTCGACCTGAGCGGTGCGGACCGCGTCAGGGAACTCGGCCAGCTGCAGCCGGACCAGCTCCACATCGGTGGGCTTCAGACCCGCCTTGGTGAGCGCCTTCAACACCGCCGCCTGCTGGGCGGTGCCCTCGGCGTAGGCGATCTTCCTGCCCTTCAGATCCGTGAGCTTGCTGATCGAACGGCCCGGCGCCACAGCGAGTTTCAGTGCCTGGGGGTTGGTCTGATAGGAGCCGATGATCGGCACGTCCTGGCCCGCGGCCAGAGCATGGATCGGCGGCACATCGCCGACCTGACCGACGTCGGCCGCGCCTGCCCGGAAGGCCTCGAGGATGGCCGGGCCGCCGACGAAGTTCGCGAACTCGATCTTGAACGGCAGCTTGTCCAGTTCGCCGGACAGCCGCAGCGCCGATTGCAGGCGTTCCGACTGATCGGCGACGACGAGCGTGGTCCCCGGCGGAACCTCGGTCGGCAGTGGCGCGTCGGGGGTGCCGACCGGTGCGTCGTTGCCCTGCGCGCAGCCGGTCAGGCCGAGCGTCGCAACGGTTGCCATCGCGAGGAGTGCGGCGGTGGCGCGGCCCCGTAGGCCGGGTCGAAAGGTGTTCGGTCGGTGCATAGACGAATTCAAGCAACCGCGAACGCCCCCGAACACCATTAGCGTTTCTATGATTTGAAGGGCACGTCTCCGCGCGGTCCGCGGTCAGTCGCGCGATTCCCGCTCGGCCAGTGCAGTCAGTTTCGACAACGACTGGTGCCAGGTTCTCTCGTTGTCGGCGGGGCTCAGTCCCGGCGGAACCCCCTCGTGCACCGTATCGAGGTGGGTGCCGCCGTCGGCGTCGGTCAGGGTGAACGTCACCGTCTGCGCACCGGTCATGTCCGGGGTCTCGGTGACGAATTCCAGCACCTCGATGATCTGCTCGTCCGGCACCAGCGTGCGGAAGGTCCCGAAACAGGCGTCGCGGTGCGGCGGCCGCGTCTCGCCGGTGGCCGTGGGCTCGTCATAGGTGAGGGTGATCGAGAACGATCCGCCCTCCTTCGGCTCGAACCGATGCACTTCGGCCGTTATCCCGGGCGGGGGCATCCAGGCCGCGACCGCGTCGGCGTCCAGCATCAGGCGGTAGACGGTCGAGCGCGGCGCATTGATCTGCGTGCCGATCCTTGTGGTCGCCATTCCTTCACGATAGTCGCGAGACCGGCGCCGATCGATCACCTGCCGGAGCTACGCGCCAGTGTCTGCAGCGGGTCGGTCAGCACGTCGGCGAAGGCCAGTTCCGCGGCCCCGATCAGCGGAGCGTCGTCGGCCAGCGCGGAGGTCCGCAGGCGAACACGTTCGCGGACGGCGAGTAGTCCGTTCACCGCCAACCGGCTGCGGACCTGCGCGGCCGAGGCGAGGTAGATCTCGCGCAGGACACCACCGAACACGACCATCGTGGGGTTGAAGATATTGACGAGATTGGCCACCCCGTAACCGAGCCAGTCCCCGACCTGGTGCAACGCGTCGCGGGCGACCGCGTCACCGCGAGCCGCCGCGTCGACGATCGCCTCGACCGCCGCCCGGCCGGTGAGGCCGGCACGCCCCGCCAGCGCGATCAACGCCAGCTCCCCCGCCTCGGCCTCCAGGCAGCCACGTGAACCACACCGGCACGTCCGCCCGCCGGGGTTGACGATCATGTGCCCGACCTCGCCGCCGTAGCCGCCCTCACCACCGAGCAGCTCACCACCCATGATGACGCCGCCACCGATGCCGACCTCACCGTGCAGGTAGATCAGATCCGACACCCCCGCACCGACACCGCGCTCACGCTCGGCGAGGGCTCCCAGATTCGCGTTGTTGCCGACCACGACCCGAACGCCGAGCCGCTCGGACAGTTTCGCGCCCACCGGCACATCCACCCAGCCGATGTTCGGCCCGTACCGCACCACACCGTCGCCCTGCCGAACCATCCCGCAGAACGCGAGACCCACACCCACGCAGACACTGTCGCGTCCTGCCGTGCCGATCATCGTCTCGGCCAGCACCGCCAGGGATTCGATCACCTCGTCGGGATCGAAAGCCGCGCTGTCACGCGGTGTTTCACGCCGGTCGAGAATCACACCGCCCAGACCGACCCGCGCTACCGCGAGCCGGTCCGCACCGACGTCCAACGCGAGCACGAACACCCGCTCCGACTCCGGCCGCACCACCAGCGACGGCCGACCGGCCTTCCCGGTCTGGCGTGGCAGTTCCTCACTCACCAGCCCGGCGGCGGCCAGATCGGTGGTCAGCGCCAGAATTGTGCTGCGGTTCAGGCCCATTCGCTCGGCCAGCTCCGCTCGCGAGACCGGGCCACTCAGATGGACGTGGCGCAGCAGCACGGCGAGATTGCGTGTTCGGATCTCGTCCGGGGCGGGTGCAGCCCTCATCCGGCCCTACCTTCCCGGTCGATGGTCAACTTCCTGGCAGCGAACGCTTGCGCGACAGCGCGTCCACCCCCGCCGCGAGCAGCAGGACAAATCCTGTCACAACGAATTTCGTGCCCGCGCTGTAGCCCATCAGGCCCATCCCGTTGTTGATCACCGCGACCACCGCGGCACCGAGTACCGCGTCGAGCATCCGGCCACGACCACCGAACAGGCTGGTCCCACCGATCACCGCCGCACCGACGGCGGTGAGCAGGACATCGGAACCGCCGGTGTTCGGATCGACCGAGTTGGCCCGCGAGGCCGCGATCAAACCGCCGACAGCGGCCATCGTCGAGCACAGCACGAAGGCGCTGATCTTGATCCGGTCGACCGGAATGCCCGCCCGCCGAGCCGCTTCCACGCTGCCGCCGACCGCGTAGACATGCCTGCCGAACGAGGTGCGATTGAGCACGAACGTCCACAACAGCAACAGCGCGATGATGATCGGCACCACGATCGGCATGCCCTGTAGCGAGTTGACCTCCGGATTGCGGCTGCGCTCGTCGTTGAGCACCAGCACCGCTATCCCGGCGACCACCGCGACAGTGGCGATCCGCAACGCGACCACCGGTGCCGTCTCACCGGTCAGCCCGAGCGTCGTGCGCGCCCGCAACTTTCGGTACTGCACCAACGAGAACCCGCCCACCAGCACCAGGTACATGACCCAGCCGAGCAGCGGCGGGACATTCTTGTTGGCGATCGCCAGGATCGTCTCGTCGTGGATGGAGATGTTGCGGCCGTTGTCCATGATCTTCAGTGCCACGCCCTGCAGCGCCAGGAACGCGGCCAGCGTCACGACGAACGACGGCACCCCGATCTTCACCACGATCGCGCCGATGGTCAGCCCGATCACCACACCGGTGAGCAACGAGACGAACACCGCCGCGTACCAGGGCCAGCCCTTGTCGGTGAGCAGGACCGCGAGCACCGCGGCACACACACCGCTGGTGAAGCCCGCCGACAGATCGATTTCCCCGAGCAGCAGCACGAAGATCAAGCCCATGGCGATCACCGCGATGGCGGCGCCCTGGGTGAGCAGGTTCGCGATGTTGCCCTGGGTCATGAACACCGGCCGCGCGATCCAGAAGACGACCGACAGCACGACCAGCGCGATGACCGAGGGCAACGCACCCATGTTGCCGCCACGAATCCGCGCGACATAGCCGGTGACCAGCTCGGTCACCGGTGCGGCAGGCTCGGTGGCCTTGTCCGTGACAACCGCGCTCATGCCTGCACTCCGATTCCGAGACTCCCGCTGCGGCCGGCGGTGATCAGTTCGACGACCTGCGAATGCGTCACATCGGCGGTCCGTACCTGTGCGGCCATCCGGCCCAGATACAGCGCCGCGATCCGATCCGAGACCGCGAAGACGTCGTTCATGTTGTGCGAGATCAGCACCACCGCGAGACCTTTGTCGGCCAGGCGGCGCACCAGTTCGAGGACCTGCTGAGTCTGGGCGACGCCGAGCGCCGCGGTCGGCTCGTCCAGAATCACCACCTTGCTGTTCCACAGCACGGCCTTGGCGATGGCCACGGTCTGGCGTTGTCCGCCGGACAGGCTGGCCACCTTCTGACGCACGGACTTCACCGTGCGCACCGACAGCCCGGCCAGGGTCGCGCCCGCGAGCTCCTCCATGCCGTATTCGTCGAGCACGAGGCCGTGCTTCTTCTCCCGGCCGAGGAACATGTTCTGCACGATGTCGAGGTTGTCGCAGAGCGCGAGGTCCTGGTAGACGATCTCGATCCCCAGTTCGGCCGCATCTCTCGGATTGCCGATCTGCACCGGCTCACCGTCGAACAGCACCTCGCCCGCATCGATCGCATGGGTGCCGCCGATGCATTTGACCAGAGTCGACTTGCCGGCGCCGTTATCGCCGACGAGAGCCGTCACCTCACCGCGGTAGGCGGAGAAGTCGATATCGTGCAGGACATGGACCGGACCGAAACTCTTCTCTAATCCGCGTAATTCGATGAGCGGGGTGTCGGTCATCAGCGGACGCCGTTGTCCGCGCAGAGCGTGGTGAACTCACCGGTGCACAGCTCGGCCTTGTCGACGAAGCCGTCCGCGACGACGTCGTTCACGTTGTTCTTGAAGATCGCCTTCGGCTCGAGCAGCACCGCAGGCACCTTCGACTTCGCCTCGGGATCGTCGACGGTGCTCGGCGCCTCGCCCTTCTCCCCGTTGGCCAGCGCGATCGCCAGCTTCGCGCCGGCGGCGGCCTCGAGCTTGATCGCCTTGTACACGGTCATGCACTGATCACCGGCCAGGACGTTCTGCAGACCCTGGACCGTGGCGTCCTGACCTGTCACCGGGATCTGCCCGTTCAGCTTCTGCTTCTTCAGCACCGCGATGGCCGCGTTGGCCAGCCCGTCGTTGGCCGCGACGGTGCCGCCGAGGTTCGGCGTGCCGGTGAGCATCTGTTCGAAGATGGTGCCCGCCTTGGTGTTGTCCCATTCCGGGACAGCCTGATCCGGCCCCTTCACGTACTCGCCCGCGTCGAACTTCGGCTTCAGCGCGCCGTCGTACCCGCTCTTGAACAGCGCGGCGTTGTTGTCCGTCGGACCGCCGTTGAGGTAGGCGACGACCGGCTTGGCGGCCTGCTTGTCGGCCAGGCACTTCGCCAGGCCCTCGCCCATGAGCTGTCCGACTTTCACGTTGTCGAACGACACGTAATACGGCGCGCCGCCGCCGAGGGTCAGCCGGTCGTAGTCGATCACGGTCACGCCCTGGGCTTTGGCCTTCTGGATGACCGCCTTGCCGGTACCGCTGTCGAGGTTGGTGATCATCAGTACGGAGGCGCCGTTGGTGATCATCTGATCGGCGATCGTCTGGAAGGCGTTCTTGTCGCCCTGGGCATTCTGGATGTCGGCCTTGATCCCCGCGGCGTCGAACGCCTGCTGAAGATACTTGCGATCCGCCGTCTCCCACCGCGCCGAGGTCTTGCTGTCGGGCAGGATGACGCCGATCTTGGCGCCGCCATCTCCCGAGGAGTTCGAAGTGTCGTCGCCGCAGGCGGTGAGCGAAGTGAGAAGTGCGATCGAGACGGCCGCGATGCCGAAGATCCCCTGACGCATGAGCGTGGGCCTTTCGTGGAACCACCGCCTGTAGGCGGTTGAGCTGGAGCGAATGTTGTTCTCGACAACATACTCCAGGGTGACCTGGCCCACACAGGAATCGCACAGAGTGGTCCCTCGCGGTTCCCGGGAACGCAAAAAGGCCCTCCAACCGAAGTTGGAGGGCCTTTCGCAATGATGTTCCGGCAGTGTCCTACTCTCCCACACCCTGTCGAGTGCAGTACCATCGGCGCAGGTGGCCTTAGCTTCCGGGTTCGGAATGGGACCGGGCGTTTCCCCACCGCTATAACTACCGTAACTCTATGAAACTAGACAGCGCTCCCCAACCAACACACCCCATATCTATCTATGGGACCTGTTGATCAGGTTTGCTGCAGTGTCTGTTGTTTCAGAAACCGCACAGTGGACGCGTAACACCTTTGTAGTAAGCCCTCGGCCTATTAGTACCAGTCACCTACACCAGTTACCTGGCTTCCAATTCTGGCCTATCAACCCCATGGTCTGTAGGGGGCCTTA
>NZ_JBHUYK010000022.1:0-120863 GCF_042668615.1 Nocardia sp. NPDC057272 | reverse complement strand
GGCGACGAAGGAGCAAGCCCCGGTGGCTAACCGGCGGCCCCTCGGGGCCGCGACTCGAGCGCGCCAGCGCTCCAACAAACACAGCGTCAAACCCGCCTGGGACTACTCAAACCCCGAGCTCTGCCACACAACCTGCCTCGGGACTACCAAACCCCGAGGCCCCGGCCCCACACCCAGGACTACCGAATCAACGGTTCTCGAGCAACACTTCCGCGATCTGAATCGTGTTGAGCGCAGCACCTTTTCGCAGGTTGTCACCCGAGATAAACAGCGCGAGACCGCGACCGCTCGGCACGCCCGGATCCTGGCGGATCCGCCCGACGAGAGAGTCGTCCTGCCCTGCGGCGCCCAGCGGGGTCGGCACGTCGACCAAACGCACGCCCGACGCCTTGGCCAGCAGTTCCTTGGCCTGCAGCACCGAAATCGGTTCGGCGAATTCGGCATTGATCGACAACGAGTGCCCGGTGAAGACCGGGACCCGCACGCAGGTACCGCTCACCAGCAGGTCGGGCAGGCCGAGGATCTTGCGGCTCTCGTTGCGCAGCTTCTGGTCTTCGTCGGTCTCGAAGGAACCGTCGTCGACCAGCGCACCGGCCAGCGGGATCACGTTGAAGGCGATCGGCGCGACGTAGTTGTTCGGCGCGGGGAACTCAGCGGCCGAACCGTCGTGCACCAGCTTCTCCGCGTCGGCGGACACGGCGCGGATCTGCGAGGCGAGCTCCTCGACACCGGACAGACCGGAGCCGGAAACGGCCTGGTAGGACGACACGATCAGGCGCTGCAAACCGGCCACGTCGTGCAGCGGCTTGAGCACCGGCATCGCGGCCATCGTGGTGCAGTTCGGGTTCGCGATGATGCCCTTGGGCAGGTTGCGGGTGGCCTCGGGGTTGACCTCCGACACCACCAGCGGCACATCGGGGTCCTTGCGCCATGCCGAGGAATTGTCGATCACGGTGACGCCCGCCGCGGCGAAGCGCGGGGCCTGCACACGCGACATGGTGGCGCCGGCCGAGAACAGCGCGATGTCGAGACCCGACGGATCGGCCGTCTCGGTGTCCTCGACGACGATCTCGCCGCCGCGCCAGGGCAGCGTCTTGCCCGCCGAACGCGAGGATGCGAAGAACCGCACCTCGTCGGCCGGGAAGTTGCGCTCTTCGAGAAGTTTGCGCATGACGGCGCCGACCTGACCGGTCGCACCGACAACACCTACACGTACACCCATTGCTTAACGCCCCGTTCCGCCGTGGACGACAGCGGCCTCGTCGCCGCCGAGATCGAATGCCTTGTGCAACACCTGCACCGCTTCATCCAGTTCCGTGTCACGCACGAGCACCGAGATCCGGATCTCGGAGGTGGAGATCAGGTCGATGTTGACGCCCGCGTTGGCCAGCGCCTCACAGAAGGTGGCGGTGACGCCCGGGTGCGACTTCATCCCGGCGCCGACCAGGGAGACCTTGCCGATGTGGTCGTCGGAGAGGATCTCGGCGAAGCCGATCTCGTCCTGGCGCTCGGTGAGCTTCTGCACCGCGCGGACCAGGTCGGTCTTGGGGCAGGTGAAGGTGATGTCGGTCTTGCCCGTGTCGACCTTGGAGATGTTCTGCAGCACCATGTCGATGTTGATCTCGGCGTCGGCCACCGCGCGGAACACCTTGGCCGCGTAGCCCGGCTCGTCGGGCAGGGCGACGACGGTCACCTTGGCCTCGCTGCGGTCGTGTGCGACGCCGGTCAGGATTGCCTGCTCCACGGGAATGTCCTCCATCGATCCGAAAACAGTGGTGCCGATCTTGTCGGTGTAGGACGACCGAACATGAACGGGAACGTTGTAGCGGCGCGCGTACTCCACGCAGCGCAGCATGAGCACCTTCGACCCGCAGGCCGCCATCTCGAGCATCTCCTCGTAGGAGATCTTGTCGAGCTTCTGGGCGTCGGGGACGATGCGCGGGTCGGCGGAGAAGATGCCGTCGACGTCGGTGTAGATCTCGCAGACATCGGCTTTCAACGCCGCGGCCAGCGCGACGGCGGTGGTGTCGGAGCCGCCGCGGCCCAGCGTGGTGACGTCCTTGCTGTCCTGGCTCACGCCCTGGAAGCCGGCCACCAGCACGATCTGCCCCTCGGCCAGCGCCTCTTGCAGGCGGCCCGGGGTCACGTCGATGATCTTGGCGTTGCCGTGCGCGCCGGTGGTGATCACGCCGGCCTGCGAGCCGGTGAACGAGCGAGCTTCGGCGCCGAGCGTGTGAATAGCCATGGCCACCAAGGCATTCGAGATGCGCTCGCCCGAGGTGAGCAGCATGTCCATCTCGCGAGCAGGCGGCGCCGGGGCCACCTGCTCCGCGAGATCGAGCAACTCATCGGTCGTGTCGCCCATGGCCGAGCACACGACGACTACATCGTGCCCCTGCTTCTTGGTCTCCACGATCCGTTCAGCGACGCGCCGGATCCGCTCGGCGGTAGCCACCGAGGATCCTCCGTACTTCTGAACTACGAGAGCCACAGCAGGTCCTTCACGATCGAGTGTCAGATTGGTATCAGCGACCAAGAGTACCGGGCCCGGGCCACCGGTTTTGCTGCTACCTGCCCTGCCTGTGGAAAACGACACAGGCTTGTCACCTGTGGATAACCACGGAATTCACGCTCGATCGAACCAGGTGACCTGCGTGCCGTTGTCGAATTCCTTGCGCCGCACCGGAGCGAACTGTGTCGGTTTGAAGACGCCGGTGAAGACCGGGATGCCCTCGCCCGCGACGATCGGATAGCTCTTGATGATCATCGCGTCGATCTCGTCGAGCAGCTGCCCGGCCAGCTTCCCGCCGCCACACAGCCAGATGTCGCCGCCCTCGCGCTGCTTGAGCTCGCGCACCAGTTCGAGGGGATCACCGGAGACGACCTCGACCCCGGGATGGTCGGCCTGGTCGAGTGTGGACGAGATGACGTACTGCTTCAGGTGCGAGAACGGGCTCTCGACGTGCTCGTCCGGCAGCACGTAGGTGCCGCGCCCCATCAGCACGGTGTCCCAGTTCTTGGCAGGCAGGTCGGGGTCCATGCCGAAGTGCGCGCGCAGGTGGGTCGGGATGGAGTCGGGAAACTCGTCCATCATCCACTCCACATAGTTCTGCGGTGTCGGATAGAAGTCGACCTCGCCGCCGGAGCCCGCGATGTAGCCGTCGAGGGAGACGCCGATGTAGTAGACAAGCTTTCGCATGGTTACCGCCTCAGGTGTTGTACTCTGTTTGAAGTGGTTTCAACGTAGTACTACGAATGGAGTGGTGTCAAGTGCGAACTAATCCCGAACGTCGGCAAGCCCTGCTCGACGCGGCCATCGAGGTCCTCGCCGACGAGGGCGCCCGCGGCCTCACCTTCCGCGCGGTGGACAAACAGGCGGCCGTCCCCGCAGGCACGGCGTCGAACTACTTCGCCAATCGCGACGAGCTGCTCACCCAGGCCGGCGTCCGCTTCTACGAGGTGGTGCAGCCGAGCGAGGAGACGATGGCCCTGGTCAGCGACGGCCCGAAGGACCTCGAGAACATCACCACGCTGATGAAAGAGGTGGTCGGGCGCATCGAATCGCATCGCAAGGCCTATCTCGCGCTGCTCGAACTACGACTCGAGGCAACCCGGCGTCCCGAACTGCGCACGGTGCTCACCGAACGCGTCCGGGCCGACATCGATTTCAACGTCCGCAACCATCTGGCGTCCGGCATGCCCGGCGACGCGGAGTCGGTACTACTGCTCTATCTGGCGCTCAACTGGCTCATCGTCGAACACCTCACACTGCCCGGAATCTTCACCGAGGAGCAGAGCATGGCACTCATCGAAACGGCCGTCGAGCGTGTGATAAGCAGTTGACCCGGTCATTTGTCCAGACCATAGACGTGTTGACGATCACTGGTACCACTGTGCACAATCGGGCGCGAAAGCTGCGGGGGTTCGGAGGATAGACACAGATGCGCTCGAAGATCGACATCCGATTCACCGTTGACGCCGAGATCGACCAAGTGATGGACGCACTACTGGCCGTTGACCTGATGTCGGAGTGGTCGACCTCGCTCAGTGATGTCCGGGTCGGGCCGCGCGATGCCGACGGCAGGCCGCGCCGAGTTTTCGCCACCGCCCACTTCATGGGTAACTCCGACGCCCAGGTGCTCGAATACTCCTGGGAGCAGTACCGGTCCGAGTGGCGGGTCGTCGACAGCAGTCGCGGGTCCAAGGGCGGCGGCTGGATCGAACTGGTCGACACCCCGGAGGGCACCGAGGTCGACTACCACGTAGAACTCTCCCTTCCGCTGCCCATTCCGGGCATCCTGTTCAACCGAAGCCTGCGCAAACTGCACGACGAGACGGTCGCGAACTTCATCGACTTCGCCGAGCGGTATCCAGAGGTCGGGGGCTTCGCGGTCGGCTAGTTGCGCCGTCCGCGAAACAATCGGCGCCGCGCGCGAATCGTGGCCGGGGGTGCGACGATTGTCGCCATGATCGGAAATCGACGGCCCCGGTTCCGTCCGGTCACCGCTGACAGCTCGGTGACCCAGCTCGAATTGTTCTTCGACCTGGTGATCGTCTTCGCCTTCACGATGGTCACCGACCTGGCCGCCGACGACACAACGGCCGCGAACATGTTGCGGGCCACGCTGGTCCTCGCCCTGATGTGGTGGCTGTGGATCGCCTACTCGTGGCTGGGCAATGTGGTGCGCGCCGACGAGGGCATCGCCCGCGTCGGCATGTTCGTCGCGATGGGCGGTGCGTTCATCGCCGCGCTCACGATTCCCGAGGCGTTCGAGGATCTGGACGGCGGCTGGTTCGGCCCGCTGGTCTTCGCCATCGCCTACCTGGTGGTGCGGCTGGTGCACGTCGGCATCTTCTGGGCGATCAGCTCCGAGGACTCCCAGCTGCGCGGGCAATTGCTGCGCTGGGCGCTGGGCTCGATCACCATCGGCACCACGCTGCTGGTGATCGCGGCGATGACCACCGGCCTCACCCAGATCCTGCTGTGGATCGCCGCCATCGTCGGCGACATGGCGTGGACCGCCATCGCCGGCACGGACTGGCGGATCAATTCGGCCAAGCACTTCGCCGAACGCTACGGCCTGATCGTCATCGTGGCGCTCGGCGAATCGATCGTCTCGATCGGCATCGGGGTGGCCGGACTCCCGATCTCCTGGCCGATCGCGCTCGGCTCGATGCTCGGGCTCGCGGTGTCGGGTCTGCTGTGGTGGCTCTACTTCGACGTGGCCGCGATCTCGATCGAGCACAGCTTCGCCCACGCCAGGGGCGCGCACCAGATCAAGATCGCGCAGAACAGCTACACCTACGGGCATTTCCCGATGATCGTGGGCGTCATCGCTCTCTCGCTCGGGCTGAAGAAGGTGCTGTACTACGTCGGCGACTCCTCGCACCACACACTCACCGACCCGCTCTACGGCATCCCGCTCGGCGCGCTCTACGCCGGACCGGCGCTGTTCATCCTCGGCGTCGTCGCGGCGAAGTACTTTGCCACCAAATCGGTGTCGATCGCGCGCGTGATCACCGCGGCCCTACTGTTCGCGCTGATCCCGATCGCCGCGCACCTGCCCGCGCTCGCCTCGCTCGCCGTGCTGTGCGCGCTGCTGGCCGCGCTGGTGATCTTCGAGACCCTGCGCTTCGCCCAGCCGCGCGACCAGATCAGGCACGCTTGATCTGACCGAGGTGGTGGCGCACGCCGTGCTCGGCGGGCGTCGCCCCTCGGTGCGAGGGCGGGACCCGCACCCCGGCGCGCACGGCGTCATTGATCTGGTCGAGGTTCTCCCGCAGCATGTCCGCGACCAGTTCGTCGGTGCGCGGGTCGTCGAGCAGCTGGCGCAGCATCCGGTAGACCGTGTCGGCGACGAGCCGGATGATGTCGTCGTGGAACGGGACGTAACGCAGTTTGCCGGTCTGCGGGTCGTTCTTGATCAGGTCCATGATCAGCTGGTCGACCTCGGCGTGGTTCTCCTCCAGCGCGGCGGCGATGTTCTGGGTGTAATGGCCCGCGCGCAGGACCTTGGAGACCTCGTCGAGGATCGCGATCGTCATCGGGCGCTTGATCACGTCGACGATCGTGCCGACGAACCGGTTGACGATCGTCGCGGTGACCCGCTCCCCCAGCGCCCGATCGGCCACCCGGCCGAGCCGGATCAAGATCACCACGATGCGCAGCAGCCGGAACCCGCGGAACAGCGGGCTGGTCACCGGGATCATGCCGAGGACTTCGTACCAGTAGATGAACGGGAACGACCACGGCCAGCCCGCCCGCCGCCAGCGCCAGACGAACTCGACGAGGAAGATCGCGCAGATCGACGTGTCGACGATGACGATCGCGTGGTAGGTCGGGCCGCTGACGTCGAAGAAGGTGATCCACACGACCAGCACCACCGAGATGATCGCGAGGATCAGCATGAGGATGTCGGTGCGCAAGGTCGGCGTTTTCGAGCGCACGTCCGGCAGGGCCTCGACCCGTTCGATCCCCGGTGAAGCCACTGTTGCTCCTGAATATCTGGCGGTCGGCGCCGCGTAGGTCGGCCTTGACATCGCTGCCCACGCTAATTGGTCGACCGACGCCGCGAGGGGAGTTGCCGACGCCGGTCGGTGGCGTGTTCAGCCGCGCAGGACGGCCTCGATGTTGCGTTCCGCCAGTGCGGTGATGGTCAGGGACGGGTTGACCGTCGCGGTGCTGCCGGGAATCGCGGCACCGTCCATCACGTAGAGGCCGGGGTGTCCGTGGACGCGGCCGAAGGCGTCGGTGGCCTTGCCCAGGACCGCGCCGCCGAGCGGGTGCGCGGTGAACTGGGCGTTGGCGTCGTAGCCCAGCGCGCCGTACTCGGCGACCGCGCCCGCGCGCTCGGCGATCCGGTGGTCGACCGCACGAGCGGCCCCGGCGACCGCGTTCTGCGTGCCCGCCGACCAGTTCACGCCGACACCGCCCGACGCCGCGTGGTAGCCGAAACGGGCACGGGTCGGGTCGAGGACCATGCCGAGCGAGGCCAGCGCGCCGGTCTCGAACGGGATGCCGGGGATGTACCAGTTCTCCAGGGTGAGCGGGACGCTGGATTCGTCGTAGATCCGGCTGGCGCTCGGCACACCTTGGCCTTGGCCCGCGATAGCGCTCGCGCCGCGGGCCAGCACCACGTCACCGTTGGTGCCGAAGCCGTCGCCGATGTGCTCGTTGAGGTTGGGCAGCGTGCCGGTGGCCTGGGCGCGGACCAGCAGCTCCGAAGTACCGATGGAGCCCGCGCCGAGGAACAGCTTGTCGCAGGTCAGGTTGCGGGTGCTCAGCACCTGACCGGTCGGGGCCAGCTTCGATACGGCCACCACGAACCTGCCGCTCGCCTCCTGGGCGATGGCGTCGACGCGGTGGCCGGGGAACACCTGGGACTTGCCGGTCTCGCGGGCGTAGCGCAGGTAGTTCTGGTTGAGGTCGAACTTGGCGCCGTTGGAGTTGCCGAGGTTCGAGCGGGCAGAGGTGGCGGATGCGCGGGAGGTGCCCGCGAGCTCGCTGCGCAGCACGTCCCAGGTGAAGATCGAGTCGTTGGGCAGCGGCTGGTATCCGGCCGCGCGCACCTGGTCGTCCCAGGCGCGCGAGTGCGCGAACGGCGCGGAGTTGTAGATGTCGGCCGGCATCGTGTCGAGCCGCAGCATCTGGCGCACCCGCGGGTAGTAGACGCTCTCCAGCTCGCCGTAATCGACGACGCCACCGAAGACCTGGTCGAACAGTCTGCGTTGCGGAGCAACCATCGCCCCGCTGAAGATCACCGAGCCGCCACCGACCGCGGCGGCGCGCCACACGTCGATCCCGGAATATTCGGTCACATCCAGCACGCCGCCGAACGCGCTGAAACTCATCGGCACCTTGGTGACGCCGGTGAAGCTGGTGCGATGCCAGAATCCGCGACCGTCGGGCAGGTCGTCGCCGGTGAAGATCTCGCGCCACGGGTCGTTGGGCCAGTGCGAACCGCGCTCGAGCACGGTGTTGGCGATCCCGGCCTCGGCCAGGCGCAGCGCGGTCACGGCGGCGCCGAAGCCGGATCCGATCACGATGGCCTGCGTGTGCGCGGGCGCGTCCGGAATCGGCGCGAAGATCTCCGGCACCCAGGACTGGAACATCGCCTGGCGCGGATCCGCCGAAGCGGGCGCGCTCGCCAGCGTCGTTCCCACGGCACCGGCAACAGCCGCCAGTCCCGCCGCCTTGAAAAAGGCACGTCTGTGCACCAGGCCACCTCCCTCATCACGCATGGCCGACGCGAAGAATACCCCGCAACATGAAGGATCGCCCGGTGGCGACCACATTTGTCACAAGTCACGACGAGCGCGTGAGGCTACCGGGACCTCAGCTGGTGAGCAGGCGGACCACCGCGATGGTGCCGACCACCACGATCACCCCTCTGAGCACATTCGGCGACAACTTCCGCCCGACCTTCGCGCCGAGCTGCCCGCCGATGATCGAGCCGATCGCGATCAACGCGACCACCTGCCAGTCCACCTCGGCGATCGCGATGAAGATCACCGCCGACACCCCGTTGACGATCAGGGCGAGCACGTTCTTCACGCCGTTGAGCCGCTGGATGTCCTCGTGCACGAACACCCCGAGCAGACCGATCAGCAGCACGCCCTGGGCGGCCCCGAAGTAGCCGCCGTAGATGCCGGTGGCGAAGACCGCGACCAGCAGAATGGGCCCGCCGTGTTCCGGCGTCGCCGACGCGCCGTCCGCCCGGCGCCGCTTCACCCACGCGGCCAGTCGCGGCTGCACGACGACGAGGATCAGCGCGACGATGATGAGGACGGGGACGATCGCCTTGAACGCCGCCGCGGGCATCGTCAGCAGCAGGATCGCGCCGGTGATGCCGCCGAGTAGCGACGCGGTGCCCAGCTGCAGCAGTCGGGACCGCTGTCCTTCCAGTTCCCGCCGATAGCCGATGACCCCGCTCACCGAGCCGGGGACGAGCCCGATCGTGTTCGACACATTCGCTGTCACCGGCGGCAACCCGAACGCGAGCAGCGTGGGAAAGGTGATCAGCGTGCCCGATCCGACGATCGTATTGATGCCACCCGCCGCGATACCCGCGGCGAAGATGGCCACCTGTTGTAACCAAGTCATTCGAATTCCTTTGGTACGTCTCGTCGGACGCGAAGGTCCGTACAAGCGTGCGTTATGGGGGAAACCGTACTGGTCAACTGGTGAGCGAAATCGGTGAGGTCGATTCTCCAGGCCGCTTACAAGCAGGGGTGGGCACGCGGTAAGCTCGGAGGATCATGCTGCAGCGGGCTCTTCTTCTCGGCCGCCGCGACGGGTCCTGATACGGACCGGCTCCCGTCGCGGGGTTCCAACGCGCCGGTCGACCCGCTCCCATTCACGGGAATCCATCACACCCACGGAGAAACTTGCATGTCCTCGGCTGACGCATTCGTATCCGCTTCGCGCACCATTTCGGCCCCCGGCAAACCCGCACCGGCCGACCAGCCCGCCTGGAACACCCAGAAGAACTCCTCGATGCCCTCGTTCCGGTATCGCCCCTTCGCCGAAGAGGTCGAACCGATCACGGTGCCCGACCGCACCTGGCCGGACAAGATCATCGATCGCGCCCCCGCGTGGTGCGCCGTCGACCTGCGCGACGGCAACCAGGCCCTGATCGACCCGATGAGCCCGGCCCGCAAGCGCCGCATGTTCGACCTGCTGGTCCGGATGGGCTACAAGGAGATCGAGGTCGGTTTCCCGGCCGCGAGCCAGACCGACTTCGATTTCGTCCGCGAGATCATCGAAGACGGCGCGGTCCCCGCCGATGTCACCATCCAGGTCCTGACCCAGTGCCGCCCCGAGCTGATCGAGCGCACCTTCCAGGCCTGCGCGGGCGCACCGAACGTGATCGTGCACTTCTACAACTCCACCTCGATCCTGCAGCGCCGCGTGGTCTTCCGCGCCGAGCGCGACGCGGTGAAGAAGATCGCCACCGACGCGGCGTCGCTGTGCCTGGAGATCGAGAAGCGCTACCCCGACACCGAGTGGCGCTACGAGTACAGCCCGGAGTCCTACACCGGCACCGAGCTCGACTACGCCCGCGAGGTCTGCGACGCGGTCTCGGCGATCATCGCCCCGACCCCGGCCAAGCCGCTGATCATCAACCTGCCCGCGACCGTCGAGATGGCCACACCGAACGTGTACGCCGACTCGATCGAGTGGATGCACCGCAACCTGGCCCGCCGCGATTCGATCGTGCTGTCGCTGCACCCGCACAACGACCGTGGCACCGCCGTCGCGGCCGCCGAGCTGGGCTACCAGGCCGGCGCTGACCGCATCGAGGGCTGCCTGTTCGGCAACGGTGAGCGCACCGGCAACGTCTGCCTGGTCACCCTGGGCATGAACATGTTCTCGCGCGGCATCGACCCGCAGATCAACTTCTCCGATATCGACGAGGTCCGTCGCACGGTGGAGTACTGCAACCAGCTGGCCGTGGCCGAGCGTCACCCCTACGGCGGCGATCTGGTCTACACCGCCTTCTCCGGCAGCCACCAGGACGCGATCAACAAGGGCCTGGACGCGATGAAGGCCGCCGCCGACGCACAGGGCGCCGATGTGGCCGACATCGTCTGGGAGGTCCCGTACCTGCCGATCGACCCCAAGGACGTCGGCCGTACCTACGAGGCTGTCATCCGGGTGAACTCGCAGTCGGGCAAGGGCGGGGTCGCCTACATCATGAAGACCGATCACGGTCTGGTGCTGCCGCGCCGGCTGCAGATCGAGTTCTCGCAGGCGATCCAGGCGATCACCGACGGTGAGGGCGGCGAGGTGACGCCCAAGGAGATGTGGGACGTCTTCGCCACCGAGTACCTGAACCCGATCCTGCCGCTCGAGCGGATCAAGCAGAAGGTCACCGCGGCCGAGACCGACGGCGGTGTCGACTCGATCGTGGTGACTGTGAAGGTCGACGGCGTCGAGCAGGAGATCAGCGGTTCCGGCAACGGCCCGCTGGCGGCGTTCGTCGACGCGATCGCGACCGTCGGTTTCGAGGTCCGCGTCCTCGACTACAGCGAGCACGCCATGTCCGCGGGCGACGACGCCCAGGCCGCGGCCTACGTCGAGGTAGCCATCGGTGACAAGGTCGTCTGGGGCGTCGGCATCGCCACCTCGATCACCACCGCCTCGCTGCGAGCGGTCGTCTCGGCCGTGAACCGCGCGGCGCAGTAGCTTGCTCTATGGCGGCCGGGACCTGAGGTCCCGGCCGCTTCTGTGCCTGTGGATAGATTCCCGGGCCTGTGGACAACTTCGGTTCGCCCGGTCGGCCTCGTCCCGGATATACCGGTTGAGCTGGGAGCATTCGAATTCGCTCTGGGGCATGGGAGCTACTGCCCCCGACGCGCGAAAATTGCCTCCGTGTTAGCGTTTTAGGGCATATTCAGCGCCGAGCTTTCCTGCTCGTTCAGCGAGCAAGTGGGGGAACTGTGACCAACAACGACCATAATCCGACCTCGCCGCCGTGGCTGCAGAGTCCGTCGGCTGACGCGTCCGAAGCTGCGTCCGGTCCCTCCGGTGTGCAGACCGCGACCGAGGACGACATCGAGCCCGCCGACACCGCGGCCGAGCCGACCGGTGACGCCGTCGAGCCGTCGACCGGTGAGCAGCCCGTCGCGGAGCCCGGCCCGGCCGGCCTCGCCGACCAGACCGTGTACCAGCCCGCCGGTTTCGCGCCGCCGGGCCAGTTCGCGCAGGGCGCTCCGTACTCCGTGCCGGATCCGTACCAGAACAATGGCGGGCAGCCGCCGATGAACGGCCCCGAGCAGCAGCCGTGGCCGGGTCAGCCGGGCGAGCAGCCGTGGCTTCCTGGTCAGCCGGGCGCTGAACAGCCTTACCCCGGTCCGCACGCGACGGGCGAGCAGCCGCAACCCGGCGTGCCGCCGCAGCACCCCGGCGCCGAGGGTCAGCCGTACCCCGGTCCCGAACAGCAGCAACAGTTCCCCGCCCAGGAGCAGGGCCCGCAGGCCGAGCCCATCTACAGCTGGGCGCCTCCGCCGCCGCCGATGTACCAGCAGCCGATGCAGGGTGGGATGCCGCCCGGTCAGCAGCCGGAACAGCTGGGGCAGTTCCCCGGCCAGCATCCCGATCAGGGACAGTTCCCCGGTCAGCAGGGGCAGTTCCCCGGCCAGCTCGGCCAGCCCGGTCCCCCGCCGGGTCAGCAGTGGGGCGGCGGACCGGCCCCCCAGCAACAGCAGCCGTTCCAGCCGCAGCACATGCAGGCACCGGGCCAGCCCGGCCATTCGGTGAACGACCTGAACCTGCTCAAGCGCGCGCGGAAGTCGCCGCGCAGCGGGTGGCGCAAGGCTGTGCACAAGGTGTCCGGCGGTGTGATCAACCCGGGCGAGTCGGCGGCGGACGTCGTCTACCGCGATCTCGGCGAACGGGTCAACCAACCCGTGCGCGGCGACTACCGGATCGCGATCCTCTCGCTCAAGGGCGGTGTCGGCAAGACCACCACCACGGTCGGTCTCGGCTCCACCTTCGCGTCCCAGCGTGGTGACCGCGTCATCGCCATCGATGCCAACCCCGACCTCGGCACGCTCGCCCACCGGGTACCGCGCCAGACCCGTTCGACGGTGCGCAATCTGCTCGAAGACCAGCAGATCACCCGCTACTCGGATGTCCGCGCACACACCTCGCAGGCCCCGAGCCGACTGGAAGTGCTTGCCTCCGAACAGGATCCGGCCGTGTCGGAGGCCTTCAGCGAGGCCGACTACCGCAAGGCCATCGGCATCCTGCAGTCGTTCTACAACATCATTCTCACCGACTGCGGCACCGGCCTGATGCACTCGGCGATGTCGGGCGTGCTGGACATGGCGAGCTCGCTGGTGCTGGTCACCTCCCCCGCGATCGACGGTGCGCGCAGCGCGTCGGCGACGCTGGACTGGCTCGATCACCACGGCTACTCCAAGCTGGTCGAACGCACCGTCGTCGTCGTGAACGCTTCTCGCCGTGGCGCTTCCACGGTCGACCTGGATCAGCTGCGCAAGCTGTTCCTCGACCGCACCCGTGCCGTGCAGATCGTCCCGTTCGACGATCACCTGGCCGAGGGCGCCGAGATCGACCTCGAACTGGTCAGCAAGCCGACCAGGCGGGCCCTGCTCGAACTGGCCGCGATGGTCGCCGACGACTTCAGCTACCACGGTCAGCAGCAACACCAGCAGCAGCAGCCGTATCAGCCAGGCCAGCCCTACCCGGGTCAGCAGTACCAGCCGGGTCAGTTCTGAGATAGAACCGTCAGCGCGCGATCACCTCGCGCGCCGCGGCCTCGAACGCGTCGAGCACCGTCGCGATGGCGGGGCTGCGGTGCGCCTGTGGGCGGGTGATGATCTCGTAGACCCGGGCCGCGCGGACCCCGGCCAGCGGTAGCACCGACAGGTCGGGGTGGGCGACGGCGTAGCGCGGCATCAGCGCGACACCGTAGCCGGAGGCCACGAGCGTTTCGATCACCCGGAACTCGTTGAGCCGCTGCGCGATCCGTGGCCGCACCCCGGTGACGGTGGCGATGGACTCGAGCACGTCGTCGACCGGGAACCCGCCGCGCACGCTTACCCAGGTCTCCTCGGCGAGTTCTTCCGGGCGCACCGACGAACGCCCGGCCAGCGGATGATCCGGTGCGACAACGACATCGATCGGCTCGCGCATCAGCACCCGCGCCGACAATCTCGGCCCGGCCAGCGACGGCGCGCGTTCGTCGCGATGGGTGAGCACGATGTCGTAGTCGGCCAGCAGTTTCGACGCCTCACTCGGCGGGAGGTCCTCGTCGCCCGCGACCAGTTCGACCCCGCTGGTGGCCAGCGTGGCGAGCACGGGTGGCAGCAGCGGTGCCGCGCCGGACGGGAACGACGCCACCCGCACCTGTCCCCGCGGTGAGCCCCGGTAGTGGGCCATCTCGGCGGTGGCCCGGTCCATCGCGGCGAGCACGTCGTCGGCCCGCAGCACCAGCGCCTGGCCCGCGTCGGTGAGCCGCACCCGGCGTCCGTCCGGTTCGAGCAGCGCGACCCCGGCCTCTCTGGCCAGCACCTTCAGCTGCTGCGAGACCGCCGACGGGGTCATCGACAGCACCTCGGCGACGGCGGCGACCGTGCCGCGGTCGGCCAGCTCGCGCAGAATGCGCAGTCGCTCGATCGAGAACATGAAGTAAAACTACGTTATCCCTCCATATTTATTCGATTGTGCTGATCTTTAGCGGCCCGCACGATAAGGGCGTGACCTCCCGTGATCGCCTGCTCGGACTGACCGTCGTTGTGCTCTGGGGCCTGAACTTCCTGGCCATCCGCATCGGCCTCGACCACTTCCCGCCCTTTTTCTTCGTCGCGCTGCGCTTCGCCGTCATCGCGATCCCCGTGCTGATCTTCATTCCGCGTCCGGCCGTGCGCACCCGCTGGCTGCTGCTCTACGGCACCGGCTTCGGCATTCTGCAATTCGCGTTCCTGTTCACGGCGATGCGCACCGGCATGCCGACCGGCCTCGCCTCGCTGGTCCTGCAGTCCTCGGCACCGTTCACGGTGATGCTGGGCGCGGTGCTGCTGCGCGAACGCTTGCGGCCGGTGCAGGTCGCCGGACTCGCGGTCGCCGTGTTCGGCATGGTCATCATCGGCGCCGACCGCATGGCCAACGCCACCCTGCTGCCGGTCCTGCTGACGTTGGCGGGTGGCCTCGGCTGGGCGTTCGGCAATATCGGCGCCCGTCAGGCCGGTGCCGACTCCCCCGGCTACAACCCCTTGCACCTGACGCTGTGGATGTCGGTGGTTCCCGTCGTGCCGATGCTGGCGCTGTCGATGGCTGTCGAGGGGCCTGGCACCGGTTTCCGCGCGGTTGGCGCCGCGTTCTCCGCCGACGGCCTGCCCGCGCTGGGCGCCGTCGCCTACATCGCCGTCCTGGCGACCGTGTGCGGTTCGGGCCTGTGGACCTATCTGATGAGCCGTTATCCGGCAGGCACCGTGGCGCCGTTGTCGCTGCTCGTGCCGGTCGTCGGCATCGCCGCGGCCTGGGTGGTCCTCGACGAACAGCCGTCGGTGGCCGCGCTGATCGGCGGGGCGATCGTGATCGCGGGCGCCTTCGCGGCAACCACTGGCCGGGGCCTCCCGAAGGCACCGTCGCCCGCCCCCAGCCCCGAATTGGCCCGAGCCTGAATCCGAATTCAGCCCATGACCGCTCGAGCTCTGGCTAGCATGTGACCGGTCGCCCGATGTGTTTCCGTGCGACCGGTCGGTTTTGAGCTCGCGAACGACGCACAGGTCGATACAGCCAGGTCTTCGCCGCGCTCTAGAGTGGTAGCAAATCCCAGGCAATACTCGAGCAAGGCAGCTGAACAGCGTATGGCGGAACAGCGGTGGCCCGTTTCGCGAAGGAACCTTCTTCGTGGCACGGTCGCAGCGGGGGTGATATCGGCGGGGGCCGTAGCGGGAGCGCCGGGATTCGCCGCGCCACCGGGGCGCCGGGTCGCGGTACTGGGCGGCGGTGTCGCCGGGCTCACGGCCGCGCACGAATTGGCCGAGCGCGGATTCGAGGTGACCGTCTACGAGGCACGCGCGCTGGGCGGCAAGGCGCGCAGCGTGGGGGTGCCGGGTACCGGCCGCGACGGCAGACCCGATCTGCCCGGCGAGCACGGGTTCCGTTTCTTCCCCGGCTTCTATCAGAACCTGCCCGACACGATGCGCCGAATTCCGTATCCGGGCAATCCCGACGGCGTGTGGAACAACCTCATCGCCGTGCCCGAGGCCAGGTTCTCCCGCCGCGACGGCGACGACATCACGCTCGCGCTGCCCGACGGCATCACCGCCGCGCAGGCGACGCCGGATTCGATCCGCGAAACCCTGGCCGCCACCATCACCATGACCGCCAAGATGTCGGCGGCCGAAGGCCTGTACTTCGCCAATCGGCTGATGGTGTTCAACACCAGCTGCGATGCCCGCCGCTTCGGCCAGTGGGAGCACACCTCCTGGTACGACTTCGTGCACGGGCACGAACGTTCGCACGAGTTCCGCGCGATCGTGTCCCGGTCGCTGACATCCATCATGGTCGCCGCCAAGGAGAACCTGGCCAGCACTCGCACCATCGGCAGCATGGGCGAACAGTTCCTCGGCAACCCGCTCGGCCTCGGCAACGACGGCGGCCTCGACCGCGTGCTCAACAACACGACCAACGCGGCCTGGATCGATCCGTGGGTGCGGCACCTGCGTGAGCTGGGCGTGCGGTTCGAACTCGGCGCACGGGTCAGCGAACTCGAGGTGCGCGACCGGCGAATCCGGGCGGCCCGGATCACCGGCGCCACGGGCGCGCGCACCGTCGACGCCGACTATTTCGTGGTGGCGCTGCCGGTGGAACACGCGAGAAAACTGTGGTCGTCGCAGGTGCTCGCCGTGGCGCCCGAACTCGCCGCGACGGAGCGGCTCTTCGTCGATTGGATGAACGGAATACAGATCTATTTCCGTGCGCCCCTGCATATTTCGCGCGGACACACGGCCTATGTCGATTCGCCGTGGTCACTCACCTCGATCAGCCAGAATCAGCTGTGGACCGATAAACTGCCGTCCTTCGGCGACGGCACGGTGGCCGATTGCCTTTCGATCGATATCTCCGACTGGAATTCGCCGGGAATGCTGTACGGCAAACCCGCCACCGCGTGCACCCACGAGGAGATCTTCCGCGAAGTCTGGGCACAGTTGAGCAGCCATCTCAACGATCGTGAACAATTGCTCCGGCCCGCCGACGTGCATTCCTGGTTTCTCGATCCGGGAATCACCTGGCAGGGCAGTCGCAACGCGAATGCCGACCCGTTGCTCATCAATACCGCCGGCTCGTGGGATGCCCGCCCCGAGGCGCACGGGTCGATCGAGAATCTCTTCCTCGCCGGTGACTACGTGCGCACCGATGTGGACCTGGCGACCATGGAGGGCGCCAACGAGTCGGCCCGTGCCGCGGTGAACGCGCTGCTCGATGTGGCGGGCTCGTCGGCGCCGCGCTGCCGTGGTTTCCGGCTGCGCCGCACCCCCGAACTCGAGCCACTGCGCATCATCGATGCCGACCGCTACGCCAAGGGGATGCCCAACCTTTTCGACGAGCCGACCTGACCCGGACAAGCTCACACCGCTCCCGCACGCGCGCCCGGACCGCGCGCACATAGACTCGCGGCGTGGCAGACATCTCGGTGCGTGGGCGCTTGGCCTTGCGAGCAGCGGCGGCAGCGTCGTGGGCTTCGCAGAAGGCGGGTCGCGGCAAGGGTTCGATGATCGGCGGCCTGATCGCGTTGAAGATCGATCCGTCGATCATGACGCAGCTCGGGCGCGGTCGGCGAACGGTGCTGATCACCGGCACGAACGGTAAGTCGACCACCACCCGGATGACGACCGCCGCGCTCGGCACGCTCGGCGACGTCGCCACCCAGGCCGACGGCGCCAATATGGACGCGGGCATCGTGGCCGCGCTCAGCCTGCACCCGGGTGTGGCGCTGGCCGCGATCGAGGTCGACGAGCTGCACCTGCCGCACGTGAGCGACGCGCTCGATCCGGCCGCCGTGGTGCTGCTCAATCTGAGCCGCGACCAGCTCGATCGGGTCGGCGAGATCAACATGATCGAACGCAAGCTGCGTGCCGGGCTGCTGCGTCATCCCGACACGGTCGTCATCGCCAACTGTGACGACGTGCTGGTGGCTTCCATCGCCTACGACCACCCGAATGTGGTGTGGGTATCGGCGGGCAGCGGCTGGGCCGTCGACGCGACGAGTTGTCCGCGCAGCGGCGAGCCGATCGTCTGGGAGGGCGAGAACTGGCGCTCGACCGGCGCCGATTTCCATCGCCCGCAGCCGGTGTGGTGGCTCGAGGGCGAAGACCTGTGCGGCCCTGACGGTTTCCGCGCTCCGCTGCATCTGGCGCTGCCGGGTCGCGCGAATCGCGGCAATGCCGCGCAGGCGGTGGCCGCGGCGGTCGCGATGGGCGCCGAGCCCGCGAAGGCCACCGATGCCACCGGCACTGTGCGCGAGATCGCGGGCCGCTACCGCACCGTCACCGTCGGCGACCACGACGCGCGGTTGCTGCTGGCCAAGAACCCCGCGGGCTGGCAGGAAGCGCTGTCGATGATCGACCCGGCCTCGGCCGGTCTGGTGATCGCGGTGAACGGTCAGGTGCCCGACGGCGAGGACCTGTCCTGGCTGTGGGACGTGCGGTTCGAGCACTTCGAGGGCGTGCAGGTGGTCGCCTCGGGCGAGCGCGCCACCGATCTCGCCGTGCGCCTCACCTACGCGGGCGTCGAACACACGCTCATCCCGGATCCGGTGCGCGCCATCGCCTCCTGTCCCCCCGGACATGTCGAGGTGCTGGCCAACTACACCGCGTTCCGCGATCTCAACCGTGACCTGGAGGCCCGCAAATGAGCGAGTCAACCCTTCGTATCGGCCTCGTCCTGCCCGACGTGATGGGCACCTACGGCGACGGCGGCAATGCCCTGGTCCTGCGCCAGCGCCTGCGGATGCGGGGCTACGACGCCGAGATCATCGACATCACCCTCGCTGATCCCGTCCCGGATTCCTTCGACATCTACACCCTCGGCGGCGCCGAGGACTCCGCGCAGCGCCTGGCCACCCGCCACCTGCAGAAGTACCCCGGCCTCCAGCAGGCCGCCGCCAAGGGCGCGCCCGTGCTCGCCATCTGCGCCGCCATCCAGGTGCTCGGCAACTGGTACGAGACCTCGGCGGGCGAAAAGGTCGACGGCGTGAGCCTTTTCGACGTCACCACCTCGCCCCAGAAGGTGCGCGCCATCGGCGAGGTCACCACGACGCCGCTGGTCCCCGGCCTGAAAGCACCCCTCACCGGCTTCGAGAACCACCGGGGTGGCACGACTCTGGGCTCCGATGCCACCCCGCTCGCCCGCGTGACCCGAGGTGTCGGCAACGGCGTGGGCGACGGCACCGAGGGTGTGGTCCAGGGCTCGGTCTTCGGCACCTACCTGCACGGCCCCGCGCTGGCCCGCAACCCCGAGCTGGCCGATCTCCTGATCGCCAAGGCCCTCGGTATCCCCGCCACCGACCTGGCTCCCCTCGACCTTCCCGAGGTCGATCGCCTGCGCAAGGAACGCCTGCGCGCCTGACCCGACAGCGGATCGACGCCGCCGCGCCGACTTCCGCTCATCGCGACTTTTAACCTCCCGTAACCGCTACCTGCGCCGATAGCGTCTCCCTTCGCAGTGCTGGGCGAATCCGCCCGGCACCGGAGGTGAGGAGTGCCGAGGTGACCGCAGTGGTGTCGACCGTGGACGCCGACGAAGCGGCCGGTGCGAAACCCAGCACTGCGAAGGCGCCTCGGCGGGGTGGTTCGGCGCTGGCCGCGGTAGTGGCGCTCGGCGTCGTCCTGGCCGGCTGGACGGTGGTGACGGCGGCCGGATTGGTCGATCCGCTGTATCTGCCGTCGCCGAGGGCGGTGTGGGATGCCTTCGTGCGGGCCAATTCCACGCATCGGATCGCCGACGGGGTGGATCGATTCGTGGTCGGCGAGCAGAACTACTACCTGTGGGAACACTTGCTGGCCAGTCTCCAGCGGATCGCGATCGGAGTGGGCGCGGCGATCGTCGTCGGGCCGCTGGTCGGGTTCGTGATGGGGATGGTCGCGCCGGTGCGGTGGGTCACCGAACCGATCCTGAACTTTCTGCGCGCCCTGCCGCCGCTGGGTTACATCGGTCTGCTGATCGTGTGGTTCGGCATCGGCGACACCGCCAAGATCTGGCTGCTGTTCCTCGCCGCGTTCCCGCCGATCGTCATCGCGACCCTGGACGGCGTGCTCGGCGTCAAACAGGACTACCTGAACGCGGCGCGCGCGCTGGGTGCCGGTCGCGCACAGGTTGTTTCGCTCGTCGTGCTCCCCGCGACCCTGCCCAACGTGATCAGCGGCATCCGCATCGCGACGGCCTTCGCCTGGACCACGGTCGTCGCGGCCGAACTCAACAACGGCATTCCCGGCATCGGCGGTCTCGCGTATATCGCGGGCACGCAACTGAATACGCCGCTCACCATCGCCTGCATCATCGTGATCGGCGTGGCGGCGATGCTGCTCGACGCGGTGATCGTGTTCATCGGCACCAAAGCTGTTCCATGGAAAGGCAAGTCATGACATCCACACTGCGCAAGGTCGCCGCGACCTCGGCCGCGCTCTCCGCCGTCCTCGCGGTCACCGCGGGCTGCGTGGAGTCGGGGCGCGAGGACACCGGCGCGGCCGCGAGCTGCCCGTTCGCCGCCGACCCCAGTGTCACCAGCACGGTCCGCCTCGGTTTCCAGGCCATCCCCAACGGCGACCTGCTGGTGAAGGACCGCAACCTGCTGCAGGCGTGCCTGCCGAACGCGAAGATCACCTGGAGCCAGTTCTCCTCCGGCGCCGATGTGGTGCAGGCCTTCGGCGCCGGCGGCCTCGACATCGGCACGCTCGGCTCCAGCCCCGCCACCAAGGCACTGTCGGCACCGCTGAACCTGCCCGTGCAGGTGGTCTGGATCCACGACGTGATCGGCACCTCGGAGTCGCTTGTCGTGCGGGACAAGTCGATCACCACGTTGGCCGGACTGGCCGGCAGGAAGGTGGCGACACCCTTCGGCTCCACCTCCCATTACAGCTTGCTCGCCGCACTCGACAAGGCCGGGCTCACCGGCAAGGTGGAGCTGATCAACCTCGCGCCGGACGCGATTCCCGGTGCGTGGCAGGGCAATCAGATCGACGCGGCCTGGGTCTGGGACCCGACGCTGTCCAAACTCACCGCGGCGGGCGGCACAGTGGTCACCAGCAGCGCCGAGACCGCGGCGGCCGGTGCCCCGACCTACGACCTCGCCATCGCCGACAAGAAGTTCCTCGCCGGCAATGCCGCGTTCGCGAAGACCTGGGCCAAGGTGCAGGACTATGCCGTCGGTCAGCTGAAGAACCAGCAGGCGGAGGCGGCGGTGTCGATCGGCGCGCAGCTGGGCATCGCTCCCGACAAGGTCGTTCCGCAGCTGGCGGGCTACCAGTATCTGCCCGCCGCCGAGCAGGCCGGGGCGAAATACCTGGGCGGCGGCTTCAGCGCGGATCTCACCGGCACCGCGCGATTCCTGTTGAGCCAGGGCGGTATCGCCGCCGTCGGCACCGAGCAGCAGTATCGCGACGGCATCTCCGCCACCGCCGCGGCGGGCGCGGGCTCGTGATCGCGGGGCCGGTGACCGGCGATGCCGAACGGGTGACGTTGACCGGAGTGAGAAAGAGTTACCCCGGCCCCGACGGTGACGTCCAGGTGCTCGCGCCGACCGATCTCACCATCGAACCCGGCGAATTCGTCTGTGTCATCGGCCCTTCCGGCTGCGGCAAGTCGACCCTGCTGAACATCCTCGCCGGATTCCTCCCGCCGACGTCGGGGCAGGTGCGGGTCGGCGATCGCGTGGTCGACGGACCGGATCCCGACCGTGGCGTGGTCTTCCAGCAGGCGAACCTCTATCCCTGGCTCTCCGTCCGCGGCAATGTCGAGTTCGGTCCGAAGGTCCGTGGAGTGCCGAAGCAGACGCGGCGCGCGCAGGCCCAGCGACTGCTCGAGCTGGTCGGTCTCGACCAGCTCGGCGACCGTAAACCGTACGAACTCTCCGGTGGTCAGCAGCAGCGGGCACAGATCGCCCGCGTCCTGGTCAACGATCCCGGCATCGTCCTCATGGACGAACCCTTCGGCGCCCTCGACGCGTTGACCAGGGAGCGGCTCCAGCGCGAACTGCTCACCCTGTGGCGCGACCGCCGCAAGACCGTCTTCTTCGTCACCCACGGCATCGAGGAAGCCGTTCTCCTCGGCACCCGAATTCTGGTGATGGGGACCGAACCAGGCCGCGTCGTACACGATGTCCGGCCCACGTTCGAAGCAGGCGCGGATTTCGCCACGATCCGCGCGCTGCCCGAGTTCAGCGCGCTCCGAGACGAGCTCGCCCGCCACATCTACGCGGCCCACGCCTGATCTACGCGGTGACGCTCACCTGCCGGCGGGTGATGAGCCAGCCGACGAGCGCGGCGAGAGGGAACATCAGCACCCCGTACACCGCCGCGGGAACGGCCAGCTCGGTGCTGTCGAGCACGCTGATCGCGATGGTGATGGCGATGGTGCTGTTGTGGATGCCGACCTCGAACGAGCAGGCGATGGCCTGACGGTCGGCGACGCCGAGCAGGCGCGGCAGGTAGTAGCCGACCGACAGGCTGATCAGGCAGAACACGACGGTGATGGCGCCGACGTCGGCGAGCGAGTCGGTCAGGGTCTCGCGCTCGCTGACGATGGTGCCGACGATCACCAGCAGCAACGTGATCGCCGACCCGATGCGGACCGGCTTGTCCATCCGGTCCGCGAACTCCGCCGACCAGCGGCGCACCAGCATGCCGAGACCGACCGGAACCAGCACGATGGCGAACACCTGGATCACCTTGCTCAGCTGCAAACCGACGGAACCGTCCTCACCGCTCGGCTCGAAGTAACCGATGGCGAAGTTGGTCACCAGCGGCACGGTGACGACCGCGATGATCGAGTTGACCGCGGTCAGTGACACATTCAGCGCCACGTCGCCACGGAACAGGTGGCTGAACAGGTTCGCGGTGGTCCCGCCGGGCGAGGAGGCGAGCAGCATCATGCCGACCGCCAGGATCGGCGACAGATCGAACAGCAGCACCAGCCCGAACGCGACCACCGGCAGTACCAGCAATTGGCAGGCCAGCGCGATGGCGACGACGCGCGGCGTTTTCGCGATGCGCGCGAAGTCGGCGCCGGTGAGCGAGAGCCCGAGGCCGAACATGATCACCGCCAGCGCCAACGGCAGACCGACAGATACCAGCGGAGAGTTCATAGCCACACACTTCTCGTCGAGCAGTCCGGGTCGAGGTACCGACCGGATTGAGACGCACCGGTCTCAATCTCGAAGAGTAGCCAGCTGTGACGCTCGTCGCAGCGAAATCGACAAGGTATTACCCCGTCGAGACGACAGCCTCCGGCGCGGCGGCATGACTGCCGGTGCACAGATCGTGGACGAAGCGCATCTTCTCCAGCACTCGTTCCGGCAGGACGAAGGGGTACAGGTCGTCGCGGCCCATCGAGCGGTTGACCATGTTCAGCGACCAGGTCAGCGGCAGCCAGAGCTCGATGATCTTGTCGAACCCGGCGCGGCCGATCTGGGGGCGGTCCAGCGTCGCACCCGCCGGGGCGAGTCCGAAGGCGGCGGCCGTGTCGAGGGTGTCGCGGATGTGCAGGTAGTGGGCGAAGGTCTCGGCCCAGTCCTCGGCGGCGTGCATCGTGGCGTAGGAGGAGACGTAGTCGCGTTTCCAGCCGCTGGGCGCACCCTGGGAATAGTGGCGGTCCAGTGCCGCCTGGTAGTCGGCGAAGGGATCGCCGAACAGGTCGCGAAAGCGTTGCAGGGCAGCGTCGTCGGCGACGAGCACGGAGAAGTAGTAGTGCCCGGTCTCGTGCCGGAAGTGGCCGAGCAACGTGCGGTACGGCTCGGCCATCTCGATGCGCAACTGCTCACGGTGTGGGTCGTCGGCCTCGGCCAGGTCGAGGGTGACCACTCCGTCCATATGGCCGGTGAGCACGCCGTCGGTCCGGCTGGACAGCAGATCGAAGGCCAGCCCGTGTTCGGGATCCTCGTCGCGGCCGACGATCGGCAATCCGAGCTCGACCAGCTCGAAGATCAATCGCCGTTTGGCCGTCTCAGCTTCGGCGAACGCGGCGAGGCCGTCGGTGTCGGTGTCGTTGGGCCTGGTCCTGGTGAGCTTGCACGACACGCACAGGCCGGGACCGGACGCGTCACCGTCGACCAGCCAATTGCACTGCGCCACATGCAGGTTGTCGCACAGGCGGAAGCGATCGCTGTCGACGACGCCGGCCACGTGGTCGATCGCCTCGTCGCTCGGCGGGTCACCGATCACCACCAGTGCCCGTTCACCCAGGCTGAAACCCAGTGCGCTGCGGCACGATAGGCAGACAGAGTTCTCGAAAGCCAGCTGCTGGCCACAATTCGGACAGACGAAATCACGCACGGACTACACCTCCACCGGGGCTACATCGACCGATACCTTGATTGTGGACTGCTTCGCGTCGGTGTAGATGATGCCACGCAACGGCGGAACGTCCTGGTAATCGCGACCCCACGCCACCGTCACGTACCGCTCGTCGGCGAACTGGTCGTTGGTGGGGTCGAAAGCGATCCAGCGACCGGTGCGATCGGTGTCGTCGGCGCCGGGCAGCCAGACCGCGGCCCACGCGTGGGTGGCGTCGACGCCGACCATGCGTTCCTTGCCCGGCGGCGGGTCGGTGGCGAGGTAGCCGGAGACGTAGCGTGCGGCCAGCCCCTGTGCGCGCAGGCACGCCGCGCCGATTCGGGCGAAGTCCTGGCAGACGCCTTCGCGGGCGGCGAACACGTCGGCCACGCTGGTGCTCACCGTCGTGGACCCCGAGCGGTACTGGAAGTCGTTGTGGATGCGCGTGTTCAGCTCGGTCACGGCTTCGAGCAGCGGCCTGCCCGGCGGGAAACTCTCCACGGCGTACGCGACGACGTCGGGGGTGATCTCGGGCGGGAGCAGATCGAGGGTGAACTCGACGGCCAGCGGTCCGGTGGCAGAGGTAGGACGCGCGGACTCCCATGGCATGTCGGCACCCGGCAGCGCCGCCGGGTCCTCGCCGTCGACATCGATGAGGGACTCGCCGGTGACCTCGAGGTTGCGATGCTCGGAGGTCACGTGGAAATACGTCGTGGTGTTGCCGTAGACATCGGTGCCCACCGAGCGGTCCGAGGGCACCGGGTCGATGTAGATCTCGTGCTCGAGCAGGCGCTGACCCGGATATTCGCGCGGGGTGAGGTACGCGCGACCGTAGGAGCTGGTCACCTCGTCGGAGTAGCTGTAGGTGGTGCGGTGCACCACCATGTATCGCCGGGTCATCCGACCATCCTGGTATTACCCCATAGGGGCTGGATACCCAGCGGGACAGTGAGTTTGGTGGTCTCGAACGATTCGGCCAGCTTGCGCAGTCGCAAGTGCACCCCCTCCATCAGTTCCACCAGTTCGGTGCGCACGCCGTCGTCGTCGGTATGTTCCAGGTCGGCCGGGTCGACGCGGCGCAGCATGCGCTGGGCGTCGGCGAGCAGGCGCTGCGAACGCGAGGCGCCGGAACCACCGGGCAGCGCCTGGAAGTCGGCCTCGAGACGGTCGAGCTGATAGATCAGCGACCGCGGGTTGCCCGGGTCGAACAGCAGCAGTCCCGCGAGCGCGGCCACGTGCGCCGAACCACGATGGCGGCGACGGTAACTCACCGCCGACTCGGTGGCGGTGAGCACGGCCTCCGCGACCACCCCTTGCACTTCGGCCGAACTCCGTCGCCCCAGTGCCGCATTGATCAGCGACGTCACGGCCAGCCCGCGCTCGATCCGTTTGCCGATGTCCATGACGTACCAGCCGGTGTCGCGCACCAGTGACTCCGCGCCGATCCCCGACAGCGACAGCAGCGCCGCCAGCGTCAGCGAATGCACCGACGACAACGCCGTCTCCTGTTCGGTACTGGCACTGCGGAATTCGGCCAGTGCGCGGTCGACGGCACCGATGATCATCCAGGTGTCACCGGACAGCTGATCGCGCACCGCCCGTGCGGCGGACCCGTAGTGATCCACCGCGTACGACAACGAACCGGCCAGCTCACGGTCACCGGTCAACGAAGCCAGGTACCCGAACCCCTCGGCCGACGCTCCGGCCACCGCCCGTCGCGCGGCCACACCGTCCTGACCACTGGAATCCATGGCTCGATGGGTGAACTGACCCTGCGCCTGTCGCGACCGCGCGAGCACCGGCTCAGGCTCGGGGGCCGGCACCGGCTCCGAACCACGCTCCGGCGTGACACCGGTGGTGCGCAGCGCGCGGGCCAGGGCACTGGTCCCCGCCCGCTCCCACGGCGCCTCGGCCTCGGCCTCGGGTTCAGGCTCATCCGCTGTGGGCTGATCCCGACCAGCGGACTGGCTCTGCCCCGCCGACTTCGGTTCAGCGGGCGCATCGTGCTGCACCACGCCCGTTCCTGCCTCTTCGCTGGACGAGGACCGCGATGACCGCGTCGCCGCCGGGTCGGCCGCTTCGGCGCCTACCGAATCACGGTGCCCAGCATCCGGATTCGGATCTTCGGGCGCGGGTCCGTCGCCGGATCGCACGGCCACCAGCTGACCGATTCCGTTGGGCAGCACCGACTGTGGAGCGACGGTGCCCGTGGTGATCGACAGGGCACGCATGAGGATCGGCAAGGCTTCGGCGCCATCGAGCCACGGCCGGTAGCGATAGTCCTGATAGACGTCATGGGTGGCGGCGAGCAAGCGGACCACCGACTCGGCGCGTTCGCTGTAGCGGCCCATCCAGAACAGGTCGTTGAGCACGCGCGGCGAGCTGATCGCCTCGACGACCGGTACCGCCCGGCGCAACCGTTCCTCGTGCGGCGCTTCGGAACTCGCCGCGGGAACCGTGGCCGGAGCCGCGCGGACCCACACGTCCTTCGCGGCCACCTTGATCACGCTGCGGGTCGGTTCGAGCCGCATGCGCTGCTGACCGAGTCCACCCGACATCGCCGTATAGCTGCCCCGTCTGGCCAGCGAGAACAACCGCATGCCCACCGGTGCCGGCGCCAGCCCCGCCGGGCCGTCGACCGCGGGCGCGACCGAGAACTCGGCGGGCTCCTGCCCGACCCACTTCCATCGCTCGACCTCGATCCGGGCGGCGAGATCGGCGCGCTCGGCCGCCGACAGGCTCGGTCCGAAGATCGTCGAGCCGTCGACAGCGGAGCGGATCACCAGGTCACCGACATGCGACACCAGGTGCGCGCGCTCGGTCTCGTCGCCGCCCCAGTAGGTGGGGGTGGCATCGAGCAGCAGATCCTCGCCGAGTACCGAGCGGGCGATGCGCGGCAGGAACGGGCTCAGCGCGGGCGATTCCAGCAGCCCGCTACCGAGGGTGTTCACCACCGTCACCGCACCGCGGCGCAGCACCTCGACCAGCCCGACCACACCGAGCCGCGAATCGGGGCGCAGATCCAGCGGGTCGGAGAATTCGGCGTCGACACGCCGCAACACCACGTCGACCCGTTCCAAGCTGCCGAGCGAGCGCATCCACAGCGCACCGTCGCGCACCACCAGATCGGAACTCTCCACCAGCGGGAACCCGAGCATCTGCGCGAGATAAGCCTGGTCGAAGGCGGTTTCGGAATGCGAACCCGGGCTGAGTACGACGACGACCGGCTCTTCCCCATCGGCCAGTTCGGGCGCCGCCTCCTCGAGCATCAACCGCATGGCCCGCGCGAACGGGCTGAGCGGACGCGGTCCAGCGTGCTCGAAAGCCTCGGGAATGGCCGAAGCCACCACACGACGGTCGGCCAGCGCGTACCCGGCGCCCGAGGGTGCCTGCGCCCAGTCGGCGAGCACCCGGAACTGCCCGTCACTCCACCGGCTGATGTCGCAGGCGTGCAGGAACAATTGGTGGGTGCCGGGGATCGTGATGCCGTGCGCGGCCCGCACATACCCGGTATTGCCGAACACCACCTCCGGCGGCAACAGGCCCGAACTCAGCAGCCTGCGCGGGCCGTAGACGTCGGTGAGCACCTCGTCGAGTACCAGCGAGCGCTGCACCAGGCCGGTTTCCAGGCGGGTCCAGTCCTCGGCGGACACCAGCAGCGGAATCGGGTCAAGACGCCACGGTTGCGGTATCGCGGTGTCGTCATCGCCGCCCAGGCCGACCTCGGTGTAGGTGACACCGTCGTCCTCGATCTGCCTGCGCACCCGGTGATCGATCCGGTCGATCCCGCCGATCCCCTGGTCGATGAAGTCGGCCGACAGCTCCGACCACATCGACCGCACCCGCCCACGCCCGTCGACCAATTCGTCGTAATAGCCCCTGGTCGGCCTGCCGCACTCGTCGAAGCGCGCCCCCGCCGAACTGTCAGCCCGATACCGCGCGAACTGCTCGGCGACCTGAGCGCGAACGCCCGATCCCGGCCGATTCCCGCCCCGTTGCGCTTCATCGCGCTGAGCCACCGAGCCTCCTGTGTTTATTTGCGGCTGGCGCCGCGGGGTTTTGCGGCCCCGATTGTCCCGATTGTTCCCTCCTCCGGTCAGTCGCTGCGCTCCCTCCCTCCATCAGTCCAGAATCGGGACGGCCGCAGAACCAAAAGCCGGTGACTTCCATCGGTTGATCGAAAAGATCGGTCTGCGGGACGACCGAGCGTTCGGTGGCGCGGCGATCCTTTCGACTACTGGCCCCACACTGTTCGCGCGCGGCGTAGGTCCAGGATGCCTGGTGCTCCGACATCGGTCGACTGTGCCGCGATCTTCGCACGGAGTTCGGCGGGATCCATCGGGTTCACCGTATGACCGGCGGCCTCGAAACGGCGGTTGCGGCGCGACTGGGCGGCGACGGCGTTGACGGGTGCGTCGTCATAGGCGCGGCCGCCGGGGTGCACGACGTGGTAGGTGCAGCCGCCACGGGAGATGCCCGTCGCGACGTCTATCAGGTCGAATACCAGGGGGGCGTCGACGGTGATCGAGGGGTGCAGGGAGTTCGGCGGCTGCCAGGCGCGGTAGCGCACGCCCGCCACCTGCACATCGGATTTGTCGGTGGCCAACAGCGGAACCGGCATGCCGTTGCAGGTCAGGACGTAGCGGCCACGGTCGGCGCCGACCAGTCGCACCTGCAACCGTTCCACCGAGGAGTCCACGTAACGCGCGGTGCCCTGGCCGGTGGTCTGTTCGCCGAGGGTGAGCCAGGGTTCGATCGCCCCGCGCAGTTCCAGCTCCGCCTCGCCGATCATGGCGGTGCCGATACGGGGGAAGCGGAATTCGGTGAAGGGGTCGAGCCAGGCGGTGTCGAAGTCGACGCCCGCCGCGCGCAGGTCGGCGGCCACTTCGGCGATGTCGTTCATCAGGAAGTGCGGCAGCAGATAGCGGCCGTGCAGGTTCGACCCGTGCCGGATCAGCGGCGCGCGCAGCGGCTTGTCCCAGAACATCGCGACCAGGCCGCGCACCAGCAGCGATTGCACCATCGCCATCTGGAAATGCGGCGGCATCTCGAAGCCGCGCAGTTCGAGCAGCCCGAGCCGGCCGCGCGCGGAGTCGGGGCTGTACAGCTTGTCGATGCAGAACTCGGCGCGGTGGGTGTTGCCGGTGAGGTCGGTGAGCAGATGACGCAGCGCGCGATCGATATGCCACGGGGCCGACTGGATTTCGTACGGTGTCGGCCCGTGGGCTTGCTCGGCGGTGAGCCTGGCGACCTCGGCGAAGGCGATCTCGAGTTCGTAGAGCGCGCCTTCGCGACCCTCGTCAGCGCGGGGCGCCTGCGAGGTCGGGCCGACGAAACGACCCGCGAACAGGTACGACAGCGCGGGATGACGCTGCCAGTAGGTGAGCATGGAGACCAGCAGGTCGGGGCGGCGCAGCATCGGCGAACGCGCCGGGGTGACCCCGCCGAGGGTGATGTGGTTGCCGCCGCCGGTACCGCCGTGCGTGCCGTCCACGTCGAACGACTCGGTGCTCAGCCGGGCGAGCCTGGCCTGCTCGTAGAGGGTGTTCAGCACCTCGGCCTGCTCGGCGAACGAGCTGGTGGGCATGATGTTCACCTCGATCACGCCCGGGTCGGGCGTCACCGAGAACGTCTGTAGCCGTGCGTCACTCGGCGGGGCGTAGCCCTCCAGCACCACCGGCTGCCCGATCGCCACCGCGGCCGCCTCGACCTTGGCGATCAGATCGAGGAAGTCGTCGAGCTCGGTGACCGGCGGCAGGAACACGTGCAGCCGCCCCTGCCTGACCTCGGCGACCAGCGCGGTCGTCGGCGTGAAATCGGCGGGCTCCACCGCGGCGGGCGGCTCGGCCCGTTCCGCGCGCAGCGGTTTCTGGTAGAGCGGGTCGCTGTCGGGCAGGATCGGCGGCGCGTGCCAGGACACCGACCCGATCGGAAGGCGAAGTCCGGCAGGCGAATCACCATCGGCCAACACGATCCGGCCGCGGCCGCCCTCGGCACGCCCGCGACGCAGCTGCCAGTCGGCACTGGCCCAGCCCGCGCCGTCGGCCCGTCGATGAATCGGCAGCACATACGCCGACGGCTGATCGACCGACTCCTCCAGGCTCTCGAGCAATACCCGCCGCACCTCGGGCGAGTCCTCGGCCGGATCGATGTCGGCGGGCGGCGGATCGCCGTACGGCGCGCTCACGGTCGCCGCCAACCGCGCCAGCGGATCCTCGAACGCGGGCCGCACCTGTCCATCGGGCAACCCCAGGGTGCCCGCGATCTCGGCGATCAGCGCCTTGGCCGCGCCGATATCGGCAGCGGGCGCCCGGTCGGGGATCACCCCGGCGGCCGAGTTGATCGGCTGCGAACGGGCGAGCTGGATGGGCGGGTAGGCCGACGGCGGCGCACTCGCCTTGTCCTTCTTCCCGCGAAGTTTGCTCTTCCGCAGCACTTTTCGCAGTGGGGCCTCGGCCTTCTCGGCAGCCTTGGCCGACTCCTCGGCTTCCTTCGTCGGCTCCTCGGCCTTCTTCGGCTCCTCGGCCTTCTTCGCGGGGCGAACGGAACCGCCGGCTTCAGCGCTGGCCTGCTGACTCTCCGCGGCCCGGCGGTGTTCGGCGGCGACGAACTCGACGGGCTCGTCGATCAGCGCCGGTCCGTCGTCGAACTCCACCACCTCCAGGTCCGCGGCCTCGACAGCAGGTTCCGCCGTTTCCACGAGATCGGCCTCGTCGACCACCTCGATACCGACCGGCTCGCTGTCACGCAGGACATCGTCATCGTCGGCGAGCCCCAGCGCGACGACAGCGGCAGCGAGTTCGTCACCGCCCACCCGACGGCGCGCGTCGAAGACCGCGACCATGTCGACCGGGCCCACAGGGGGTAGCTGCGCATCGAGCACCGACACCGCGTCGACCGGCCCCGGCACGTCATCGACCACGTTCACGCCGGACTCGTCCGCCAGGCCCAGCGCGACAACAGCGGTCGCGACCTCGGCACCGGCCGGGGCGTAGCCGTTCGAGTGCCCGGCGGTCTCGGCGACCGGCTTCACCGGGGTGTGCTGCGAAATCGGTGTCCACGGGTCGGTGAGCAGGTCCTGACGCTGCCAGACCGGCTCGCCATCGGCCCGCCACGCGATCGCGATCTCCCAGCGGGGCAACGGTTCTCCGGGATACCACTTGCCCTGGCGATACTGCACGATGCCGGTCGGCGCGTAGATCGCGCGGAGCCTGTCGGCCAGGTCGACGGCGCGCTCACGTTTGTGCCTGCCGTCGGCGTCGGTGGTCCACTGGGCGCTGACCTGGTCGTCGATGGAGACGAAGGTGGGCTCGCCGCCCATGGTGAGGCCCACATCGGCCGCGGCCATCCGCGCGTCGATCGCGGCACCGGAGGCGACGATGCGGTCCCACTGGGAATCGGTATAGGGCAGCGTGACTCGCGGATCCTCGTGGATACGGCGAACCACGTTGCTGAAGTCGAGGGTGGCCTCGGTGATCCCGGTCGCCCCCGTGATCGGGGCGGCGGCGCCGGGATGCGGGGTGGCGGCGAGTGGGATGTGGCCCTCGCCCGCGAACAGTCCGGAGGTGGGATCCATCCCGACCCAGCCCGCGCCGGGCAGATAGACCTCGGTCCAGGCGTGCAGGTCGGTGAAGTCGGCGGCCGGGCCCGACGGGCCGTCCAGCGAGGGCACGTCGGAGGTGAGCTGGACCAGGTAGCCGGAGACGAAGCGGGCGGCCAGCCCCAGCTCACGCAGCACGCCGACCAGCAGCCAGGCCGAGTCGCGGCAGGACCCGAGCGCGGTGCGCAAGGTGTGATCGGGTGTCTGCACACCCGCCTCCATGCGCACGGTGTAGTCGACCGAATTGCGCAGCGCGTAGTTGAGCTCCACGAGGTAGTCGATGGCACGGGTCCGGCCCTGCGGCCGGTGTACCCGTGCCCACTCCCGCAACAACTCGCCAGGGCCGCTGCCCGGTTCCGCCTCGTCGACGCGCCGCAGATAGGGCGCGAGATCCTCGGCGAGTGCGGTGTCGTACTCGAACGGGAAGAACTCCGCGTAATCCTCGATGAAGAAGTCGAACGGGTTGACCACCTCGAGGTCGGCGATCAACCCCACGGTGATCGACAACTCCTTGGTCGGATTCGGAAACACCAGGCGTGCAACGAAATTGCCGAACGCGTCCTGCTGCCAGTTGACGAAGTGCTCGGCCGGCGACACCTCGAGCGAATACGCCTCGATGGGCGTGCGCGAGTGCGGCGCGGGGCGCAACCGCACTTCATGCGGATGCACCTCGACGAGACGATCGAAGGAGTATGCCGTGCGGTGCTCGAGTGACACCTTGATGCCCATCCACCAAGTGGACCACACTCCCCCGACACCGCGCGGGCCGACGAAACCTGAGTTTCCCGACCGGCCCCCCTTTCGAAACACGCTGGTAATAGCGCGGGGCAGGGACCACATCGATTACCGCCGACTCCGCTCCCCGTAGGCTGGCCGGGTGAGCTACGACCACATCCTCCTGCCGTCCGGCGTCGCCAGCTCTGTCGACGAGATCGACGCGTACCTGGCCGCCCAGGAAGGCGTGACCGAGTCCGCATCGATCGCCGAGATCGCGGCCGAGCTGAACGCGCGCAACGCCGAACTGCCGGTGGACGACTCGTTCCTCAGCGTCGAATCCGTCGGCGGCCCCAGCGGCGACACGCTCTACATCCCCTCGCCGTACGACGCCATCGGCTTCGTCCGCAATCTGCTCTTCGACCTCGCCACCCCGCGCGGCTACGCCGTCTACGATCCGCAGCTGACCTGGCTCATCGACCCGGCAGGCCACATCCCGATCAACGTCACGCACGGCGGCGCGGGCGAATTCCCCTATCTCACCGAGGAATTGGCCCACCACTGGGTGGCCGGGCTCGCCGCGCCCAACCCGTATCTCATCGTCGAGCAGGGCGAACAGCGCTACATCCAGACCTATCGCGACCCGAACGGGCCCTACACCCTCGAATATCGCGACGGCGGCCCCGACCAGCATTTCGGCACGACCCTCGACGACCCGGCGCAGGTCGCCCGCATCATCTGGGAGTGGGCCAACGGCAAGCCCGCCACCACCGACGGCGTCGCCTGGACCCGCGTCGAGCTCTGATCCCGGGACGGACATGACCGGCGGCGACCAGCACGCCTGCCCGATCCGTCCTACAGCGTCCGCCTGCCCGACAGTGCCCGTCCGAGGGTCAGTTCGTCGGCGAATTCCAGGTCGCCGCCCATCGGCAGCCCGGAGGCCAACCGGGTGACGGTGAGCCCGGGGAAATCGCGCAGCATCCGCACGAGATAGGTGGCCGTCGCCTCGCCCTCGGTATTCGGGTCGGTCGCGATGATCACCTCGCTCACATCGATGCCGTCCTCCTGATTGCCGATGCGGGTGAGCAGTTCCCTGATCCGCAGCTGATCCGGCCCGACACCGCTGAGCGGATCTAGCGCACCACCGAGCACGTGGTAGCGACCACGGAACTCGCGGGTGCGCTCGATCGCCTGCACATCCTTGGGTTCCTCGACCACACAGATCATCGTGCGGTCGCGGCGTGGGTCGGCACAGATCCGGCACAGCTCACCATCGGCGACGGTGCCGCACGACACACAGAACTGGACGCCGTCGCGCACCTTCTGCAGAGCGGCCTGCAGCCTGTCGATATCCGGCGGCTCCACCTGCAGCAGATGAAAAGCGATGCGCTGTGCGCTCTTCGGACCGACGCCCGGCAGTTTGCCCAGCTCGTCGATCAGATCCTGAACCGGCCCCTCATACATCAGAAGTCGGGCAGACCGGGCATCGAGCCGCCGCCGAGACCCTGCGACAGCGGGCCGAGGCGCTCGGCCGCGAGCTGCTGCGCGTTGGCCATCGCGTCGTTGATCGCACCGATGACCAGGTCCTGCAGTCCGTCGACGTCCTCCGGATCGACCACCTTCGGGTCGATCGTCAGCGCGATCACCTCGCCGCTGACCTTGATCGTGGCCTGCACCAGACCGCCGCCGGCCTGACCCGCCACCTCGGTCTCGGCGAGCTCGGCCTGCGCCTGCATCACTGCCTGCTGCATCTGCTGAGCCTGAGCGAGCAGTGCCTGCATATCGAACTGACCATCACCGGGTTGCACAACACTCCTGTGTTTTTGGCGGCTGACGCCGCGGGGTTTCGGCCCTGGGGGCCTCGCACCCGAGGGACGATACTGCGCCTTCGGCGTTCCGTCTCGCCCCTCGGGTGCGAGGCGGCCGAAAACCGTGGGGGTACGTCGGGTGCGGGGCATGGCCGCGTGCGGTAGCCAGTTTAGTCGTGGGAAACGGTCACTGAAACGATGACTCCGCCGGGGAATCGATCATACGATCGTGCTAGCTCGGGCAATGATTCAGCAATCTCTAGGAGATCAGATGAATGCATCCTGTGCGCGCCTGGCATCGATATCAGCCGTGTTCGCGTCCGTCGCCAGCCTGCTTCTTCTCGCACCCACCGCCGCGTCGGCCGATTCCGGAACCGACATCACGAACTATGGCAACGGCTGCGTTCTCGACCCCGGCAATCGGGCGGCGACCGTTGATTCGCTGCGCTTTCGCTGCAGTGTCACCCAGCAGGACCAGATCTACCGCGACGCACAGGCGGGCGCGGTGGCCAACGGCCTCACCAACGGCTGGGTGACACGCCCGCCGCAACTCGGAGCGGCCGCACCGGCGCTGTGGATCGGCAAAGTGTTCCGCACCGGGCCCGACGGCGGCACACTGACCAACCGGGTCACCGGGGCCGGGATCGAGGCGTTTCCCGCCGATGTCTATCGAGCGCCGTCGATCCTCGACGGCGCCCCCACCTGGGCGCTGAACTACGCGCCGTCACCCACTCCGCAGGTCTACGACGAGATCCGCGAGGTCACCCCTGGCGTCTGGTTCGGCTATTCGTGGTGGCGCGAAGGCTCGTGGCCGCTGCTCGCCGCCTTCGTGCTGACGCCCGCCTGATCGGTTCTTGACCCTCCACCCGCTGGAGGGTGTTCCCTGGACCGCATGACAGCAACCGTGGCGATCGGCGAGTTCGCCCGCCTCACCCATCTGAGCGTCAAGACGCTGCGGTACTACCACGAGATCGAGCTACTCGAGCCCGCCGCCGTAGACGCGGGCACCGGCTATCGCCGATATTCCACCGACCAGGTGGAGCGGGCGCATCTCATCCGCCGCCTGCGCGACCTGGACATGCCGCTCCCGGAGATCCGCACCGTGCTCGCCACCGCGGATCCCGCCGAGCGTGACACCACCCTGCGGGCGCACCTCACCAGGATGGAGGCGGCGCTGCAACGCACCCGCGAGGTGGTGGTCTCGCTGCGCGCCCTGCTCACCGCACCGCCGCTGCCGATCGAGGTCGACTACCGGATCGAGCCCGCCTTCACGGCGCTCACGGTCACCGACCGGGTCGAGCGCACCGCCATCGCCGACTGGTGCGGCACGGCGTTCGAGCAGCTGTACACGATCCTGCTGGCGTCCGGTGTCGATCCGGGAGGCGTTGCGGGCGCGACGTATTCGAACGAGTTCTTCACCGAGGACAACGGCGAGGTCACCGCGTACGTGCCGCTGCCGCCCGGTGCCGATTTCGTCCCCACCCGCGGCTTCGCCATCGTCGACTTTCCCGCCCGCCACTTCGCCGTGGCGGTGCACGACGGCCCGTTCGAGGACTTCGACCGCACCTACGGCGCACTCGGCAGCCACGTCGCCGAGCACGGCACCGCACTGCCCGACGAGCCGGTCCGCGAGCGCTACCTCGTGGGACCCGACATCACCGATAACCCGGCCGACTACCGCACCGAAGTGTGCTGGCCGATCACCGAAGGAGAGATCTGATGACCATCGCCCTGGCGAACATCACCATGGACTGCCACAACGCCACGGCCCAGGCCGAGTTCTACGCGCAACTGCTCGACGTACCCGTCGACCCGGAGGCCTCGCAGTTCTTCGCCACCGTCGGCAAATCCGCCGGTCTCGCCCCGATCCTGATGTTCATTCAGGTCCCCGACAAGACACCCGGCAAGAACGTGGTCCATCTGGACTTCCACACAGCCGAGTGGGCCGAGTACATCGAGCGCGCGATCAGCCTGGGCGCCAAGCACATCGGCGATTTCGACGAGTACGGGATCCAGTGGACCACCCTCGCCGACCCCGAAGGAAACCTCTTCGACATCGGCAAGGACTGACCTACTGCGGTGAACTGAGCTCAGGCCAGTTCACGCGAGAGGTTGCCCAGCACCTCGGCCTGGATCTTCTTCAGGCCGAGCGGGGCGAAGATGCCCTCGAAGATGCCCGAGATGCCGCCCGCACCCTTCCAGGTGGTCTCGACGGTGACCTTCGAGCCGGCGCCGTCGGGGGTGACGGTCCAGGTGTTGACCATGGTGGAGTTGGCGTCGCGCTCGGTGAGAACCGAATCGGCCACCGTCACGGTCGCGCGCACGTTGCGTGAGCGCTTCTCGGTGGCCTGCAGCGTCCACTCCACCACGGTGCCCGCTCCGTTGCCGCCCTCGACAACCTTGTAGTCGCGGTAGTGCGAGGAAAGAATGCGCGGCCGGATCGTCTCGTAGTCGCCGATCGCGGCGAGCGTGCGCTGCGGATCCGCGGCGACGACGATCGAACTGCTGGCGCTGACCTGTCCCACTGTTGACTCCTTGCTGGGGGGTGTGGCGATATCTCGACCGGGTTACATCCTGCCCTGTCCCCGACCGCTTCTCCCGACCAGGTTCGGGCGGTGCGGGAACATGTGCGTGACATTTTGTCGCGGCGCGCAAGTATCCGGTGGCCCGGCGGACATGGTCGTACTAGCGTCAAAGGGGTGGCAGTGAGTCTTTTGGGTAGGGCCGGTCACGAACCGGCCACACGTGAGTCCGGATATGCCGCGCATCGAGCGGGAGTGGAGCGACTGCTGGAAAGCTATCGCGCCATCCCACCCGGTGCCGTCGTCCGGCTGGCGAAGAAGACATCGAACTTGTTCCGGGCCAGGGCGGCACCCACCGCGCCCGGTCTCGACGTGTCCGGCCTCGGGCAGGTGATCGCGGTAGACCCGCAGGCCCGCACGGCCGACGTCGCGGGCATGACCACCTATGAGGACCTGGTGGCGGCCACCCTCCCCTACGGGCTGGCGCCGCTGGTGGTGCCCCAGCTCAAGACCATTACCCTGGGCGGGGCGGTGACCGGTCTCGGCATCGAATCCACCTCGTTCCGCAACGGTCTACCCCACGAATCCGTCCTGGAAATGGACATTTTGACCGGGGCCGGGGAGATCGTCACCGCGACACCGACCGGCGAGCACGCCGACCTGTTCCACGGCTTCCCCAACTCCTACGGCACTCTCGGATACTCCGTCCGGCTGAAGATCGAACTCGAACCCGTCCTGCCGTTCGTGGAATTGCGGCACGTGCGCTTCCACGACCTGCGCGAACTGGAAGCCGAACTCGATCGGATCGTCGTCGAACGCCGCTTCCAGGACGAAGCTGTCGACTACATCGACGGCGTGGTGTTCAGCGCGAACGAGAGCTACCTGACCCTTGGTCGCCAGACCGACGAGCCCGGCCCGGTCAGCGACTACACCGGCATGGACATCTTCTACCGCTCCCTGCAGCACGCCGACGGGGTGATCCGGGACCGGCTGACCGTTCACGATTACCTGTGGCGCTGGGACACCGACTGGTTCTGGTGCTCGCGCGCGTTCGGCGCGCAGAACCCGAAGATCCGCAGGCTCTGGCCGAAGTCGCGCCGGCGCAGCAGTTTCTACTGGAAACTGGTCGCGCTCGACCGCAAGTACCACATCGATGACCGCAGGCAGGCCCGCAAGGGCAACCCGCCACAGGAACGCGTCGTGCAGGACATCGAGGTGCCGGTCCAGCACACCGCCGACTTCGTCGAATGGTTCCTGCGGGAAATACCCATCGAGCCGATCTGGTTGTGCCCATTGCGCTTGCGTGCGCTCGACGACGCGCCGGCGACGGACGGTGCGCGTCCGTGGCCGCTGTATCCGCTCGAACCACAGCGCACCTACGTCAATGTCGGATTCTGGTCGGCGGTGCCGACCGAGCGAGGTCAACCGGAAGGGGCGGCCAACCGCGCCATCGAGAAGATCGTGTCCGCGTTCGACGGACACAAGTCGCTCTACTCGGACTCCTACTACGACGAGGCCGAGTTCGCCGAGCTCTACGGCGGCGACACCTATACCGAACTGAAGACCCGTTACGACCCGGACCAACGACTGCTGAATCTGTATTCGAAGGCGGTGCAACGCAAGTGACGACATTCAAGGACCGATCCGAGGTATTGGCAGAGCTGGGCACCCGGCTCAACATCGCCGAGGTCGTCGAGAGCCTCGTAGACGGCGAACTCCCCGTCCGCCTGACCGCCTACGACGGCAGCGCGACCGGCCCGGAGGACGCGCCCTACGCGCTCGAGATCAAGACCCCACGCGGCATCAACTACCTGGCAGGCGCCCCCGGCGACCTCGGCATGGCGCGGGCCTATATCGCCGGCGACATGATCGCCGAGGGCGTGCATCCCGGCGACCCGTACGACATCTTGAAAGCCATGCAGGACATGAAGTTCCATCGTCCTTCGGCATTGTCGCTGGTCACCATCGCGCGCTCGCTGGGCTGGGAGCGGCTCAAGCCGATCGCGCCCCCGCCGCAGGAAACGCTGCCGCGCTGGCGCCGGATCGCGCTGGAAGGCTTGCGCCACTCCAAGACTCGCGATGCCGAGGCGATCCACCACCACTACGACGTCTCCAACAAGTTCTACGAGTACGTCCTCGGCCCGTCGATGACCTACACCTGTGCGGTGTACGGCGACGAGGACTGGACGCTCGAGCAGGCACAGGAGAACAAGTACCGGCTGATCTTCGAGAAGCTGCGCCTGAAGGAAGGCGACCGGCTGCTCGATATCGGCTGTGGCTGGGGCGGCATGGTCCGCTATGCGGCACGCCGTGGCGTGAAGGTGATCGGGGCGACGCTATCGGCCGAACAGGCCGCCTGGGCGCAGCAGAAGATCGCCGAGGAAGGTCTCAGCGAGCTCGCCGAGGTCCGGCACAGCGACTACCGCGACATCCCCGAGGGCGAATTCGACGCGGTCTCCTCGATCGGCCTCACCGAGCACATCGGTGTGCACAACTACCCGTTCTACTTCGGCTACATCAAGGACAAGCTGCGGGTGGGCGGCCTGTTCCTCAATCACTGCATCACCCGCCACGACAACACCCGCACCACCAAGGCGGGCGATTTCATCGACCGCTACGTGTTCCCCGACGGGGAGCTGATCGGCTCCGGACGCATCATCTCCGATATCCAGAACGTCGGCCTCGAGGTACTGCACGAGGAGAATCTGCGCGAGCACTACGCGCTGACGCTGCACGAGTGGTGCAAGAACCTGGTCGCCAATTGGGACGCGGCCGTCGCCGAGGTCGGCGAGGGCACCGCGAAGGTGTGGGGCCTGTACATGGCGGGATGCCGGCTCGGCTTCCAGCGCAACGTGATCCAGCTGCACCATGTGCTCGGCGTGAAGCTCGATGCGAACGGCGCCTGGGACGTCCCGTTGCGCCCCTGGTGGCAGCCGTAGGTCGCTGATCGCGGCCCGGCCTGCCGGGCCGCGATCAGGCCAGTAATTCGTCGAGGAAGTGACCGGGCAGGGCGCGCAGGATCGGATGGTCCTGCCCGTCATGGGATTGCGTGCGCAGCACGTGGAGCAGGCCGACGACCCCCGGCCCCGCGTCCAGCAGCGGTCTGGTCCAGCCCAGTTCGGCACAGGTGCGCAGGACGGGAAGCACCAGCCCGGTCGCCTCCCCGACCCACCCCGCCGACGCGAGACACTCCGCGAGCAGCAAGGTCGCGTCCAATTCCGCCCGCGGACGGCCCTGTTCGAGAGTCTTCGCGTAGATCACCCGCGCATGGCGGGCCGCGCGATCATCGGCACGCAGCCGCTGCTCGGCCAGTAGCCTCCGAATGTCGGCGATGGCCCGCGCCTCGGTGATCAGCGCGGCGGCGCCCTTCTTGCGCCGTGCGCCGTTACCGGAACTGTCGGGAACGAAGATGTCTTCGCCGGTGGGGAATCCGAGCCTGGCCCGCTCGGCCCGCACATGCGCGTCCAGGCGAGCCAAGCCGTTCTCCGCGGCCACTCGCGCGCCTTCGTCGAGGCGGGCCGAGGCGGTGTACTGATCGCCGAGAGCCGCCTTCACCCTGGCACCGACCACGAAGGTCGCGATCAGGAAGTCGACGGGACCGACCCGGGTGACCAGCTCGTGGCTCTCGTCGAGGAGCCGATCGGCCAGCGCCAGATCGCCACGGCGATAGGCCACTTCGCCGAGCAGGGCGGCCGCGATCCGTGCGGCGTCCGAGCGCGGTCCCGACTTGGTGCGCGCGGCCTCGTATGCCTGCTCGAAAGAGGTGGTGGCGGAGGCGATGTCGAGTTGCTCGTAGGCGGCGTCGCCCAGCGCGCACAGCCCGAATACCGGACCGAGTGGGTCCTTGGACTGTGTGTGATAGTCGGCGGCCCAGTCCTGGAGCTCGGTCACCGCGCTGAAGTCGAACTCGCACAGCCGAACGAACGACATCAGATTCGCGGCGGTCGACACCGTCCAGGCGGGCAGATCGCCGGGTTCCTCCAGAATGGGCACCAGACTGTCGGCCACCTCGGCGATGTCATCGTGGGCTACCCGGTCGGCAGCGTCCAGCACCGTTGCCACACAGCGCTGTTCGGTCAGTTCCGGTTCACCGGACGAACTGCGGGCCAGCAGATTCGAGAGCCGGCCGAGCGCGCTGCGGGCGGTCCCCGTCTGCTGCATGTTCATATTCGCCCTGGCCACCGCCATCAACAGCTTCGACCGTGAGGTCACCTGCTGCACAGGCAGTTTCGAGACGGTACCGAGCAGGGTGGCGAGCCGGGATCCGTCGATCAGGTCCATGCCGCCGCTCTCGAGCAGGTCGGCGGCGAGTTTGAGATCGGTCGCGGCCAGCGCGTGATCCACCGACTTGCGCAGCAGTTGATGCTCGGCGTACCAGCGAGCGGCCTTGCGGTGCAGCGCTTTCGAACGTCCGGGATGTTCACGGTCGAGACGGGCGCGCAGATGCTCGGCGAACAGCGGTTGCATCCGGTACCACTCCGGATCGTGCTGGATCCGATGCAGGAAGAGCTCACGCTGCTCGGCCTGCTCCAGCATCGCCGCACCATCGGAGACGTCGGCGAGCAGCCCGGCCAGTGACCCGTTCACCCGCTCGACCACCGAGATCGCCATCAGGAACTCCAGCTGCTCGGGCGCCAGCGCGTCGAGCACGTTCTCGGCCAGATACTCGCGCATCCCGTGCCCGCCCTCGGCGAGCGAGGCGAGCAACTGGGCCGGATCGGCCTTACCGCGCAGGGTGAGGCTCACCAGCTGGATCGCGGCGGGCCAGCCGTCGGTCGCGAGGTGGATCTGTTCGACCTGCTCGTCGGTGAGCGCGAAACCGTTGCGCTCCACCAGGATCTGCCGGGTCTCCGATTCGGTGAGCCGCAGCGCGGCCGCGTCCAGCTCGACGAGTTCGTCGCGCACCCGCAACCTGCTGATCGGCAGGCCGGACTGATCGCGGCTGGTGATGACGAACCGCACGTGGTGGCAGCCGTTGTCGAGCAGGGTCGCCATCGCGCGTTGCACGCCGGGATCGCGTACCCGGTGCCAGTCGTCCACCACGACGACCACCGGGCGCCCGCTCGCGTGGATCTCGTCGATCAGGGTGGCGATCACATAGGCGACCGCGTCGGCGGGCCGCTCCTCCAGCACCTGCTCCAGACCCGCGCCGACATCGGGGCGCACCCGGCGGATGGCCTCGATGAGGTGGGCGAGGAACCAGATTTCGCTGTCGTCGTCCTGGTCGACGCCCAGCCACGCCACCGGAATGTCGCGGGTGGCCAGGTCGGCGCGCCACTGCGTGGCGATGGTGCTCTTGCCGAAACCGGCGGGCGCGTGGATCAGGGCGAGTCGGCGCTCGCCGCCCTCCCGCAGCACGTCGAGCAGGCGCTGGCGCGGGAAGGGTTCGCGTGCGGGCGTGGGCGGGCGGAATTTGGTGGCGGCGGTCGGCGGAAACGTGCCGGTCGTCGAGCTCGGCATGGGCACCGAGGCGCCTGCGGCCTGCAGGGTCAGCGGCCAGCTGCGGCGGCCGGTGACCGACTTCAGGACCTCCGGGGCGTCATCGGTGGTCTCCTCGGAGTCGAGCAATGCCATTTCGTCGGGCATCTGGCCGTGCGCGCGCTGCACGTCGCGGAGCAGTTCGCCGAACTCGTAGGCCGAGGCCGGGCGGTCGGCGGGCTCGGGGGACATGGCCCGTTCGATCACTTCCGCCACGTCGCCGGGGATGTCCTGGGCGCGCAGGTCGGGGACGTGCTGGGTGGTGATGCGCAGGAATTGCGCGACCACCTTCTCCCCCGCCTGGCGTTCGAACGCGGCATGGCCGGTCAGCAGGGCGAACAGGGTCGCGCCGAGGCCGTAGACATCAGACTGCACGGTCGGTTCACTGCCCCTGAGCAGTTCCGGCGCGGTGAACGCGGGCGAACCGGTGATCAAGCTGCTCGACGTCTGGAATCCGCCGGGGATGCGGGCGATGCCGAAGTCGGTGAGTTGCGGTTCGCCATACCCGCTGATCAGCACGTTCGCCGGTTTCACATCCCGGTGCAAAATGCCCGCCCGATGCGCCGATTCGATCGCCGCGGCCAGCTTCACTCCGGCGCGCAGGGTGTCCGACCAGGTCAGCGGGCCACGATCGTGGATGAGGCGTTCGAGCGAGCCGCGCGAGGCGTAGGGCATCACGATCAGCGGCAGCCCGGTCTCGGTCACGTCGACCTGCAGGATGTCGACGATATTCGGATGTCCGGACAGCCTGCCCATCGCCTGTTCCTCGCGCAGGAACCGTTCCCGGCTCTCCACATCGATCTCCGAGGACAACACCTTCACCGCGACCACGCGATCCAGCGCCGGCTGCAATGCGCGGTACACCACGCCGAATCCGCCGCGCCCGATCTCCTTGGCCCCCGTGAGTCCCATGGCATCGAGTTCCGCGATCACGGCCTCGTCGGGTACCCCCGGCGCCACCGCCCGCTGCGTATTCAGCCCCACCGGCGCCGCCTCGGCCAGGCCGCGCTCCATACGCGTCTGCTCCGGATCCATGTGACCACCTCTCACCATCGGCGTCACCGGCGTTTCGGTCGGCATGCGGGGAGGTCACCGACATCACCGCACATATCCAAGCTAGCGCGATCCGGCGTCTATCGGGTGGAGATTCGACGCTGTGGCGGCAACGGTTGTCCGAAACCCGCGGTTCAGCGCACCGCGAGCGCGATCAGCTGAGTGCGCTGTTCGGACGCGAAGTTGTTGTCCGCGACCAGCACCAACGTGCGCTCACCCGAGGGCAGTCGCGGGCCCCAGGTCATTCCCTCGATGTTGTCGACGGCCTCGATCCCGAGATCGGCGAGGTCGGCGACGAGCCGCTTGGCCACCGGGCGAGCACCCGCGATCGGCGCGTTGAGCACAGTGCTCGCGGCCGTCGTGTCGATCTCGAAGATCCGCACCCGATTCCCCACCCCCTTGGCGAAAGCCCGTTCGACCACCAGGAATCGGGTCGGATCGACGGTGTCGTCGGCGAGGATCGCGGTTACGCCGTTACTCGCCTGCCCGGCCTCCGGCCGCGACTCGGCGAACACCGGCTCCAGCGGGTACGCGTACTGCGCGAGCACCGGCCCGAACCTGGCCTGGACGGTGATCCGGGTCGTGGCCCCCGCCGTCGTGGTCGCGCCCGGCCCATCTTGGAGCAGCGGCCCCTCCATCGCGGTCACGAACAACGCCCCACCGGCCGCGAACGTCGCCCCCTCGAGCGCCTGGTTCTGCCGTGGCCCCGAATCAGCGCGCATCCGTTCGTTTTCCGGAATCGGCAGCTCGGCGACGAACCCGCCATCCGCGCGGGCCACCCGTACCGAAGGATCGGCGAGCACCTCACCGGCCCGCTCGCCCTCCTGCGTCCAGAAGTAGTCCCCCGTCCACGGATCGACCCGAATATCCTCGGGGTCCACCGATTTCGGCGAATACGTGGCTCCGTCAGCCCGCAGCAGAGGCTTCGTGCCCGTGAAGCCGACGGGGCCGATTCCATCCTCCCCCAACGGAATTCGAGCCGTATACACCCTAGCGGGGCCCTTCTCCGATCGGTCATCGCTGATCAGGACGAATTCGCCGGTGGCGGAACGATAGTCGATGCCCGACAGCCCGCCGACCACCGTCCCCCCGAATTCGGCATCGTGCCCGACGACCTGCTCCCCCAGCACCCGCACGCCATCGACCGCGGCCCCCGCATCCGGCACCGCGACCCCCGCGACGACAATTCCCAGCACCGCTGCAGCCACCCGACGTCCCATGACCGACAAGCTATCCACCGCACCACACCCCCAGGTGAACACCACCCGAACTGTCGGTCGCCGCCCCACCACCCCGACGCCGCCGAAGCCCGAGCTGGACTCTTGCGTCGCACCGCCGATCGGCGAAGACTTGAACTCTCGGTGGGCGCCGCCGTGGGCCGTGCTGCCCTCCACTCGGTGGACCACGACAGCACCGCTCACCACCCGAGCCGAAGTGAGATGTCATGTCCACGCTGGTACGCATGAGTTTCGACGCGCCCGAGGAAACCCGGCCGTTCGAGCAGGGAAAGGGTCGACTCGACCTCGTCAATATGGAAAGCGGCCCGGTGGGCCGCGCGGTCTTCGAACCAGGTTGGCGATGGAGTGAACACGTGAAACCGATCGCGGGCACCGACAGCTGCCAGGCCGCGCACATCGGGTACTGCCTGTCCGGCCGGATCGTGGTGGCGATGGACGACGGCAAAGAGCTGGAGTTCGGGCCCGGCGACGTGATGATCGCGTCCCCCGGCCACGATGCCTGGGTCGTCGGCGACGAACCGTGCGTGGTCCTCGACTGGCAGGGCTACGCCGACTACGCCAAGCCCCGATAACGGCGAACGCCCGCCACCTCACTGAGGTGACGGGCGCCGACCCGGTGGCGAAACCGGAAACTACCGACTTACTTGCGCAGCGAGGCCGGGACCTCGAAACGCGGGCCGAACTTCGCGGCCAGCTCGTCGGCGCGGGCCACGAAGGCCTCCTGGCCACCGGGGTAGCCGACGATGAACTGGTGCGAGCCACCCGACCAGGCCGGGAAGCCGATACCGAAGATCGAGCCGATGTTCGCGTCGGCGGTGCTGGTGAGCACGCCTTCGTCGAAGCACTTCTGGGTCTCGATGGCCTCGGCGAACATCATCCGGTCCTTGAGGTCCTGGAAGGTGACACCCTCCGGGAGCTCACGGCTCGAGCTGAAGATCTCGCGCAGCTCGTCCCACAGGCCGGTGGCCTTGCCGTCGACGTACTCGTAGAAGCCGGCACCGCCCAGCTTGCCCTTGCGGTCGTACTTGTCGATCAGGGTGTTGAGGACCTCGGCGGTCTTCGCGGACGCGGCATTGAGCTCGCCACCGGCAGCAAGGATGGCCTCGGAGGTCTCCTTGTAGATCTTCTGCATGGTGGTGAAGTTCAGCTCGTCGCTGAGCTTCAGCGGCGCGGCCGGGTAGCCCGCCTGCAGACCGGCCTGCTCGACGGTGGCCGGATCGACACCCTCGGCGACCATGGAGATGGCCTCGTTGATGAAGGTACCGATCACGCGCGAGGTGAAGAAGCCACGGCTGTCGTTGACGACGATCGGGGTCTTCTTGATGGCGAGGGTGTAGTCGTACACCCGGGCCAGCGCCTCGTCGGAGGTGTTCTTGCCCTTGATGATCTCCACCAGCGGCATCTTGTCCACGGGGGAGAAGAAGTGGATACCGATGAAGTCCTCGGAGCGCTTCACACCCTCGGCGAGCAGGGTGATCGGCAGGGTCGAGGTGTTCGAGCCGAGCAGAGCATCGGCGTCGACGATGTCCTCGATCTCCTGGAAGACCTTGTTCTTGAGGTCCGGGTTCTCGAACACGGCCTCGATGACGAAGTCGACACCCTTGAAGTCGGCCGCGTCGGCCGACGGGGTGATGCGAGCCAGCAGCGCGTCGGACTTCTCCTGGGTGGTCTTGCCACGCGAGAGTGCCTTGGCCTCGATGGCCTCGGCGTAGCCCTTGCCCTTGACGGCGTTGGCGAGCTCGACGTCCTTGAGCACGACCTCGTAGCCGGCCTTGGCCGAGACGTAGGCGATGCCCGCGCCCATCATGCCGGCGCCGATGACACCGATCTTCTTGATCTCACGCTTGGGCACATCCTCGATGGACGGACGCGAGCCGCCACCGTTGATGTGGTTGAGGTCGAAGAAGAACGCCTGGATCATGTTCTTCGCGACCGGACCGGTCAGCAGGCTCGTGAAGTAACGGCCCTCGATGGTCAGCGCGTTGTCGATATCGACCTGCGCGCCCTCGACCGCCGCGGCCATGATGGCGCGCGGGGCGGGCATGTTGGTGCCCTTGATCTGCTTGCGCAGGTTGGCCGGGAACGCGGGCAGGTTCGCCGCGAAGGCCGGGGTGGACGGGGTGCCGCCGGGGATCCGGTAGCCCTTCTTGTCCCACGGCTGCGCCGCTTCGGGGTTGGCCGCGATCCACACCTTGGCGGCGGGGATCAGTTCCTCGACCGTGGCGACGACCTCGTCGATCAGGCCGATTTCCTTGGCCTTGGTGACGCGGTGACGCTGGCCCTGCAGCAGCACCTGCATCAGCGCGTTCTGCAGGCCGAGCATGCGCACGGTGCGGGTCACGCCGCCGCCGCCGGGCAGCAGGCCCAGGGAGACCTCGGGCAGGCCGATGGCCGAACCCTTGACGTCGGCCGCGATGCGGTAGTGGGTGGCCAGCGCGATCTCCAGGCCGCCACCGAGGGCAGCGCCGTTGATGGCGGCGACGACCGGCTTGCCGAGCTGCTCGAGGCGACGCAGCGGGGCCTTGACGTCGGTGACCATCTTGACGACCTCGGCCGCGTTGTCCGGGCCGACCTTCATCATGTTCTTCAGGTCGCCGCCGGCGAAGAAGGTCTTCTTGCCGGAGGTGATGACGACACCGGTGATGTCGTCCTTCTCCGCCTCGAGGCGGTCGACGGTGGCGTTCATCGACGCGAGGTACGCGTCGTTCATGGTGTTGGCGCCCTGGCTGGGGTCGTCGATAGTGAGGACGACCACGCCGTCGGCGTCCTTCTCCCAGCCGATGATGTTGTCAGTCATAGTTTTTCGTTCTCTCCTATGAGAAGTGAAAGTCGGCCGGAGCTCAGACGCGCTCGATGATGGTGGCGACGCCCATGCCGCCGCCGATGCACAGGGTGATCAGGCCGTAGCGCGCGTTGCGACGCTCCAGCTCGTCGAGCACCGTGCCGGTGATCATCGCGCCGGTGGCACCCAGCGGGTGGCCCATCGCGATCGCGCCACCGTTGACGTTCAGCTTCTCGTCCGGGACGTTCAGGTCCTTCTGGAACTTCAGCACCACGGAGGCGAAGGCCTCGTTGATCTCGACGAGGTCCATGTCCTCGATCGTCAGACCGGCCTTGGCCAGCGCCTTCTTGGCGGCCGGGGTGGGACCGGTCAGCATGATGGTGGAGTCCGCACCGGAGGTGGCGGTCGCGACGACGCGGGCACGCGGGGTCAGACCCGAGTTCTTGCCCGCTTCTTCGGAACCGATCAGCAGCAGGGCGGCGCCGTCGACGATGCCCGAGCTGTTGCCACCGTGGTGGACGTGGTTGATCTTCTCGATGTAGGTGAACTTCTGCAGCGCGACGGCGTCGAAGCCACCCATCTCACCGATGCCGGCGAAGGCCGGGTTCAGCTTGCCGAGGTCGGCGGCGGTGGTGCCGGGACGCATGTGCTCGTCGTTGTCGAGCACGACCAGGCCGTTGATGTCCTTGACCGGGACGATCGACTTGGCGAAGTAGCCGCCGGTGGTCGCCGCGGCGGCCAGGTCCTGCGAGCGCACCGCGTAGGCGTCGACGTCATCGCGGGTGAAGCCCTCGATGGTGGCGATCAGGTCGGCCGAGATGCCCTGGGGCACGAAGTAGCCGTCGTAGTTGGTGGCCGGGTCGAGCGCCCAGGCGCCGCCGTCGGAGCCCATCGGTACGCGCGACATCGACTCGACGCCGCCGGCGATGACGAGGTCGTCGAAGCCGGAGCGAACCTTCTGCGCGGCCAGGTTCACGGCCTCGAGGCCGGAAGCACAGAAGCGGTTGAGCTGGAAGCCACCGACGGTGTCTGGCAGGCCGGCGATGGTGACCGCGGTGCGGGCGATGTCCATGCCCTGGTCACCGACGGGGGTGACCACGCCGAGGATGAGGTCCGAGATCTGGTCCTCGTCGAGGTTCGGGAAGCGGCCACGCAGCTCCTGGATCAGACCAACAGTCAGATCGATCGGCTTGACCGAGTGCAGCGAGCCGTTCTTCTTGCCGCGGCCGCGCGGAGTGCGGATGGCCTCGTAGATGTAGGCCTCTGTGGTCATATCGGAGTGTTTCCTTCCTTGGGGTGCGGTGGCCGCACGAACGCCACGACCAATTGTCTCGACGCCGTACAAATCCCGGCAAACACCAGCGGAGCATAGAACCATGCTCATCCGGTGAAACCGGCCACCCGTTCATACTACCGTGGTGTGCGAACTCCGGTTAACTTAACGCGGTGCGGACGGTGGCTGTCAACCATCCAGACTCTTTGCTCCGAACTGTTCACGTAGCAACGCCAGCGCGACCTCGTCCGGGTCTTGACGGTCACCGGGAGCCACCGGCACCGCGGCGGCGGCCAGCATCTCCCGTTCTTCCTCCGGGGTCGGCGGGGCGAGAACGGCGGCACTGCGCGCGGAATCGCCGCCCGACCGGGAGTCGGACCCTTCGTCCGGGCCGGGGTCGTCGGGGAGGTCAGGGAAATCCGGCGGCGGAATGTCATCGTCGGACGGCCGGTTCGCCCGGTTCGGCGACTGATTGCCCGCCGCCTGGCTCGGCCGCGAGAACTTGGGACGTCCCGCGGGCTTGCTCTCCGGATTTCCCGGCCCCCGCGCGGGCCCGGCCTTGGCGGCGGGCGCGGGTCGCGGCGCGGGCGCACCGGTCTCCCAGCGCACATCCAGTTCACGCCCGAGCACGGCCCGCACCGCCGAACGCACCGCCTCGATATTGCGCGGATCGGACAACCGCTGCGCCAACGGCGCGGCCGGATGCGCGAAAACGATCACCTCGCCCTCGACCCGCGACACCGCCGCCCCCGACAACAGCGCCTGCAAGGTAGCCCCGAACTCCCGCACCCTGCCCTTGATCTCCGGCCACGCGGCATCGACGATCCCGACCAGATCCTCGGTGGGTGCCGCGCCGACCTGCGGCGCCGCCTGTGCGGCGACAGACTCGACCCGCGAGGGCGCATCGGCGTCGCCCAGGTCAGGTTCTGGCTGAGCCGACGAATCCGCCTGCGACGCTGCTGCTTCCGATGCCGGAGTCGAGTCGATGTCCGCGCGGGGCGTGTCACTGCCGGTCGACGGCCTGGAGAACCGTTCGGGGCCCGAGCCTTCCGATCGAAGGCCGGAGTCGGACTGCGCGGGGCGGTCCGCTTCGACCGGGGGAGCATCTGCCGCAAGCTGTTGGGGAGCAACCCCTTCCGCAGGGATATCGACGTCGCTCCGCCCAGAATCGATCGGTGGCGCGGCGGGGGTTGGCGCCTCAGGCGTCGCCGGGGGCACGCTCGGTGCGATAGTCACCGGTGACGGCGGCACGCCCGGCGCCGTCGGCGCGGCCGATACGGGTGGCACGGCCGCTTTGGGCGACGTAACCGATGTGGACGGCGCGGGCGCAGATGCGGCCGGGGGCACGCTCGATGCGGAAGTCACAGGTGACGGCGGTGCGGACTCGGCGATCGGCGCAGCCTCAGCAGGGGGCGGTGCGGAAGTTCTTGGCGCGGCCGGGGTGGCGGTCTTCTGCTCCGCGGCGACGGGACTCACGGGGCCGGGCGTCGGCGAACCGCTGGTCGCCGCCCCCTTTTCAGCCAGGGCGGCGGCGAGGAGTTCCGCACCACTACGGCGGCTCTCACCACTCGCCGAGGGCACAGAGGGACGTTGCGCAGCAGGCTCACCCGCGGAGGATCCCGGGCGGGGCGAGGCGGGGACCGATCCGCTCGCGAATCCGCGTTCCAGCCGTTCCAGCCGTTCCAGCCGTTGCAGGGTGGCCGACTCGGCGTCGGACACCGACGGCAGCAGCATGCGGGCGCAGATCACTTCGAGGAGCAGGCGCGGGGCGGTGGCGCCACGCATTTCGCCGAGGCCCTCGTGCAGGAGTTCGGCGTAGCGGGTGAGGGTGGCGGGGCCCAGGCGTTCGGCCTGGTCACGCATTCTTTCCATGACGTCGCCGGGACCGGAGACCAGGCCGCGGTCGGCGGCGTCGGGAACCGCGCGCAGCAGGATCAGGTCGCGCAGCCGTTCGAGCAGGTCGACGGCGAAGCGGCGCGGGTCGTGGCCCGCTTCCATCACCGAATCGACCGTGTTGAACAGGGCCGCGCCATCATTAGCGGCCAGCGCGTCGATGGCGTCGTCGATCAGCGCCACATCGGTGACGCCGAGCAACGAGACCGCGCGCGGGTAGGTGACACCGTCCGGACCGGCGCCGGCCAGCAGCTGGTCGAGCACGCTCAGGCTGTCGCGCGGCGAACCACCACCGGCGCGGATGACCAGCGGATACACCGCCTCCTCCACCGGTACGTGCTCCTGCTCGCAGATCTTGCCGAGCAGTCCGCGCATGGTGGCGGGCGGCAGGAGCCGGAACGGATAGTGGTGCGTGCGTGAGCGAATCGTCGGCAGCACCTTGTCCGGCTCGGTGGTGGCGAAGATGAAGATCAGATGGGCCGGCGGTTCCTCGACGATCTTGAGCAGCGCGTTGAAACCGGCCGTGGTGACCATGTGCGCCTCGTCGACGATGAACACGCGGTAGCGCGACTCGGCGGGTGCGTAGAAGGCGCGATCGCGCAGCTCGCGGGTGTCGTCGACACCACCGTGACTGGCCGCGTCGAGTTCGATCACGTCGAGATTGCCCGAGCCACCCGGCCCGAGCGCCACACACGACGAGCACGTACCGCACGGGGTCGACGTCGGCCCGTCCACGCAGTTCAGCGACCGCGCGAGGATGCGCGCGGACGACGTCTTACCGCAACCACGCGGCCCGGAGAACAGATACGCGTGACTGATCCGTCCGGTATCCAGCGCTGTACTCAGCGGGTCGGTGACGTGCTCCTGACCCACTACTTCTGCGAATGTCGCCGGTCGATACTTCCGGTACAGAGCCACGACCCACAGGCTACCGAGAGCGTCCGACAGGGTTTATCGGCGGATGGCACTGTACCCATGCGCGGTAACGAAGCCTTGATAATGATGTGATCCAAATCACATTGAATTTCGCGGTATGGAGCGTAGGTGCAAAGCGTGCCGCTGGGCGCAACGGCTGAGCTATCGACTCCTGCATACGTGGCGAATCCGCCATCGAACAGTCTGTTGATACTGGTTGCCACGGCAATGCAAACCAATTCCCCGGTTGACGGCCCCTTACCGGATGTAACGAAATAATGAACGGTCGTGACAGCGGCGCAAGTGCCTGGCTACCGTGGATCTCGGCAACTTCGGTGGCCAAACCTTCATCAGGTTGGTGACCCCGGCCGGTCCCTCATCCCGACCGGGGCACAACCTTCGCGCACCGATCGCTCCCCCACCGCACCGACCGGAGGAACGTTTCACCGTGCTGTCGTGTGATGACATCGCAACCGCCTGGCTCGCCCACACCGACTTCGCCGGCGACAACGCCGCAGTCGGGCTACTGAGCCGGGCGATCAGCCCACAAGACTTCGACATCAAACGCGACTCGTTACCCGTCGCTGCCGCAGCCGACCCGGCGACCGCCGACGCCATCCTGCAACTGCTCGAACGCGGGCAGGTGCCGACGATGGCGGCCATTCGCACGCTCACCGCGCAGAACGAGATGCGCCGCGAGGCCGAGCGGATCGAGCGGCTCGGCCGTCGCGCCCAGCGCAGCATCGACGAGTTCGGCCGCGTCCTCGCCCGTCTCGCCGCCGCGCACTGGACCGACCACAATATCGGTCCTACCAGGCGCGATATCCTCGCCGATGCCGAGGTCTGCACACTCATCGCCGAACGGGTGGGTGAGATCGCGCCGTCGGCGGTCAAGCATCTGTGGCTGATCGAGCGGGCACAGCGCGCGGGCTGGATCGCCTCGAACGCGAGCCCCGGTTCACTGTGCCCGGCACGGCGCTGGCACACCACCAAATACGGCAACCGGGTCTCGCAGAAGCCGGTCAACATGATCGGCAAGCTGGTCGCCGGCTTCGTCGTGGAGCACACCGCCGACCGGGGCAAACCGCCGAGCTGGGCGGTGCTCGCCCGCGACGCGCGCGACGATCGCGGCCGCCGCCTGTTCTTCGACGTGGCCGACGCACATGCCCAGCGACGCTGGCTCACCACCGCCGAGTGGCTCGCGGACGGCGATGACCTGCCCGTTCCCGGCAAGCGCGGCACGCGGGCGCTGGCCAAGGAAAACCGGGGCTAGCGCCGCCATCCGAGGTGAGTGTTCGGTAACTTTCTCGCAACGCATCCACGCGTGAAAGGAGTTACCGTGCCCGCAACGATCGACCCGGCGGCCACTGCTTGGCTACTCGCGGCCACCGCCATGGTGCTGTTGATGACGCCGGCACTGGCCGTCTTCTACGGCGGGATGGTGCGCTCGACCGGCGTGCTGAACATGCTGATGATGAGCTTCATCGCGATCCCGCTGGTCACCGTGGTCTGGCTGGTCGCCGGCTACAGCCTCGCGTTCGGTGACGACGCGGGTGGTGGCCTCATCGGCAATCTCGAGCATCTCGGGCTGGCCGGGATCAATCCCGACTCCGTCCGCGGCACCATTCCGGAACTGCTGTTCGTCACCTTCCAGCTGACGTTCGCGATCCTGACCGCCGCCCTGGTCTCTGGCGCCATCGCCGACCGTGCCAAGTTCGCGGGCTGGATGGTGTTCGTTCCGCTGTGGACGCTGGCGGTGTACGCGCCGATCGCGCACTGGGTGTGGGGACCGGACGGCTGGCTGCTGAACTTCGGCGCGCTCGACTACGCGGGCGGCCTGGTGGTCGAGATCGCCTCCGGCGCTTCCGCGCTGGCCCTGGCGCTGGTCCTCGGACCGCGAATCGGTTTCAACATCGATGCGATGCGTCCGCACAACCTGCCGTTCGTGCTGCTCGGGGCCGGTCTGCTGTGGTTCGGCTGGTTCGGTTTCAACGCGGGCTCCGCACTGGGCGCCACCGGCACCGCGGCGGCTGTCTTCCTGAACACCCTGGTCGCGAGCAGTCTCGGCATGCTCGGCTGGCTCATCGTCGAACAGATCCGCGACGGCAGGCCGACCACATTCGGTGCGGCCTCGGGCGCGGTGGCCGGTCTGGTCGCGATCACCCCGTCCTGCGGCGTGGTGAACACTCTCGGTGCGGTGCTGGTCGGCCTGGCCGCCGGCGTGGTGTGTTCGTTCGCGGTCGGCTGGAAACACAAAGCGGGCTACGACGATTCGCTCGACGTGGTCGGCGTGCACTTCGTGGGCGGCATCGTGGGCACGGTCCTGATCGGCCTGCTGGCCACCCAGGTGATGACCGGCGGCGTGAACGGGCTGCTCTACGGCGGCGGCCTCGCCCAGCTCGGCAAGCAGCTCGTCGCGGTCCTGGTGGTGGCGGCCTATGCCTTCGCGGTCTCGTGGGTGCTCGGCAAGGGCATCGACAAGATCATCGGCTTCCGCGTGAGCAAGGAAGACGAGACAGCGGGCATCGACTTCGCCCTGCACGCCGAAACCGCCTACGCCGAAGGGGTTCACGGCTCCTCGCCCCGCCGCTTCGGCGAGGGCCACTACGGCAGCTAACTGACCTCGTCGGCTGGTGCCAGCCAGGTGTTGCATTCGAAGTTGCGGTTCTTCGAGTAGCCCTGGTTGTACCAGTTGCCGTTGTGGTCCGGAGTGCCGTGATCGCGGTGGCGGCCATCGCCGTCACCGCGGTTGTAGTTGTGCTTCACCGCGGCGTAGCCCTCCTGCGAGGTCCACGAACCGCCCGCTTCCGACGAACCGATGTACATGCCGCCGAAACAGCTGGCCTGCAACTCCATTCGGCGCGATGTCTCCAGACCGCCCGCCGACATCGTGCCCTGCTCGCGACGCTGGTTCGATGAGGCCTGCAGCAGGCCGGTGAGTCCCTGGATGTGGTGGCCGTATTCGTGGGCGTACACCGATAGCGCTTCCATCGGCGGATATGGGGTGTTGTGGATGACAAGGCCGGCTGTCGACATGTAGATGGTGCTCGAGGCGCTGCAGTAGAACGCGTCGCTGCTGGCGCCGCCACACGGCGACGACAGCTCCGAAGGCTGTTCCGCGACAACCAGACCCGGGCTCTTGAACGGCAGGTTCGCGGCTGCCAGATTTGACCGCCACATCTGATCCAGGCAGACCTGCGCCGCCGCGAAGAAGGCTTTGGCCACCGTCGCGGCGGTCGACCAGCGCGGCAGATCGCAGTCCATGTTCGTCAGCCCCGCGTCGTTGTCCTTGAACAACGGATGCTGACCGAGGGCGATAACAGGTTGCGGCCCCGCCGGTTTGGTCGTTGTCGGCGCGGTGGTGCGCGCGGTGGTCGTGGCTCGCGCTGACGTCGGATTCGTGGTCGGCACCGGCGAGTTCGAGCTGTAGGTGAAACTCGGCGGCGTCGTCTTGGCGACCGAGCCGGGCGAACTCTGATCGGACAGGGCCACCGCGGCGACCAGCAACCCGATGACCCCGAACACGGTCAACACCGTCAACACCGCACCGACCGCCCCCGAACCACCCCGACGCGGCGGCGGATACCCCTGCGGCGCATAACCGTACGGCGGCGGCAACGGCCTACCGTAAGGCGGCATCACGGGCCGACCGTACTGTGGCATCTGTCCCCCATACGGCGGCATCTGCCCGCCATGCGGCGGCATGGGCCTACCGTACGGCGGCTGCGGAGGAGGCGGGGGATACATAGAAATCACCTGACAACTGATCACGCACGGACATGGGTAACTCACCGGGAACGGGCTGACTCACCCCGCACCACACCGTCAGCCGCCAACGCTACCTATGTGGCACACGAGTCCGGCCAGAAGACGTGGGGAGGCGGAACAGCACAGCCTCAGTTCACTTCGCTCGCGGACACCGTGAAGGTGTTGCACTGGGCCGTGAGGTTGCGGTCCAGGCCGGTTTCGAACCACTGGCCGCCGTGCTCGGCGGTGCCGTGGTCGCGCATGTCGCCGGGGCCGTCACCGCGGCCGTAGGAATCCTTGGTGGCGACCGTGACCTGCGAGGAGGTCAGCGAGCCACCGCCCTTCGAGGAGGCGATGAACATGCCGTCGAAGCAGTTGGCCTGCAACTCGACTCGGCGCGAGAGCTCGAGGCCCTTGGCCGAGCGGGCGCCCGCGTCGACGCGCTCGCTGTTGGCCTTGCGCAGGATGCCCGACTGAGCCTGTACGTGGTGGCCGTACTCGTGCGCGAACACCGACAGGTACACCACCCAGTTGTCGCGGAACTGCTCGGTCTGCAGCTGGCTGATCGGCATGTAGATGGTCTTGTTCGCCGGGCAGTAGAAGGCGGCGAAGTTACTCGTCGACCCGGTGCACGGGGTGGTGATGCCGTCGGTGGTCGCGGTGACGCTGAGCGTCGGCGACTCGAAGGGCAGATTGTTCTCCGCCAGCAGCGGTTTCCATGCCGACTCGAGGCACTTCGCGGCCGACTCGAAGAAGGCGCGCGCCTTGTCCACCTGGGTGCCCCACGGCGCGTAGTTGCACGATGCCGGGACCAGGGTGCCGTCGGAGTCGGTGAGCAGCGGATTGTCGCCGGTCGCGGCAGGCGCGGTACCGGGCTGCGGGGTATAGGTGGTGGTCGGTTTCGGGCCGATCGCGCCGATGCCCAGGTCGACGCCGGTATTGACGGCGTACTTCACCAGACCGCCGACCAGCAGGAAGATGACGACCAGGATTGCCGAAGTGAAGCCGCCGCCCCGCTTTCGCGGCGGCGGAGTCGGCCTGCCCGGCGGCCCGTAGGGCATCGGCGGCGGGCGGTATCCCGGCGGCGGACCATAAGCCGGACGCTGCCCATAACCCTGTGGATAGCCCTGCGGCTGTGGATGACCTGGCTGCCCGTAACCCGGTTGTGGCCGGTATCCCGGGGGCGGACCATAGCCGGGGGGTGGTGGAACCGGTCGTCCACCTGGGCCGTTCGGCCCATAACCGTACGGTGGTTGAGTCACTCCCCCGTACCCCCCTCGTCTCATGAGTCGTCGACAGCCGCTGACGCAGAATAGCAAGCTGTCTAGAGTAAGCACCCATGCTGACTTTTCGGGGGGGCGCCGCAGGCGCGCTGCTGCTCGCTGCGGCGGGTTTGCTCGTGGCCGCGCCGGTAGCCCATACGGAGCCCTCGACCTCCGGTGTTTCGATCACCGCCGACCTCACACTCACCGAAACCGGTGTGCTCGAAGTCATCGAAACTGTCGCGGTCCCCGCCGACGGGAATTTCACGATGTCGCTGCCGTTGCGCCTCAAGGTCGGTGACGACGTCGAACGGGTCTTCAAGGTCACCGATGTGACCGCGAGCGGTACCGGCACCGCCACCACCGTCAACGACCAGTTCGTCGTCGAGGCGAAGCCGGGCGAATCGAAGTTCACGTATACGGTGCACAACACCGTCTCCGACATGCCGGGCACGCAGGTGTTCCACTGGCTGGGCGTGCTCAACGCCGATATCGCCGTGCTCGACGTCTCGGTGATCAGCCCGAGCTTCCAGATGGGCATCGTCGACTGCAAACTCGGCTCGGCGGGCAATGCCAAGCCGTGCGCCGATGTCCACACCGAACCCGACGGCGTGCTCTATCTGCACCAGACCGACCTGCGCAAGGGCGATGCCATCGACCTCACCTTGCAGATGCCGCCCGGCACCGTGCCCGCGAATGCCGATGTGCGCGGCGGTGGTACGGGCCCGTTCGCCTTCACCACCCCCGTGCTCGCGGCCTTCGGCGCCTTCCTGCTCGCGCTGGCAGGCATGATCGCCTACGTGCTGCTGGCACGGAAGCGGGCCGCCGCCGCGGTGGCGGGCAGCGACGCTTTCGATCCGCTGATCCAGCAGGCAGGCCGCGTGGAGTTCACCTCCCCCGATGGCGTGCTCCCCGGCGAGGCGGGCCTGATCATCGACGAACACGCCGATCCGGTCGACATCGCCGCCACCGTCGTCGATCTCGCCGTCCGGCGCTACCTGTGGATCACCCCGGTGAACGCGCGTGGCGAAGACGATTGGCGCATCAGCCGCGTCAACGCTCCCGACGACCAGCTGCGCGAATACGAGCGCACCGTCTACGACATGCTGCTCCCCGAAGGCACCGACACCGTCGCCGTCCGCGAACTGCGCGCCCCCGGCCGCCTGCAACTGGACCCGATCCGCGCGGCCATGCGCAACGACGCCGTCGCCACCGGCGCCTTCGCCGACCCGAAACAGCGCGCTCTCCCCCGCTGGATCGGCGCCGCCCTGATCGTCCTCGGCCTGATCATCACCGTCACCCTCGCCCTGACCGCGGGCCACGCCTTGGTCGGCGTAGCCATCGCTCTGGCGGGCGGAGCGGCGATGCTGCTCCCCAACTACCTCCCCACCCGAACCCCACTCGGCGACACCGTCGCCGGCCGAATCCGCGCGATGCACCGTGGTCTCGACACCGTCGTGCGCGACGGGATCCCGCCCATCGACCAGGAGACGATCTTCTCCCGCGCCCTCCCCTACACGGTGATCAGCGGCCGAGCGGACAACTGGATCCGCACCTTCCGTGACATGAACCCCGCAGCCGACTCCCAACCCGGCCTCTACTGGTTCGCCGGCTACGACCGAGACCCCAACCTGCACCGCTTCGCCGCCCAGTTCCCGTTCTTCATCACGGCACTGGAGGGAGCCTTCAACCCGCGCTGAGCGACCCGGGATACGAAAAGGCCCTGCTACTCGTCAAGAGTCGCAGGGCCTTTCGCTGTGCTATACCCGGCGGACAGCCGCCAGCGGGTCCGCGTACAACGCGCTCAACGACGTCACCACCGCGGCGAATTCCTGGACCTTCCCCCCGAATCCACTGATCCGGATATCGGTGGCGGCCAGCTGCGTGCTCTGCGAAAACGCGCGAGCCACATGCCCCAGCGCGGGCCGGTATCCCGTGAAAGCCTGCCCGCCCAGCACAACTCGATCCGGGTTGAGCATGTCGCGAACCAGCGCGACGGTCTGTCCAAGCATCGTCGCCCGCTCGGCGAGCAGTTCCCGCGCCGATTCGGACCCGGACTCGGCCGCCCGATACAGATCACTGATCGTGGTCCCGGCAGTCCCGTTGTGGGCCGGGATGATTCCGCGTCCGACAGCCCGAGCCTGCAGGGCCCGATCACCGACGGTCACTTCCAGGCAGCCGCGCCGGCCGCACGTGCACTGCACATCGGAGCCCGTCGGCAAATGCGCGATCGACCCGGGCCCATTGCTCGGGGTGTGTACCCGGCCGTCGAGGGTGACGGCGATGCCCGCGGTCTCGCGGACGTAGAAGTAGAGGCTGCTGCCGTGCTGGGCAGCGGGAAGTTCGGTATCGGGCTCGGGCCTGCGCGCGTCGAAGGTGGGCAGCAGCAGCTCCGAGGCAGCCATCGCCTCGACGTGCGGGGCGACGGAAACCGGCAGCTCGAGCACATCGCCGAGCACCTGCCCGATCGGCGCGCCCTTCCATTCCAGCTTCGGATGGTCGACCACACCGCTCTGCGGATCCACCCGCCCACCGATGGCCACACCGGCCCACAGCGGGGTCCGCCGATGCCACCGCTGCAGGAACGCCTTGGCGCTGCGCGCGACGGTGGTGACCGCGAATTCCTGCCCGGTCTGGGGTGTGGCGATGGCGAGCCCGCCGAGAATGCGGCCACGCAGATCAGCGGCGACGATCTTCGTCGCCTCGGCGCCGATATGAATGCCCAGCGTGAGGTAGGCGTCGTGATCGATCTCGAAGGGCACCCGCGGCCTGCCGACCGCGCCCGCGGCGGTCAGATCGGGCCGCTCACGCAGCAGTCCCGCCGAAAGCAGCGACGCCACTTGCCGATTGACGGTGGCGATACTCAAACCCGTTGCTCGCGCGGCATTGTCGCGCGAGACCGGACCGGAGGCCGCGGTACGCAGCACCGCCGCGGCGGGGTTGTCGCTACGCCGCAGCTCCGGCGGCACAACGGGGCGGGAAACACGAGGGCGACCGGCGCCCGTCCGGGAGACGGGGCGATCGATGATGGGAGCAGACATATGAAGTTCCTTGCCAAAAATCCCGTTATCCCAACGGGATTGCCTACACGTGGGGCGTGGCAGCTCGCGAACCTGAAGGGCTCAGCTGCAGAAGCAGGAACGACACAGTTCGCGCGTCAACGGCAACCGCAAGCCCAGAGCGGCGGTCACGTAGGTGACCCGCTGGGCGGTGAGATGGTTGCTGGACATAACAATCAAGTTAACACCGAATCCCGACCCATCCAAGCCAAACCGGCGAATTGTGCGCTGCGGCACATCATCGCCGCAGGTCAGCGGTGCGCATGACAGGCGCAATGGGTGTCAACGGCAAAACCCCCCGCGGGGAACCGGAGTTCCCGCAGGGGGTTTCGACGACCCGGCCGGACCTACTTGGCCGGTGCGTTGAACGGCGCGGAGATCGTGGAGAAGTACTGGATCGCAGCACCGATCGCCACCGGGGCGGTGATGAAGATCTGGCCCAGGATGACGCCGAGGGCACCGATCGTGGTGGCGCCGACGACGCAGCCGCCGATGCCGCCGGGGAGGGCGCCGAAGATCGCGCCGAGCACGCCACCGGCGACCAGGCCGCCCGCCGCACCCGCGACGCAACCGAGCGCGGCGCCGCCGAGGCCACCGACCAGGGTGCCGATAGCGGCACCCAGCGAGATGGTGGAGGTCAGACGGCTCCAGGCAGCCTGCTCACGCTCGTACTCGGTCTTCCACGGCGCCTTGTCCTCATAGGGCAGCGCGACCGGCTTGTAGACCGCCTTGGCCGGATCCAGCTGCGGGGTCAGGGTCGCGGTGTTGCCCGAGATCTCGGCCGCGATCGGCAGCTCGAACTCGTCGAGGCGGAAACTCAGGGGGGTGCCCGCGAGGGTGGCGCCGTTGGGAGCCTTGATCTTGAACACACCGTCCTCTTCGACCAGCGAGCCGGCATCAGTGGTGATGACGGCCTTCGAATCGTCGACGACCTCGGCGGTGTAGTTGATCGGGGCGGCTTCCTCGGCCGGCGCGGCGTTCACGGTGCCCGCCGTGATGCCCGTAGCCACGGTCAGGAGCGCCGCGACAACGGCGAACTTCCTCATCTTCATAAAACTGCCAATCCCTCATCTGTTGTGGAGCTGTTCGAGATGCAAGCTTCGAGCAGATCCACCCTCGTGACGAGGGAAAAAAGCAGCTAGATCTTAACTAGGAATTCATTTGGAGGCTTTGGCCGCCGCCTTGGCCTGCTTCTTGAATTCTCGTACTTCCGACAATGTTTCGGCATCGACGACATCGGCGACCGAGCGTCGCGACCCGTCATCGCCATAGGATCCGGCCGCTTTTCGCCAGCCGTCGGGCTGCACGCCGCGCTGTTTTCCGAGCAATGCGAGAAAGATCTTCGCCTTCTGCGCCCCGAACCCCGGCAGGTCCTGCAACCGGCGCAGCACCTCCGCGCCGTCGGGATCGCCCGCGGTCCAGATCTGCGCAGGTACGCCGTCATAATGCTCGATCACATACTGGGCGAGCGCTTGGGCCCGCCGCGCCATCGACCGCCCATAACGGTGAATCGCCGGTGGGGTGGCCGCGAGTTCCTCGAATTCGGCCGGATCCGCTTCGGCGATGCGGCGCAGATCGAATCCGCCCATGCGCTCGGCGAGTTTGCGCGGCCCACGAAACGCGTGCTCCATCGGGTACTGCTGGTCGAGCAACATCCCCAGCAGCAGCGCGAAATCGTCGGTGCTGAGTAGTTCGTCGGCCTCGGATTCCTGCGCGAGGCACAGCGTGCGAGTCATACATTCATCGTGACACATTTCACCAGTAGCCTCTGAGTCCATGCTCACGAGGACTGCTCCCACTCTGGCGGTGCGAATGACCGACTACACCCCACGCCCGGCCCGCTTCGACCGAGCGGCCCGGGATCAGCTGATCGACGCCCATGATCTGGAAGTCACCCGGCCCGGTATGCGCGCGCTCGGCGCCTGGAGTCACCACGCGCTGGCGCTGCGGCCCGGCGAGAGTGCCCTCGATATCGGATCAGGCACCGGTTCGGAGGTGTTCACCTTCGCCGAGGAGGTCGGGCCCCACGGCACCGCGGTCGGCGTCGAGCCTGATCCGAATCTGCTGGCCTCGGCGCAGCGCCGTGCGGTGGAGTCCGGATCGAGCGCGAGCTTCGTCTCCGGCGATGCCTACGGCTTACCGTTCGGCGCCGACACCTTCGACGCGGTGCTGTGTGAACGGGTGTTCCAGCACCTCACCGCACCCGCGCGGGCGGCGGCCGAGATCGCCAGGGTGTTGCGGCCCGGCGGGCGCGCGGTGGTGGTGGACTGCGACTGGGCGACCGCGATCGTGCATCCCGGCAACCCCCGGGTGGTGAGCGCGGTGATCGACACTCTGATCTCCTCGACCACCAATCCGCTCTCGGGCCGTCGCCTCGCCGGGCTGCTCAGCGCCACCGGCCTGGTGGTCGACGAGATCGGCTCACACGCGCTGGTGCAGGACCGAACGGTCGGCGCGGGCGCGCTGGTGCGTCGCATCGCGGACCTGGCCGCCCTGCGCGGGGCGATCACCGCGAGCGATCGCGATCAACTCCTCGCCGACCTCCAGGCAGGCGCGGACCGCGGCGACATCCATATCTCGGTCACCCTGTTCGGCACGCTGGTGACCAAACCGAACTGAGCATGGGCGGGGCCTCTGCGGGCCCCACCCACGCCGGTGATCTCAGAGCAGCTTCTCCGTGGCCGCGAGCAGCACGCAGGTCGCGAGTCCGTCCATCGCCTTCTCCAGTTCCGGCAGCTGCGGGAAGCTGGGGGCGATGCGGATGTTCTTGTCCTCGGGATCCTTGCTGTACGGGAACGCCGAGCCCGCGGCGGTGAGCGCGATGCCCGCCTCCTTGGCCAGCGCGATCACCCGGGCCGCGGTGCCCTCGAGCACGTCGAGGCTGATGAAGTAGCCGCCCTTGGGCTCGGTCCACGACGCCACCTTCGACGCGCCGAGGCGGTCTTCCAGGATGCGGCGCACGAGCGCGAACTTGGGTTCGAGCAGCGCGCGGTGCTTCTGCATGTGCTCGCGTACACCCTCGGCATCGGTGAAGAAGCGCAGGTGCCGCAGCTGGTTGAGCTTGTCGGGGCCGATGCTCTTCTTCGCGGCGTGCGACAGATACCAGTCGATGTTGGCCTGCGACGCTCCGAAGAAGCTCACGCCCGCACCGGCGAAGGTGATCTTGGAGGTCGACGCGAACACCAGTGGACGGTTCGGGTTGCCTGCCGCCTCGGCCAGGCCGAGTACGTCGACGACCGGCGCCGCGGTGTCGGTGAGCGGGTGCACCGCGTAGGCGTTGTCCCAGAACAGCCGGAAGTCCGGTGCCGCGGCCGGCAGCGAAACCAGTTCGCGGACAATCTCTTCCGAGTAAACGACGCCGGTGGGGTTGGAGTAGTTCGGCACCGCCCACAGGCCCTTGATCTGCGGGTCGTTCGCCAGCAGCGTCGCGATGGCGTGGACATCAGGGCCGTCGTGGCGCATCGGGATGGTGATCATCTCGATGCCGAGCGCCTCGGTGATGGCGAAGTGCCGGTCGTAGCCGGGGGCCGGACACAGCCACTTGATCGGCTCGTCGTCGACCCAGCGGCGCGGGGAGTCGGGGGTGCCGTAGAGCATCGAGAACACGATGATGTCGTGCATGATCTCGAGGCTGGCGTTGTTGCCCGCCAGCAGTCGCTCCACGGGGATACCGAGCAGTTCGCCGAAGATCGCGCGCAGTTCCGGCAGACCGGTGAGGCCGCCGTAGTTGCGGCAGTCGGTGCCCGAGCCGTCGCGGAAGTCGCCCTCGCCCGGCAGGGAGAGCAGCGACGAGGACAGGTCGAGTTGCTCCGGCGAGGGCTTACCTCGGGTGAGATCCAGCGTGAGCTTCTCAGTTTTGAGCGTCGCGTATTTCGCGGTCTGGGACTCGTGCTCGGACACGAGTTCCTCGTGGCTCATCAAACCGATCTGCGTTTGCCGGGGCATCCTGGGCAGCCTTTCGAAGCAGCAAGGTGGGTTGCACGCTGTGCGTGCTGACAGGCGCAACGTTACCCGGCGGTTGCTCGGAATCGGCGGGGTATCGGCGCTGGGATCAGGCTCGCACGCTGCGAAGGTGCGTAGGCCGATCGGTCGGAGCGGGGACCCCTGAAATTAAAGGGGACCCCGCGCACCCGGCAGAGCCCGTTGACCCTTGCTGCCTTCCGGCCCTGGGGGAGTTCACAGGATGCTCGCCGCGCGGGATCCGTCGGCCAGTGTAGCGGTTGTTCGCGGTACTAGCGATTCCGGTCTTCGAACAGCAGGTCGGCGGCGCGCGTGAGGACCTCGACGCGGGTGCGGCCCGCGTGATCGGCGGCAAGGAAGTGGCTGCCGATGGTGGCGCAGAAGGCGAGCAGACTCCTGGCTTCGACCTCGTCGGGATCTTCGCAGAACACGCCGATTGTCTCGCGCAGCAACGCCATTCGCGTGTTGTCGACGCGGCGAAGGCGTGCGGCGACGTCGTCGTCGCGGCGGGCCCAGTCGCGGATCGCGAGGTCGATCGGGAGCAGTCGATTGCTGGAGAAGGTGAGCAGGCCCGCCACGCGCGCCTTGGTCTTCGGGTCGAGGGTTTCGACGCGTTCGAGCACCTGGTCGGTCGCTTCGCTCTCCCACACGTCGAGCATCGCGGTGAGCAGTGCGTCGCGGTCGGCGAAGTAGCCGTAGAACCCGCCTTTGGTCACGCCGATGCGCTTGGCCAGCGCCTCGACCCGCACGGCGTCGACGCCGGAGGACGCCAGTACGGCCAGACCTTCCTCGACCCATCTGGCCCGGGGCGTTCGCGCGGTACCCACGACGTGTTCCACCTCATATCCCTCGACGACGACCACATCCGACCAGTCGATACTCGAGTGTACGCAACCGTATAACCGCCGCGCCGACGGTGACGCTGGCTACGATCTATCCGATATCGGCAGCGGGGGGTTCGGTGTTCCCCATGACTGGAGAGGGGGCCCGATCGTGACCGGCCCGAATCAGCGACCACCCGGCGACGGTGTGCCGCCGTCCGACCCCACCGTCGCATGGTGGGAACGACCAGGCGAAGGCGCAGGTCAGAACCCCGCCCAAGCCGACCCGACAGTGCTGCGCGGCAATATCGGCGCGCCCGGCCCGTACACCGCACCGCCCGGGCCCTATCAGAGCGGCGCGAACCCCCAGCCCTACACCGCACCGCCCGGGCCGTATCAGAGCGGCGCGAATCCACAACCGTTCCCGCAGCCGCAGCAGTACGCGCATCCGCAAGCGGGCGCCTATCAGGCGCCGCAGCCGCAATGGGGCGCACCGCCGCGGCCGCCGTCGTCAGGCAACAAGGCGGTCTGGTGGATCGTCGGTGGCGCCATCGTGGCGGTGGGCGCGCTCGTGATCGGGCTGATCGCGTTCACGGCCAACAAGGTCGACGACAACCCCTTCGGTCCCGATCCGGACAAGTGGGCGGGCAGCTACGTCTACAAAGACGGCAAGAACGCCTGCGACCTGGTCGATCTCACCGTGCTGAACCAGTGGTCGTCCACGCGCGAGACGACCACCCACACCGAGCGTGGCCCGTCGGAGTACATCGGCGGCGGCTCCTACGACTGCGACGCCAAGAATCAGGAGTCGGGCCGCAACGCCAACGACGCGGCCCTGGGGCTCGAGGTCGAGTTCAAGACCGAGAGCGAGACCGAGTCCGACTACTCGCGCTGGAAGGGCTACGACACCAAGACCACCGGCAAGGACTACGACCACGGCCCGGTGAGCGGCCTCGGCACAGAGGCGTACTACGCCAGCGAGCAGCACACCTACGGCTCCATCCCGAGCGACTACTCCGTCGTGGTGGCCGCGCACGACAGCAACATCTCGGTGAAGGTGGAGATCGAGGTGTCGACGATGCGCACCGTCGACAAGGCTGCGATGCGCACCGCCGCCGAGACCCAGGTCCGCAAGGTACTGGCCGCTCTGAAGAAGTAGCAGGTCAGAACCGGTCGCGGGGGCCCGGTTTGGCATCGACCCCCTGCGACCCGCTATGCTGCTCCACGGAGGATTCGCCTAGTGGCCTATGGCGCTCGCCTGGAACGCGGGTTGGGTTAACGCCCTCAGGGGTTCAAATCCCCTATCCTCCGCAACAGCAGGGCCCTGATCGGTTCGCCGGTCGGGGCCCTGTTCGTTTAATCGGTGGATCTGTCAGTGGGCTTCCGTAGAGTGAGCCCCGATGGTGCGGGAGACCCCCACCACACCCACATACCGTCGTCGCCGCCCCAACACAGATGTGCGTGCCGACGCAGTCCAGTGGGTACCCAGCCTTCGCGCCGATCCGGAGTTCGGATCGCGCCGGTCGATGCCACGAGCGCGTCGATCGCACAGAAATCAGAAAGTACAGAACGAAGTGAATACATCACCTGAAACGGGCATCGGGCGCGACGCGTCCGGGCCGATCCGGCTGATGCTGCGTGACCGCACAGCCACCACCGGGCCGATCGACGGCGCCTGGTGGCCGCGAACCGACCAGCCGATGACCGAGTTGCACCAGTTGGTGACCGCGGTCGGACCGCGGATCGGCAAGCTGGCCCGGCTCGGATTCGACTGGACCACCAGCGAATCCGGCGACAGCACAGCCCGCAACGACCAGGCCGCGCGCATCATGCACGTGGTCGGCAGCAACGGCGCCGCGCTCGCGCTGCTGGTCATCCCCGCGGCCACCGAGGCACCCGCGGCCCGCAGCCAGATGCGCTGGGCGGCAGGAAAACCGCGCATCCAGGACCCGGCGCCCGCCGACACGGCGGCCGACGGGCCACGCACCCTCGTGCAGATCTGACCAGCACGCTCGTGCAGATCTGAACCTCGCTGATCTACTTCATCGGTCGCTGGTGAACGACGGATCGAAGTCGCGCGGCGCACCACGACGACTCAGCAACCGGTCGAACCATTCACCCAGGATGACGCCCGCGGCCAGCGCGCAGCCGACACCGAACGCCCCGAGGATCTGCCCGAAACCGAGCAGCGTTTCGTCCTCGAGCAGGGCATACAGCCCGCGATATACCTTCAGACCCGGCAGCAGCGGCGTGATGCCCGCCGCCGCGACGACCAGGGGCGGGGTGAGCGCGCGACGCGCCATCAGACCACCGGCGAGGCCGATCACCGTGGCCGCCAGGCCGGCGGACACCACCGGCCCGAAACCGATGTCCTGCGCGCCGAGGAAGGCCATGGTGCCGCCCGCACCGCTGAGCCCGGCCGCGAACAGCGCCCGCCGCTCCGCGTAACAGGCCATCGCGAAGGCGATCGCCGCGACCGCACCGGCCACCAGCTTGATCGCCAGATCATCGGTGTCGCGGCCCGCGCTGGCCGCGATCTCGGGCACCGCGATCCCCATCATCGTCGAGATCCGCAGGGCCAGACCGATGCCCGCGACGATGCCGCCGGTCATCATCACCACTTCGAGCATGCGGGCGGCCGCGGTGATCGGTGCGCCGGTGATGGCGTCCTGCACCGAACCCACCAACTGCTGACCCGACAGCAGCACGGTGATGCCCGCCGCGACGATCAGCGCCGCGTCGGAACGCCAGTGGTCGCTGATCGAGGCGAGCGCGATGGCCGGGATCGTGGCGATGACACCACCGACCATGTGCTGGAAGAACATCGGCAGACCGAGCTGATGCAGGTACCGGTTCACCACGTCGATCGCCGCGGTGCTCACGAAACTGATCGCGGCGAGAACGAACCCACCGCCGAGCAGCACCGCGATCGCCGCCGCCAGCAGCGACCAGCCCGCCGTCGACACCCAGCGCGGGTAGGGGTGGCGCGACGAGATCAGTTCGTCGAGGGCGGCGTGCGCCTGGTCGACAGGGACGATCTGGCTGCGTATGCGGCGCGTCAGCCGGTCGACCGCGGCCAACCGCGTGAAGTCGAGCGAGCGGTACTTCACCACGCGCATATCGCTGGCCGGCGGCAGGCTGGGTCCACGGTCGGCCCAGATACGGATCGCGTCGAAGGTGACGTCGATATCGCAGCTGTTCAGACCGTAGGTCGAGGCGATGAAGCGGACCTGCGCGGACGTGTCACCGACACCGGTACCCGCGGAGAGCACGACCTCACCCACTCGCACGGCCAGGTCGAGTACCTGCGACACCTCGGCGTCGTCGGCGAGGTCGATCGGTTGCAGCGGGGTGGGCGCGGCGACGATGTTGTCGGCGGTGGCCCGTTGCGACGGCAGGACGAACGGCCTGCGCAAGCGCCACCATCGCTGGCGCAGACCTGGGCGTTCGAGGATGGTGGCGCCGTCGCCTTCCGCCAAGGGGTCCGCACTCATACCTCGACGGTAACGGCGATCGCAGCACCTTCGCCGTCTCGCAATCAGTTCGTCAACGTGTCGGTCCGGATTCGGCGGTAGCCGCACGCGTGGTGACGTCCGGGGTCGCGCCGTAGGGTCAGATGTCGTCGATCAATCCGGTGCTGTAGGCCGTCGCCGCCAGGTGCTGTAGGCAGCGCGGGCCGCATCCGTTGTGCTGAGTCAGCACGAAACGGGCCTGCTGGAGCGAAGAAATGGAAGAATCGGCCAGACAGTCGGCATGTGCGGCGCGCCAGTGGTCTTCGTAGCGGAGGGTGGCGGCCCGCGATGTCGGCGGGTCTGGTGCGGAAGTGTCCAGCAGGGTGTGACGGGAGGGGCAGGCAATGGAGGCGATGACTGTATGAACACCGGGACGGGGAAGGTGATCCAGGAGCGGCGCAGGCTGCTCGGGCTCTCGCAGCCCGCGCTGGCCACCGCGATCGGGGTGAGCTCGCGCCAGATCACCAGGTACGAGTCCGAGGAGCAGTCGCCGACGCTGCCGGTCGCGGTCCGATTGGCCGACGCGTTGCAGGTCTCGCTGGCGGAGCTGGCGGGCATCGTCGACAACCGCGTCGACCTGGCGGGTGACTGGTGGGCAGCCTGGCAGAAACCGGCGAACCACGCGGACGAGGTCGAGGTAGCGGCGGTGACCATCCGGCACGAGGGTGACCATCTGATGCTCGACTCGGCCGCCGAACCGCCTGCGCCCGAGGCCGATCCGGTCACCCAGGTGCGTGGCGAGATGCGGGTCTGGGAGGGTGAGGCGCTCACCGGCTGGATGCGCGGCATGGATATCGCGTTCCCGGTCGGCACCATCTACTACTCGCTGCATCCCCAGGGTGCTCATGCCGTCGGCTCGTGGACGACGAAATCGGGCCCCGACGGTCTGGTGCGCGGCTGGAGCGTTCTGGCGCGGGAGAAATCCGACGCCGAGAAGCTGCTGGCGGAAATGCTGCGGACCGACGGCAATGTCGAGTCGTGGCCGGGACCCTCGCGCTCGGCCTGAAGCCGCCGCCTGATCTCGGCGACGCTCGGGCGGCCGCGTTCGGCGGGTGGTGTGAGTAGTAGGTAGCGGCTCAGCGCCCCGAACACGAACAGCCCCACGGCAATCCACAGATAGATCTCCATCGGTTCCCCTCCGAACGAGTCAGTGCTTGCACGAGTGGCGCGGTATGGTGGTCGCTGAGCCGCCACGAAAAAGTATGGTCGCCGACAAGACCTTTTGGACAGCAAAAAGCGTCTACAAACGTCTACAGTTCTCTACGATGAGCCCATGTCCAGTCGGGGCGAGCAGGGGAACGGCGTCGTCGGAGCTCGGTTGCGGCGATTGCGGGAAGAGTCGGGGTTGTCGCTGGCGGCGTTGGCCGCGCGTGTTCCGTACAGCAGAGCAGCGCTGGGACATTACGAAACCGGCACGCGAGCAGCGTCTTTCGAGGTGATCGCGTGGTACGAGCGGGTACACGCGCAATCGACGCCCGCGCTACCGGGTGCTCGTCGACGTGATCCGCGAGCTGCCGATGCGGCCCTCGCGACGGCGATCGCCGCGGCGCATCGGACCGGCCCGCTGATCGAGATCGGGCGGCCACACCGGGGAGACAGCGGAACCGGATACTTCTGCCCGTTCCGGATCGACGGAGTGATCGAGGGTGAAGCCGCGGGAACCGACCCGGCGACGGCCCTGCACTCGGCGCTGCTCGCGGTGGGCGCGGAGCTCGATCGCGCGGGAAACAGCGTCGGCCACGGTCGACTTCGGTGAAACCGGCCCTGCCCCGTGGATCAGCGGTGCGCGGCGACGACCGTATCGAGCGCGACGGCGAGCAATTCCAGGTAGCGGTCCGGATCGGACAGCACCCGCGGATCGGAATGCACTGACAGCGTGATCGTTTCGCCGATCCCGTGGACGCCGTGAGTCAGGTGCATGACGGTACCGAGGGCCGGAAAACCCCCGGTGAACAGGACCGGGGCGCCCGCGAAGGCGAGATCGGCCGACCCGCGATACACACTGGACACGACGGTATTGCCATCGAGCGCCGCGGGGACATTGTCCAGTTCGGCCCGTTCGACATCACGCACCGCCAGGATCGCGGGGACGACGTCGCCGACTCGATCCTGCGCGGAGAGCAGCGGATTCAGTGCTCGTTCGCGGCGGGCAGCGAGTTCATCGGCGATGAGGTTCGCGCGCGTAGGCAGGTCGGGTTCGTCGATGTGCAGGTCGATGGACAGTCCGCGGTAGTTGTTGCGGGCCGCACTCGGCCCCGGAAGTGCCATCGGTAATGCGGTACCCAGCCGTTCCGGTTGCTCGCCTCGCTGCGAGAGATAGTCGACCAGCGCACGCGAAATCGCCGTCAGAGCAACAACAGTGACGGTTTTGCCCGGAATGCGGAGGTCGTCCGCATCGACGACGAGCATTCTCACTGTGTGACCGTCGACCGCGGTCGCCGGATTCAGCGCACAGGGCGCGAACCCGGTTGTGGCCGCGGGGACCTCACCGGCGACCGTCCGGGCCGCCAATTCGCGCTGCGCGAGGTACGCGGCCCGCCCGCGCCACACCGTCGCCGCGAGCTGTGTGGGAAGACGCAGCACCCCAAGCACTCTCGGATCGACGCGCCGAGCGATCCATCCACAGGGTTGCCCACAGGAATCCACAGGCTGTTCAGAAGTTTTACCAGGTCCGACCGGGTGATCTGCCGAGTTGTCCACAGGCACATCGGGTGCGCTGTGGACAACGGCTTCATCCACAGCCATCCCGAAGAGCGCTCGCGCGATCGCGGCGGCACGGGTGCCGTCGGCCAGTGCGTGCGAAAGTTGCAGCACCACCACCACAACGGGCTCGGCCGACCGGGGCGCGGAGTGAACCGACCGGAAAACATGGACACGCCAGGGATATTCGGTCGCGACGACACCGGTTCCCAGGAGTTCGCCCAGATCCGCGAGCAACGCCTGCCACGACAGGCCGTCCGGCCGGTGGTACACGAATTGCTGGGACGCGAATTCGGCCGGAACCCAGCGCGGGTAACCGAGATCGCCCGGAATCTCCTGCAACCGGATCCGCAGATCCGGAATGCGCGCGGCGCGCGCAGCGATGAAAGCGCGGAGTTCGTCGGTGGCGGAATCGGTTTCGGCGAAAGAGTAGAGCAGGAACACGTCGTTGGCGGTGCGCCGCGACAGCCAGTACATCGTCGCGTCACGCGCGGCCATCGTGGTCATCCGGCCACGATAGGCCACCCCGCCGAGATCACTGAGAAGGCCCCGAGTCCGCTCGACTCGGGGCCGGTATTGCCCATTCGAGATGCATCCCGCGGTTCAGCCGCGCGCGAACTCTCCCGCGGTGACATCGGCGAGGAAGGCTCGCCACTGCCCTGGACCGAAGGCCAGTACGGGTCCGCGACCGCGATCCTTGGTGTCACGAACGGCGATGTCGCCGCCGGCGAGAAAGGCTACTTCGACGCAGTTCCCATCGGGTCCGCTGTAGGTGCTCTTCCGCCACACAGCGTCGGTCACATCAACTTCCACGGCACTTGCTCCTTTGGTTCATCGAGAAGAGGGGATAACTCCTGGAATCGTTGCAACATTCCGAAATCCGGCGCGACCGATGAGTTACTTCGTGGCACACAAGGCACTGCCACACGGCGCGCGCAACCGACCGGCACGAACCAGCGCATCGAGGCGTTTCCGCCTCCGGGGGCTGCCCCCGCGGAAGAAACACTAGCAGGTCTTCCGCAATGTTGCGGAAGAGAATTTGCTTTCCCATATCGTTTTGCCAACCTTGCGAAGCTTCACGTTTGCGGGGGCATTGCCAGGCCCCTTACCCATTCCCGATCTGGTTGACACATCCCCATTTACTTCCATGTGATTAGTCCGTGATACGTCAATTTCTCGCGTACCTCAGCAGTCACATGAGCACCATCGAGGGCAGGCGTGGATCATGGGGGAATGATCTCCCGTGACCGTGACACCGCAGGTCGTGCCCGTAACGACCGCCCCCGCGATCGACTCGGCCGACCGCTGCCCCCCGGCAGTGCCGGAGTCGCCCGAATTCCCGACGACCTCGAGCTCGGGCCCCAGCAAACTCTCACCTTCGCTCAGCAACTGCTGGACGACGGATTGGCATTCAATGCCCACGAGGTATTGGAGGCGGCATGGAAGAACGGGCCGGTTGCCGAACGGATGCTCTGGCAAGGACTGGCCCAATACGCCGTCGGCCTCACCCACATCCAGCGCGGCAACGCCAAAGGCGCGGGTACTCTTCTGCGCCGCGCGAGCGAGCGGCTCGGGTCCTACCCGGCGAATGCCCAGCAGCACGATGTCGACCGCGCCGGACTGATCGCGCACGCGCGGGAGCTGCTCGACGCGCTCGATGCCGGCGACGTCATCGCCGAGGAGCGGCTACGTACGCGGCTGTGCCGCGAGCCCACCTAGGATCGTGGAGTGCCAACGAGTCGAGGCGCGGGCCGCTACGCGCCGAGCCCATCGGGTGAGCTGCACGTGGGAAACCTGCGTACCGCGGTGCTCGCCTGGCTTTTCGCGCGAACTTCCGCGCGCGAGTTCCTGATCCGCGTCGACGATCTGGACCGGGTCCGGCCCGGCGCCGCCGAGGGACAGCTCGACGACCTCGCCGCGATCGGCATCGACTGGGACGGCCCCGTGGTCTACCAATCCGAACGGCTGCCGAACTACGCGGCCGCTGTGGCCGAACTGACCGCAGCCGGGCGCACCTATGAATGTTTCTGCACCAGACGCGAAATCCAGCAGGCCGCCACCGCGCCGCACGGGCCGATGGGCGCCTACCCCGGCACCTGCCGTGAGCTCAGCGACGCCGAGCGCGCGGCCAAGCGGGCCGAAGGACGCGTCGCCGCAGTGCGATTGCGCGCCGACGTCACCGAGTACGAGATCACCGATCTCCTGCACGGCCGATATCGGGGCGCTGTCGACGATTTGGTGTTGCGCCGCGGCGACGGTGTTCCCGCCTACAACCTCACCGTCGTCGTCGACGATGCCGCCCAGGGCGTCGACCAGGTGGTTCGCGGCGACGATCTGCTGCCGTCCACCCCGCGCCAGGCGTATCTCGCGGAACTGCTCGGACTCACCGTCCCGACCTACGCCCACGTGCCGCTCGTGCTCAACGAGCAAGGCAAGAGGCTGGCGAAACGTGACGGCGCCGTGAGCCTTTCGGACCAACGTGCCCTGGGCCACACGCCCGAGGACGTCGTGGCGGCGATCGCGGAATCACTCGGGTATTCCGCGCGGACCACCGGCGAGCTGCGCGATGTTTTCGACCCGGCGCGCATCCCTGAGAAACCATGGATACTCGAGCCTATCGGGTTGTTCCGACCAGAGGGATGTCCGTAACGTACGCATCGACCGATCTAGAAGATCAAAACGAGGACTGAGATTATGACCAGCGGTGGTTACGACCCCAACCAGTACCCGCAGGGCGGTCAGCCCGGCGGCTACGGCCAGGACCCCTACGGCCAGCAGCAGCCGCAGCCCGGCTACGGCCAGCAGCAGCCGTACGGCCAGCCCGGCCACGGCGGCGCACCCCAGCCCGGTTACGGCCAGCCGGACCCCTACGGCCAGCAGCAGCCGGCCTACGGGCAGGACCCGTACGGTCAGCAGCAGCAGCCCTACCCGCAGCAGGGCCAGTACGGTCAGCAGCAGGGCTTCGGCGGGGTACAGGCCGCCGACCTGGGAATCCGCCTCGGTGCGCGCGCGATCGACGGTGCGATCGTCGGCATTCCGATGTTCTTCGTGAACATCGGGCTCAGCTTCGCTTTCATCGACAGCCCCTTCCTCGGCGGCATCGTTATCTGGCTCCTCGCCGGTATCGCGCTCGTCGGCTACAACGTCGGCCTCGAGGTGACGCAGGGCGCCACTCTCGGCAAGAAGCTGCTCGGCCTGCGCGTGCTCGCTCCCGGCGGTGCGCCGAAGCTCACCCCCGAGGCTTCGCTCAAGCGCAACATCTTCCTGGCGCCGATGGTGGTCTACTGCCTCGGCGGCCTGGTGACGACCGGCCTGGCGATCTACATCGCGGTCACCATCAGCAACGACCCGAACAAGCAGGGCTGGCACGACAAGTTCGCCGGCGGCACGCAGGTCGTCAAGGGCTGATCCCCCACACCTGACGAAAACAACAGGGGCGCTTCCGGAATCCGGAAGCGCCCCTGTTTCGTTGTGAGATCAGTACGTCGTGGACGAGTCGAGTCCACCGGCGATGCCGAGCACCACGAAGAAGAGAATGTAGAGGATCCAGCCCACGATCGCGGCGACACCGATCCAGATGCCTGCCTGCGCCATGCCCTTACCCTCGCCGCCGCGCTCCTTGATCTGGTTGAGCGCCATCACGCCGAGGATGATGCCGACGATCGCGCCGACACCGCAGCTGCACAGACCGATCAGCGAGGAGACCAGCGCGCCGATCGCCAGACCGTTGGTGCCCTGCGGCTGCGGGTACTGCCCGTAGGGCTGGTACGCGCCCGCCGCCGGATAGCCGCCGTAGCCGGGCTGCTGCCCGTAAGCGGGCGGCTGCTGCGGGTACTGCGGCTGATTGGGCTGCTGGTACTGCGGCTGCGACGGTGGCTGCTGCGGGTACTGCGGCTGCGAGGGGGGCGGCGCCGGCTGCTGGGGATACTGCGGCGACGACGGGTATTGGGAAGGCTGCGACGGCGGGGCGGTCGGATGCTGCGGCACCGAACCCGGCGCGCCGGACTCCGGGGACACGCCGGAGCCGCCGTACTGCTTCCACCACTCGTCGGAATCGCCGGGATTCGTCATTGCTACAGGGTATTCCATACGCGTCTGTTGAGCGCTGGCGCGCTCGAGGCGGGGCCCTTGATAGAGACACATCAGGTTTGGCGGACCTGGGAGAATATGGGCCGTGACTGATACGAATTCGCTCGACAAGCCCGCCGAATCTGGGCACCCCGCGCCGGAACATGCGGCATTCGCCCAGGTTGCGCGGGGGTTCTATCCGGTAATCGTCGCCCTGTTCACCGCGACGCTGATCATCTCCAATATCTGCGCCACCAAAGGTGTGGAGTTCTTCACCGACAGTTCGGTGATGCTGGGCCCGATCCAGATCCTGCCGATCGCGACCGACGGCGCCTTCTTCCTGTTCCCGCTGGCCTACATCCTCGGCGACGTGCTCAGCGAGGTCTACGGCTTCCGCGCCACCCGCCACGCCATCTACACCGGTTTCGCCGCGCTGCTGCTGACCGTCGCCTGCTTCTCCATCGCCATCCAGCTGCCCCCCGCGGGGTTCTACGAGAACCAGGAAGCCTTCCGCACGGTCCTCGGCACCACCCCCCAGCTGGTGCTCGCCGGTCTCGCCGGCTACTTCGTCGGTCAGCTGCTGAACTCGGCCACCCTGGTACTGATCAAGGAGCGCACCAAGGAAAAGCACCTGTGGGCTCGCCTGATCGGCTCCACCGTTGTCGGCGAGTTCGCCGACACCCTGATCTTCTGCTCGATCGCCGCTACCGCCATCGGCATCAACACCTGGCAGTCGTTCATCAACTACGTCATCGTCGGCTTCCTGTGGAAGACCCTGTGCGAGGTGCTCGTCATGCCGATCACCTACCGCGTCATCGCCGTCCTCAAGAAGACCGAACCGACCTACGCCCCGACGAAGGTCGACGCACTGCACGACTAGCCCGCAGGGCGGGCGGCGGATCGCAAGGTCCGCCGCCTACTCCCCCGGCACCTTGATCCGGCCCCGCCACTGACCAAGGAACTCCTTCTTGAACTCGTCGAAGTAGCCGCCCTCGATGCTGGCCCTGATCCGGTCGACGAGACGAATCGTGAAGCGCTCGTTGTGGATTGTGCACAGCGTCGCCGAGAGCATTTCCTTGGCCTTGAACAGGTGATGCAGGTAGGCGCGGGTGTAGTGGGCGCAGGTGTAGCAGTCGCAGTTCTCGTCGATCGGAGTGAAGTCGCGACGGAACCGGGCCGTATTGATGTTGAACCGCCCCTCGTCGACATAGATCGCGGCATTGCGCGCCACCCGGGAGGGATTGACGCAGTCGAACGTGTCCGCCCCGTTCTCGATCGCGGTGAACATGTCCTCCGGTTCGCTGATTCCCAGCATGTGGCGCGGTTTGGCCTCGGGCAGCTCATCACAGCACCACCCGACGATCGTGCCGAGATTGTGCTTCTCCAGCGCTCCGCCGATGCCGTAGCCGTCGAATTCCGTTCCACCACTGCCCCGGATCGACTCCAGCTCACGACAGGCCTTGCGCCGCAGGTCTTCGTACTGCGCGCCCTGGATCACCGCGAACAGCGCCTGATACGGCCGATGACTGCGCACGGCGGTGAGCCGTTCGTGTTCGTCGATGCACCGCTGCGCCCACTCGTGCGTGCGCTGCAACGACTTCTCCTGATAGCCACGGGTATTCATCAAGGTGGTCAGCTCGTCGAAGGCGAACATGATGTCGGCCCCGAGTTCGTGCTGGATGCCCATCGACACCTCGGGCGTGAAGCGATGCTTGGAACCGTCCAGGTGCGAACGGAAGGTGACGCCGTCGTCATCGACGGTGGCCAGGCGCTCCTTGCCCGCCGCGATCACCTGATCGGACCGGATGTCGACAGCCTCCATCGCGAGTACCTTCTTGAACCCGACCCCCAGCGACATCACCTGGAACCCGCCGCTGTCGGTGAAGGTGGGCCCCGGCCAGTTCATGAACTTCCCGAGCCCACCCGCCTCGTCGACAATGTCGGCGCCGGGCTGCAGGTACAGGTGGTAGGCGTTGGCCAGCAGCGCCTGCGCCCCGATCTCGCGCATCGTCTCCGGCAGCACGGCCTTCACCGAAGCCTTCGTTCCCACCGGAATGAAAGCGGGCGTGGCGATCTCGCCGTGCGGGGTGGAGATCACCCCGGTCCGACCGTGCCTGCCCCCGTCCAGACGGGTGCCTACTTCGAAGGAGAACTCGCTGCTGTCGGCCACCGACCCATCGTGCCAGGGCCTTACTGAGCGGCCGCGAACTGGGCGTTGTACAGGTTGTAGTACGGCCCGCGCTCGGCGAGCAGCCGCTCGTGGGTGCCGTGTTCGACGATGCGGCCCTTGTCCATCACGACGATCAAATCCGCGTCGCGGATCGTCGAAAGCCGATGCGCGATCACGAAACTGGTGCGATCGCGGCGCAGGGCCGCGGTGGCGTGCTGGACCAGCGACTCGGTGCGGGTGTCGACCGAGCTGGTCGCCTCGTCCAGGATCAGGATCGACGGCTTGGCCAGGAACGCTCGGGCGATCGTGATGAGCTGCTTCTCGCCCGCGCTCACCCCGCCACCCTCTTCGTCGATGACCGTGTCGTAGCCGTTGGGCAGCGAGTGCACGAACCGGTCGACGTAGGCCGCCCTGGCCGCGGCCTGGATGTCGGCTTCCGGCGCCGTCGGATTGCCGTAGGCGATGTTCTCGCGGATGGTGCCCTTGAACAGCCAGGTGTCCTGCAGCACCATGCCGATGCGCGAGCGCAGGTGGTCGCGGGTGATGGTGGTGATGTCGACGTCGTCGATGGCGATGGTGCCCGCGTCGAGTTCGTAGAAGCGCATCAGCAGGTTCACCAGCGTGGTCTTGCCCGCGCCGGTCGGGCCGACGATGGCGACCACGTGACCGGGATCGGCCACCAGCGAAAGCCGTTCGATGACAGGGGTTTCTGGGTCGTAGCCGAAGGACACCGCCTCGAACTCCACCCGCCCGCGATCCACCGGGCGCGCGATCTCCACCACCGGATCGGGGGTCTGCTCCTCGGCGTCGAGGATCTCGAAGATCCGCTCCGCCGAGGCGACGCCGGACTGCAGCAGGTTCGCCATCGCACCGATCTGGGTGAGCGGCTGGCTGAACTGGCGCGAGTACTGGATGAACGCCTGCACATCACCGAGCGACAGATTGCCGGTGGCCACCCGCAGCCCGCCGACCAGCGCGATGAACACGAAGTTCACGTTCCCGAGGAACATGATGGCGGGCATGATCAGGCCGGAGATGAACTGTGCCTTGAAGCTCGCGTCGTAGAGCTTGTCGTTGCGCTTGTCGAACTCCTCACCGACCTCGCGACCTCGGCCGAACGCGGTGATGATCTCGTGGCCGGTGTAGGCCTCTTCTACCGAGGAGTTCACCTCGCCCGTGAATTTCCACTGGTTGACGAAGTGCGGCTTGGACCGCTTGGCGATCTGCGCGGTGACCACGATCGCGGCGGGCACCGTGAGCAGCGCGATCAGCGCCAGCAACGGCGAGATCCAGAACATCATGATCAGGATGCCGACGACGGTGAACAGCGAGACCAGCAGCTGACTCATCGTCTGCTGCAGGCTCTGCGAGACATTGTCGACGTCGTTGGTGACGCGGCTGAGCATGTCACCGCGCGGCGCGGTGTCGAAGTAGCGCAGCGGCAGCCGGTGCAGCTTCTGCTCCACCTCGTCGCGCAGCCGCTTCACCGTGCGGTTGATGGCGATATTGAGCAGATAACCCTGCAGCCAGCCGAAGATCGCGGCGGCCACGTACAGCGCCAGCACGAGCATCAGCACGCGGCCGACGGCGTCGAAGTCGATGCCGGTACCGGGGATCACGTTCATCGCCGAGAGCATGTCGGCGCGGGTGGTCTCGCCTTGGCTGCGCAGCAGCTCGACGGTCTGGTCCTTGGTGAGCCCTGGTTCGAGCTGCTTGCCGACGAAGCCGTCGAACACCAGGTTCGTCGCCTTGCCGAGCAGGTACGGGCCGAGCGTATTGAGTACCACGGAGGTGATCACCAGCGCGACGATCAGGCCGACGGTGAACTTCTCGGGAGCCAGCCTGCTCAGTAGTCGCTTCAGCGACGGCTTGAACGACTTGGCCTTCGTTCCCGGCGCTCCGGGAACGGGTCCACCTGGCCTCATCGGGCTTCCTCCACGCTCAGCTGGGACTCGACGATCTCGCGGTACTCCGAGCAGCGCTGCATCAATTGGTCATGGGTTCCGATGCCAGCCATCGCACCGTCTTCGAGGACGACGATCTGGTCGGCGTCGCGAATCGTCTGGATCCGCTGGGCCACGATGATCACCGACGCGTCGGCGGTCTCGGGCTTCAGCGCGGCGCGCAGCCGGGCGTCGGTGGCGACATCGAGCGCGGAGAACGAATCGTCGAACAGGAAGATCCGTGGCCTGCGCACCAGCGCGCGGGCGATACACAGCCGCTGGCGCTGACCGCCCGACACCGTGGTGCCGCCCTGGGCCACCGGAGTATCGAGACCCTGTGGCATCTCCCGCACGAAATCGGCCGCCTGGGCGACCTCGAGCGCATGCCAGAGTTCGTCGTCGGTGGCGTCGGGCTTGCCGTAGCGCAGGTTGGTCGCGATGGTGCCGGAGAACAGATAGGCCTTCTGCGGCACCAATCCGATCCCGCTGCGCAGCAGTTCGAGGTCGAGGTGGCGTACATCGGTGCCGCCGACGTAGACCGCGCCGTCGGTGACGTCGATCAGGCGCGGGATCAGGTTGATAAGCGTGGTCTTGCCGGCGCCGGTGGAACCGACGACGGCAGTGGTGGTACCGGGCGACACCTGGAAACGGATACCGCGCAACACCGGCTTCTCCGCGCCGGGGTAGGCGAATTCCGCGAACTGCAGGTCGACCGTGGCCTGGTCGCCCTTGAACGACTGCGGCAACCGCGGCGGGCGCACCGAGGACTCGGTCTCGAGCACCCCGCCGATCCGATCGGCGGAGACGGCCGCACGCGGAGCCATCATCGCCAGGAACGAGGCCATCATGACGGCCATCAGGATCTGCATGACGTAAGACAGCATCGCGGTGAGCGAGCCGATCTGCATCGTGCCGTTGTCCACATGGTGACCGCCGAACCAGATCACGCCGACAGCGGTCAGATTGCTGATCAACATCACGGTCGGGAACATCAGCGCCATCAGCTTGCCGACGCGCAGCGACGCGTCGGTGAGCGCGGTATTGGCCATCCCGAAGCGCCAGATCTCCTGCCGCTCACGCACGAACGCGCGGACCACCCTGATACCGGTGATCTGCTCGCGCAGCACCCGGTTGACTGCGTCGATGCGTTCCTGCATCTGCCGGAACCCCGGCACCATCCTGGCCACGATCGTGCCCATGGAGAGGGCGAGGGCGGGCACCGCGATCAGCAGCAACCACGAGAGCCCGAGATCCTCGCGCAGCGCCATGATGACGCCACCGACGCACATGATCGGCGCCATCACCAGGATCGTCACCGACATCACGATGAGCAGCTGGACCTGCTGAATATCGTTGGTCGAGCGGGTGATCAGCGACGGCGCGCCGAACATCCCCACCTCTCTGGCCGAGAACGTCTCCACCCGGTGCAGCACGCCACCGCGCATGTCGCGACCGGCGCCCATCGCCGCCTGCGCGCCGAAGTACACCGACGCGGCCGAGGCCACGATCTGCACACAGCTCACCGCGAGCATCCACAGACCGGTGGTCCAGATGAAACCTATGTCGCCCTTCGTGACACCGTCGTCGATCAGATCGGCATTGAGACTGGGCAGGTAGAGCATCGCGATAACCGAGATCAGCTGGAGTACGAGGACACCCGCCAGCTGGGCGCGGTACGGGGCCAGGTAGGTCCGCAGCAGGGTGATCAACATGATGGTCGAAGGCTACAGCGCGCGGGTGAGCAGCGCCGAGCACTTTTACCTGCCCTGTGGACAACTCTCAGCCTGTGGATAACTTCATGTGCCTGCGGGTGTACGCGGCTCGCGACGCACCCAGGCGCCGGGGTCGGCGACCAGTTCACCGATGAAACCGGGCAGCCGGTCGGTGGCGACATCGGCGATGGAGACGTTCTCCAGCACGGCGCGAATATTGACCCGCAGCGCGATCCATACCTGCTGCAGCGGTTCCGCCGCGCCCGGATACCGCACATCTTCGGGCCGCTGCCCGCGCACCGACGCCAGCGGCGACTCCACGGCGCGGATCACATCGGCCACCGAGATCTCGGTCGCGGGCCTGCCGAGGCGATACCCACCGTCGGGACCGCGCCTGCTCAGCACGAGGTCGGCGCGACGCAGTTCGGCCAGCACCGTTTCCAGCACCTTCGGTGGGATCTGTGCGGCGGCGGCGATGGCCTCGGACTTGACGACTCCGTCGGCCGCGGCGAGCTCGAGCAGCGTTCGCACCGCGTAATCGACCCTGGCGGTGATATGCACGGTGTCGAACTTACGCGGTGCTCCTGGCGTGAGCGGTCAGCGGCCGGAGGCGGTAGCGAAGCGTCACCACGCGGGCCGCCCGCTCACGCCGGATTGACACAGCCGGTCAGTACGCAGGTTGCCGCGTCGAGGAGGGTTTTCTCGACCATCTCGTCGGTGGCGCCCGGTGCCAGCTCCGAGGACAGCAGCGCCACTCCGAGCACCTCGATGGCGGCGGCGGCACGCAGCATCGAATTCTGGGTCGGACCGGGCCCGGCCAGCCACAGCCGCAGCTCACGGGTGGGTTCCATGAGGTCGGGGTAGCGATCGGCGATGGCGTTGACGATGGCCGCGGTGTCGCGCACGCACAGCGCGCCCGCGTCACGATGGCGGATCATGCCGCGCAGGTAGGTGCGCAGGACCGCGCGAATGCCCTCGTCGTTGTAGGGAACGGCCTCGATGTCCTCGACGATGTCGCGCATGTGATCGATGATCGGATCGATGATCGCCAGAAGCAGATCGAGCTTCGACGCGTAGTGGTAATAGAGCGAAGCCTTCGTGATTCCCACCACATCCGCCACCTCGCGCAGGCTCGTCTGTTCGAAACCCTTGGCGGCGAACAGCTGTACAGCGGCGTCGCGGATCGCCTGTTTAGTACCCCCACCTGCGGTGACGGTATCGGCGATGTCTCGGGCGGGCATGGCGGCAATCCTCCCATGATTCGGTGTGACGGATCCGGCTCCCCCAATATTGAGGTTGCTCCTCCACTTATCCACTAGGTAGTCTACCTACCGCACGGTAGGCAGAAAACGATGTTGTGGAGGCGGGTCCCGCAGGGGTGGCCCGCGAGTGCTGTCTACGAGCCATGCCACCCACCCGTTCTTCGCGCTAGGAGCACACGCGTGTCCGTATACCTGTACAGATGGGGAAAGTTCGCTTTCCGCCGTAAATGGATTGTCCTGCCGGTCTGGCTACTGCTGTTCGTGCTGCTCGGCGGCCTCGGCGCCACCCTGAGCAAGCCGATGTCCAACGACTTCAGCATGCCCGAGCTCCCGTCGGCCCGCGCCAACGAGATCCTCGACAAGCACTTCGAAGGCATGTCGGAGCAGTTCTCGATGGATGCCGTCACCGGCACCTACGTGATCGGCGCGCCGGAGGGGCAGAAGCTCACCGACCCGGCCAACCGGGCCGCGATCGACGCGTTCATCGCCAAGCTCAACGACCTGTCGATCGTCGACCACGAGAAGAAGCTGGCCAGCCCGGTCGCGGCCACCGAGGAGATGGGCTGCCTCGCCGCCCCTGACCCGTCGAAGTGTTCGTCGGCCCCGCTCAATGTGCTGAGCGAGACCGCGCCCGGCACCGTCGGCGTGCTCAGCGTCCCGTTCACCATCAAGGCCGTCACCGACGTGACCGACGCCGAGCGCGATGCCGCCTTCGAGGTCGGCGCCGAAGCCCGCAACGCCGGGCTGACCGTCGAGCTCAGCGGCTCGATCGCGATGAAGCAGGAACAGCCCAGCGGCAAGTCCGAACTGATCGGCATGGGTGTCGCGCTGATCGTGATGGTGGTGGCCTTCGGCGCCATCGTCGCCGCGGTCGTGCCCATCATCACCGCCATCGTCGGCCTCGGCGCGGCGACCTCGCTGATCATGCTCGGTACCTCGGTGATGGAGGTGCCCGGCTTCACCACCTTCCTGGCCTCGATGATCGGTATCGCGCTGTCGATCGACTACGCGCTGTTCATCGTCTCCCGGTACAAACACGAACTGGCCGTGCGTGATTCGGCCGAAGAAGCCGCTGGTACCGCGCTCGGTACCGCCGGTTCGGCCGTGGTGTTCGCCGGTCTCACCGTGATCATCGCGCTCGGCGCGCTCGGCATCGTCGGCGTGGAGTTCCTGACCTTCATGGGTCTGGGTGGCGCCATCGCCGCCGCGTTCGCCGTGCTCACCGCCGTCACCTTGATGCCGGCGCTGATGGGCGCCTTCGGCAAGTCGCTGTTCAAGCCGAAGCTGCCGATCGTGGCGCAGCACGATCCGGACGACGACACCTCGGTCACCAACGGCCAGCGTTTCGCCAAGCTGATCGCCAAGGCGCCGTGGGTCGCGCTGATCCTGTCGGTGATCGTGCTCGGTGCGCTCGCCGCGCCCGCCGCCGGCCTGAACCTCGGCCTGCCCGGTGACGACAGCATGCCGAAGACCTCCACCATCCGTAAGGCCTACGACCTGCGGACCGAAGGCTTCGGCGAGGGCAGCAACGGTGTGCTCATGGTCGCCGCTGACCTGAGCGCGACGCCCGAGGGTGAGCGCGAGGCCGCCGTCGGCGCGCTGCGCGCCAAGCTCGAGTCCTACGAGGGCATGGATTACGTCACCGAGCCGATGTGGAGCAAGGACAACCAGGGCGCCATGCTCAACGGTGTCCCGAAGTCCGGTCCGAACAACCAGGACACCAAGGATCTGGTCGCCGAAGCACGTGGCGCGGAAGCGGATCTGAACGCGCAGTACGGCATGGAGTACGGCATCACCGGCACCACCGCCATCTACGCCGATGTCGACCATGTACTGCTCAGCAAGATCCTGCCGTACCTGGCGATCGTGGCCGGTGCCGCGTTCATCCTGCTGATCCTGGTGTTCCGCTCGATCCTGGTCCCGCTCACCGCCGCGCTCGGCTTCCTGCTGTCGATGGGCGCCACCTTCGGCGCGACCGTGCTGATCTTCCAGCAGGGCAAGTTCGGCCTGATCGAGGATCCGCAGCCGCTGGTGAGCTTCCTGCCGATCATGTTGATCGGCTTGGTGTTCGGCTTGGCCATGGACTACCAGGTGTTCCTGGTGACCCGCATGCGCGAGGAATTCGTGCACGGCAAGTCGCCCAAGGACGCGATGGTCGCCGGTTACCACCACGGTGCCCGCGTGGTGACCTCGGCCGCGATCATCATGATCTCGGTGTTCGGCTCCTTCATCCTGGAGACCGACGTCACCGCCAAGTCGTTCGGTTTCGCGCTGGCCGCCGGTGTGGCGATCGACGCGTTCATCGTTCGCATGGTCGTGGTGCCCGCGCTGCTGGTGATCATGGGCAAGTGGGCGTGGTGGATGCCGAAGTGGCTCGACCGCGTCGTGCCCGATATCGACGTCGAGGGTGCGAAGCTCGAGCAGCTGCGTACCGAGAACGTCGAAACGGTGAAGCACCCGGTTTCGGTCGGCTGACCCGCGACCTCCAGCACGGCCCCGCAATCCGCTACCGGATTGCGGGGCCGTTCGTTTTCGGCATCCGCGCTGCACCGGTGCTTGATATCGCCGTTGCTGGGCACCAGACTCAGGGCTAGTTCGACCCGGCTACACCTCCGATCCGCGCTCCGCACCGATCCACGAGGAGAAGAACCGTGTCCATCTATCTCTACCGGTGGGGCAAGCTGGCCTTTCGCCGCAAATGGATTGTGCTGCCCGTCTGGTTGCTGCTCTTCATGGTGCTCGCGGGGTTGGGATCCTCGTTGCAGAAGCCGATGACCGATGACTTCAGCATGCCGAACCTGCCCTCGGAACGGGCCACCGAGATCCTCGACAAGCACTTCCCCGGTATGTCGGAGGCGTTCGCGTTCGACGCGGTGACCGGCACCTATGTCGTGGGAGCGCCCGCGGGCCAGAAGCTCACCGACCCGGCCAACCGCGCCGCGATCGATGACCTGATCAGCAAGCTCGAGCAGCTCGACATCGTCGACCATGCCGAACCGATCGTGAATCCGATTACCGCGACCGAGGAAATGGGTTGTCTCACCGGGCAACCCGATCCGTCGACATGCAGTGGCGCGCCCCTGAATGTGCTGAACGAGACCGCACCCGAGACCGTCGCGTACTTCAGCGTCCCGTTCGCGATCAAGGACTTCGCCGACATCACCGCCGACGAACGCGAGGCCGCCTACAACGCCGGCGACTCCGCCCGCGCGGCCGGGCTGACGGTCGAGATCAGCGGCACCATCGCGATGGAACAGGAGATGCCGAGCGGCAAGTCCGAGATGATCGGTATGGCCGTGGCATTGGTGGTGATGATCGTGGCGTTCGGCGCCATCGTCGCCGCGTTCGTGCCGATCATCACCGCGATCGTCGGCCTCGGCGCGGCGACCTCGCTGATCTTCCTGTCGACCTCGGTGCTGTCGGTCCCGAGCTTCACCACGTTCCTGGCCTCGATGATCGGCATCGCGCTCTCCATCGACTACGCGCTGTTCATCGTCTCGCGCTACAAACATGAACTGGCGGTGCAGGATTCCGCCGAGGAGGCGGCCGGTACCGCGTTGGGCACGGCGGGCTCGGCGGTGGTGTTCGCCGGGCTCACCGTGATCATCGCGCTGGTCGGGCTGAGCATCGTCGGGGTCAGGTTCCTGACGTTCATGGGTCTGGGTGGCGCCATCGCGGCGGCGTTCGCCGTGCTCACCGCCATCACCCTGATGCCCGCGCTGCTCGGCGCCTTCGGCAAGGCGCTGTTCAAGCCGAAGCTGCCGCTGATCGCCCAGCACGATCCCGAGGACGACAGTGTCGTCACCAACGGCACCCGGGTGGCCAGGGTGATCGCCAAGTTCCCCGCGGTCACGATGATCCTGGCCATCGTGGTGCTCGGCCTGCTCGCCGCACCGGCACTGAACCTGAACCTCGGCCTGCCGGGCGAGGACAGTCTGCCCAAGTCGACCACCGTCCGTAAGGCCTACGACCTGCGCACCGAAGGCTTCGGCGAGGGCAGCAACGGTGTCCTGCAGGTGGCCGTCGACCTCAGCGACACCCCTGCCGACCAGCGGCAGGCGGCGCTGAATGCCTTGCGCGACAAGCTGCAGTCCTACCCGGACATGGATCTGGTCACCGAGCCGCAGATGAGCAAGGACGGCGCGGGCGCCCTGATCAACGGCATACCCAAGACCGGGCCCAACGCGCAGTCGACGAAGGATCTGGTGCAGTCGGCGCGCGCTGCGGAATCCGATCTGAACGAGCAGTACAAGATGTCGTACGGCATCACCGGAACCACCGCCATCTACGCCGACATCGACCATGTCCTGTTGAGCAAGATCGTGCCGTACATGGCGATCGTGGCCGGCGCGGCGTTCATCCTGCTGATCCTGGTGTTCCGGTCCATCCTGGTCCCGCTCACCGCCGCGCTCGGCTTCCTGCTGTCGATGGGCGCCACCTTCGGCGCGACCGTGCTGATCTTCCAGGAGGGCGAACTCGGGCTGATCAAGGATCCCCATCCACTGGTGAGCTTCCTGCCGATCATGTTGATCGGCTTGGTATTCGGCTTGGCCATGGACTACCAGGTGTTCCTGGTAACCCGGATGCGCGAGGAATACGTGCACGGCGCCGACCCCACCGAGGCCGTGATCAAGGGGTATCACCACGGAGCGCGCGTGGTGACCTCCGCGGCGATCATCATGATCTCGGTGTTCGGTTCGTTCCTGCTGGAATCCGATGTCACCGCCAAGTCGATGGGCTTCGCGCTGGCTGCGGGCGTGGCCCTGGACGCGTTCGTCGTCCGGATGGTGCTGATTCCCGCTTTGCTTGTGCTGCTGGGCAAGTGGGCGTGGTGGATGCCGAAGTGGCTGGACCGGATCGTGCCCGATATCGACATCGAGGGCTCGCGGCTGCGCGAGGTCCAGGCCGAACAGCGGCAGGTCGCGCCGCTACCGCAAGGCTGAGCGTCGACGGCCGGGGGACTCTGGTTCCCCGGCCGTTTCGCTACTGACTCGGTTGCGGCACTTGGCATTCGGTGACGCGCGGATTGAGCCCGATGTAGTTCGCGGGTCCCGCCGCGGCGGTGACCGCGATGGTCGCCCAGTCCGAACACTGCTTGGGCAGGTGCGCGAAGTGGTGGCGCTGGCCTGCCGCGAGCAGCCCGACAGCGACCCAGCCGAGCACGATGAGAACCAGAAGTTTTCCCCCGAGCCCGATCCCGGACTTCGCGGGTGGCGGCTGTCGCCCGCGCATAATCATCGTTCCTTCCCGGATTCGGTGTAACCCAGTCTATTACGCGAGGAATACACCGCAGGTCGGACGAGGTGAATACCCGACGACAGATCTTGCCGTTACCGGGTGGTCCGCGCTCCCCCGCACCGCGGCTTCCGGCTTTCGGGCCGAGCCGCGACAGGTGGGCGGATGCCGTGCCGGATCGCGTTCGCGGTGTGGATTCCGATGGCGAAGTCCTTCAGTTGCTTCAACATATCTCCATGGTCGGACTTCCGTGTCATCGGGAGAAGTGGCGTAGAAGACTACTATCGCTAAGATTTAGACATGAGGTCTGTCTCCGTGCTGGCGTACGACGGGATGACGGCGTTCGAAACCGGCATCGTCATCGAGGTCTTCGGCCTGACCTGGCCCGATATCGACCAGCCCTGGTACGACCTGAAAATCTGCACCGAAACCCCCGAACCCGTCCGCGTGATCGGCGGCGCGACCATGACCAGCCCCTATGGTCTCGCGGAATTCGCCGCCGCCGACACGGTCGTGGTCCCGAGCGTCGCCGACCCACGCGCGCGAACCTCCCCGGAGTTGATCGACGCGCTGCGCCGGGCGCACAGCAACGGCTCCCGGATCGTGTCGATCTGCTCCGGCGCGTTCGCCCTCGCCGCCGCGGGCCTGCTCGACGGCCGCCGGGCCACCACTCATTGGCGATACGCCGACCTGTTGCGCGAGCGCTACCCACTGGTCGAGGTCGACCCCGAACCCCTCTACACCGACGAAGGCGACATCCTGACCAGCGCGGGCTGCGCCGCCGGGCTGGACCTGGCGCTACACCTGGTTCGCAACGACCTCGGCGCGTCCGTCGCCAACGCCGTCGCCCGCCGCCTCGTCATCCAGCCCCACCGCGCGGGCGGCCAAGCTCAATACATCGAATCGCCCATGCCCCCCGAACCCCTCGACGCCCCCATCGCCCGCAGCCTCTCCTGGGCACTAGAACACCTCGCCGACCCGATCGGCGTACCCGATCTGGCCCGGGTCGCGGGCCTCTCACCGCGCACCTACCTGCGCCATTTCGTCCGGGAAACCGGGGCGACACCGAGCAAATGGCTGATCGCCCAGCGGATTCAGGCGGCACTGGCCATGCTCGAGACCGGCGACGCACCCATCGAGGAAATCGCGACCGCGGCCGGTTTCGCCACCCCGGTCACCTTCCGGCACCATTTCACGCGAGCCGTGCGGACCTCACCGTCGTCGTACCGGCGCGCGTTTCGGACAAGAAAAAGCCCCCCACCTGCGTGAACAAGTGAGGGGCTCTTGGCGGTGGCGGAGGGATTTGAACCCTCGGAGGGGGGTTACCCCTCACACGCTTTCGAGGCGTGCTCCTTAGGCCGCTCGGACACGCCACCGCCGACTACGGTACCGGAGTGGGTGCGAGATTGTTAAATCGGCTGGTCAGCGTTGGTTTTTGAAGAAGGTGTCGAGGAGGGCGACGCAGTCCGGTTCGAGGATGCCGCCGCGGACTTCGGGGCGGTGGTTGAGGCGGCGATCGCGGACGACGTCCCAGAGCGAGCCGACGGCACCGGTTTTGGGTTCCCAGGCGCCGAACACGACCTTGCCGATTCGCGCCAGGACCAGGGCGCCCGCGCACATCGTGCACGGCTCGAGGGTGACCGCGAGGGTCGCGCCTTCGAGTCGCCAGCCGTCGCCGTGGACTGCCGCGGCCGCGCGCAACGCCAGGACTTCGGCATGCGCGGTGGGGTCGCCGAGTGCTTCACGCGCGTTGGTGGCGCGGGCCAGTTCACGGCCTTGCGCGTCGAAGACGACGGCGCCGACCGGCACATCGCGCGGGTCGGCGTCGGCTGCGGCCGCCAGGGCGGCCCGCATCATCTCCTCGTCGGTCACCTCGGCATTTTGTCCAGGACCGCGGCGAATTCGTCGGCGAAACCGAGCCGCTGGGCGATCATGCCGAGCTGCTCGTCGGGGTAGAGGTCGGTGTCGGCGATGATCACGCTGAGAACCGGTTCGGGCAGGCCCAGGTCGGCCAAGACGCCCAGGTCGCCCTCTTCCCACGGTTCGACGTCGTCGAGATCGTCGGGGTCGATGTCGGGGATCTCGACATTGAGCGCGTCGAGGACATCGGCGGCGATGTCGTAGTCGATCGCCGCGGTGGCGTCGGAGACGAGCAGCCGGGTGCCGCTCGGCGCGGGACGCAACACGATGAAGAATTCGTCGTCGACGTCGATCAGGCCGAACACCGCACCTGAGCTGCGCAAAGCCTTCAGTTCGGTCTCGGCGGCCGACAGATCGTGCAGGGCATCGGAGCTGAGCGGGCTGACCCGCCATGTACCTTCTTCGCGGACCACGGCCACTGCGAACCCTTCGACGTCGAAGTCGTCATCCGACGTCGCCCTGTTCGTGCCCGAGCGCTGTGCTGCCATGGACCAAACGGTAGTCTGTCCCGCCCCTAATGATGAACTCGTGTGCCAATCTGTTCGGATGAGCATCGACGAGCGTGGGGCTGTGTGTGTCCTCGGGACCGGCCTGATCGGCGGTTCACTGCTGCGCGCCGCCGTCGCGGCGGGGTATCGGGCATTCGGCTACAACCGCTCCGAATCCGGCGTCTCCGCGGCGTGCCAGGACGGTTACGAGGTGTCCGGCGACCTGTCCGCGGTGCTCGTGCGGGCTGCCGAGCTGGACGCGCTGCTGGTGATCGCGGTGCCGATGCCCGCGGTCGAACACCTGCTGGCCGACATCGCCGCGCTCGCGCCCCGGTGCCCACTGACCGATGTGGTGAGCGTGAAGGGGCCGGTGCTGGACGCGGTGCGCAAGCACGGACTCGAGGCTCTGTACGTTGGCGGGCATCCGATGACAGGAACATCCCACTCTGGTTGGGCTGCCACTGATTCCGGCCTCTTCCAGGGTGCGGTGTGGGCGGTCGGAGTGGACGAGGGAACACGGGTGGATCCGTGGTCGCGGGTGGTGCGGCTCGCGCTGGACTGTGGTTCGGTGGTGGTTCCGGTGCTCGCCGAGGAGCACGATCGAGCTGTCGCGCGGATCTCGCACCTGCCGCATGTGCTGGCCGAAGCGCTGGCCGCGGCGGGGGCCGCGGGCGGGAAGCTGGCGCTCGGCCTGGCGGCGGGCTCGTTCCGCGACGGAACCCGCGTCGCGGGCACCGCGCCCGACCTCGTGCGCGCCATCTGCGAGCCGAACGCGGCCGCGCTGGAACGGGTGCTCGACGAGGCCATCGAGACACTCGTCACTGCCCGCGATTCCCTGCGCGCGGACAGCCGTCTCGGCGAACTCGTCGAGACGGGTTTCCGCGGCCGCACCGCCTACGACGACCGCACGACCTGGGACATCACCGGCATCACTCCCGGCGCCGGCGACTGGCTCGGTGAACTTCACCGCGCCGGTCGTGACGGTGGGGTGCTCCGCGCGCTCTGAGTACTTCCCGCGAGATCAGGCGCGTTCGGCCAGTCCCGGGTAGTCGAGGACGAAGCCTTCCGGATCGACCGTCAGGGTGGCGCTCGAGACCGGCGAGAGGACATTGATCCCGTCGGACGCGCTCGAGTAGGTGAGCTCGGCCTCCTGCACCAGCAGATCGGGTAGCCGCACGTAGACGACGGGGACCTGGACGTCGCCGACGGCGTTCTGCAGGCCGAACCGGCGGATCGGCAGGGTGTTGAAGAACGGGCTCAGCACCACGTCGACGTCGAGGGCGCCGCCGAAGGTGGAGCGCACGTGGGTGCCGCCCGCGTCGACGAGCCAGTAGTTCTCCTCGTCGCGCGAGATCGAGGCGTGGCGCTCACCGGCCGCCGTGGTGGTGCGCAGCGACAGCCGTCGCGTCGCGCCCGCTTCGTCGGTGACCAGGTCGTACGACGCGCTGAACGCCGGGTGCTCATCGCCGGCGCAGCCGATCATCCGGCCCGCCGCCCTGATCCGATTGCCGTTCACCGTCACCCGCACCGATTCCATGCGGGTGTTGTCGTGGGCACGCCAGGTGAGCACCGCAGGCCACCGGGAGGCAGGTCTGATCTCGGTGGGGCCGTCGGCCGGGCCCGGGGCTGGGGTCGTCACCTCTCTACGGTAAGCGACACCAGCCCCGGCGCCGCACAACACGGGCGCATCACACCAGCGAATCCCGCCATGCGGCGTGCAATCCTGCGAAGCGGCCCTGGCCCGCGATCAGCTCGGCCGGTGCGCCGTCCTCCACGATCCGGCCGCCGTCGAGCACCAGCACCCGATCGGCAATGGCCACGGTGGACAGCCGGTGGGCGATGATCACGGCCGTGCGGTCGCGCAGCAGGGTCTCCAGCGCGTGCTGCACCAGCCGCTCACCGGGGATATCCAGGCTGGAGGTGGCCTCGTCGAGGACGATCACCGCCGGATCGGCCAGGAACACCCGCGCGAACGCCACCAGCTGACGCTGGCCCGCCGAGAGCCTGCCACCGCGCGTGCGCACGTCGGTGGCGTAGCCGTCGGGAAGTCCGCCGACGAAGGCGTCGAGCCCCACCGCGCGCGCGGCCGCGGTGACCTCGGCGTCGGTCGCGTCGGGCCTGCCGAGCCGGATGTTGTCGGCGATGGTGCCGGAGAACAGGTATGCCTCCTGGGTGATCATCACGACGTGCCTGCGCAGCTCGACATCGGCCAGGTGGCGCAGATCCACGTCGTCGAGCGTGATCACGCCACCGCTCGGGTCGTAGAACCGGGTGAGCAGTTTCGCCAGCGTCGACTTGCCCGCACCGGTGGCACCGACCAGCGCCACCACCTGTCCGGCCGGGATCTCCAGGTCGAATTCCGGCAGCACCGACGTGGTGTTGTAGCCGAACCAGACCTGGTCCATCCGCACCGCACCGGTCGCCCGCTCGAGTGTCACCGGGCGTTCGGGTTCGGCGACCGCCGGCTCCTCCTCGAGCACGCCGGAGATCTTCTCCAGCGCCGCGGCGGCGGACTGGTAGGAGTTGAACACCTGCGCGAGTTCGTCGAGGGGGCCGTAGAACTGGTCGAGGTAGAGCAGGTACGCGGCGAGCACACCGATCGCGAGGTTGCCCTCCATCACCTGCCAGGCGCCGACCAGCAGCACGATCACCGTGGTCAGCTTGCCGATGAAGTTGGAGAGCCCGACGTAGTCGCCCATCCCGCGGACCGCGGTGGTCGTCGCCTTCTGGTACGCCGAATCCTCGACGCCGAGGACCTCCTCGTTGCGGTGTTCGCGCCGGAACGCCTGCACCGCCCGCATGCCGCTCATCGACTCGACGAACTGCACGACAACGCGCGAGATCGCCCCCCGTGTGCGCCGGTAGCCCGCCCGCTGACGCCGCTGCGCCCACCGGGTGACCAGCACCAGCGGCACGAACCCGATCAGCACGATCGAGGCGAGCAGCGGGTCGAGCCAGATCAGCAGGGCCGCGATGGTCACCACCGAGATCACCGCGCTCAGTGCCTGATTCAGCGCGCCTTCGAGCAGTTCCTGCAGTGCTTCGATATCGCTGGTGAGCCGGGTGACGACCTTGCCCGAGGTGTACTTCTCGTGGAACGACACGCTCAATCGCTGCGTGTGCCGGAACGCGCGCACCCGCAGGTCGAACAGCACCCGCTGACTCAGCGACCCGGAGGCCCGCAGAAAGGCGAAGGTGGTGAGCCCCGACAGCAACGTCACCGCGACGAATCCGGCGACGGTCGCGATCATCGGCGTCCAATTGCCCTGGCGGCCTTGGCTGATGCCGTGGTCGAGCCCGTAGGCGATGAACAGCGGCAGCGACACCTTGGCCGCGTTGTCGAGCAGGATCAGGACGAAGGTGAGAATCGCCTGCTTGCGGTAGGGCCGCACCAGATCGAGGAGCAATCGCCGGGATCGCCCGGCCAGCACCAGGTTTCCGGTGCCGGTGACGGCGTCGTCCTCTTTGGCGATACCGCGCCAGTCGGCCGCCAGATCGGACTTCTCCTCCGGCACTTCCTTTTCCGTCGTCACCGTCTCGGTGCTCATGCTTCACCTCCCATCAGTTCGCGGTAGTGGCTGCTGGTGCGCAGCAGTTTCTCGTGGCTGCCCTCGGCGACGATGCGTCCGTCGGCGAGCAGCGCGACGCGGTCGGCCAGCGCGGCAGTGGACGGCCGGTGCGCGACGAGCAGAGTGGTAGCGCCGGAGAGCACCGCCCGCAGCTGATCCTGCACGCGCTCTTCGGTTTCCACGTCCAGTGCCGACAGCGGGTCGTCGAGGACCATGATCCGGCCGTGGGCGGCGGTGTCGCCGGTGAGCACAGCTCGGGCCAGGGCCAGACGCTGACGCTGGCCGCCCGACAGACTCATGCCCTGCTCACCGATGCGGGTGTCGAGCCCCCACGGCAACGCGTCGACGAATTCGCTCGCCTGCGCGATATCGAGCGCCTGCCGCACGTCGACGTCGGTGGCACGTGCGTCGCCCAGTGCCACGTTCTCGCGCACACTGGCCGAGAACAGCACCGGTTCCTCGAAGGCCACCGTCACCACCCGGCGCAGCTGCGCCAGGCGCAGCGTGGCGATGTCGACGCCGTCGATGGTGATCAAGCCCCCGCTGACGTCGTAGAGCCGGGGAATCAGTTCGAGCAGCGCGGTCTTGCCGCTGCCCGTCGCGCCGACGAGCGCGACCGTCTCCCCCGGCCGGATCCGCAGCGAGATCTCCTCCAGCACGGTGTGTTCCGGACCGTCCCCGGACCGCGGGTAGGCGAAGCGGACCCGGTCGATGACCAGTTCCCCGCGCAGCGGGTCAGGGAGTTCCGCCGGGTGCGGCGGGTCGGTGATGTCGAGCGGGGTGTCGATGATCTCCCAGAAGCGATCGGCGGCGGTGCGCGCCTCGAACAGCTCCGACAGCAGGAAGCCGAGCCAGATGATCGGCCACTGCAGGAACGTGGCCAGCGTGATGCTCGCGACCAGCGTGCCCATCGTCATCGAGCCGTGCACCACCGAGTAGCCACCCACCCCGAGTGACACCGCGATCGACACGGTCGGCAAGGTCACCAACGCCGCCCACAGCGTGGCGTCCAGGCGCACCTTCTCCATTTCCGTGCGCTGCAGCTCGCGCGAGAGCGCGGTGAAACGCATCCCGAAGAAGCGGCCGCGCCCCAGCGCCTTGAGCACCCGCACGCCCTGCGCCGATTCCTGGGCGATGGTGGCCAGGTCGCCGGACTGGTCCTGCGAACGCCGCGAGGCCACCTCGAAGCGGCGGACGAAGCGCGCGCAGAACAGCGTCAGCGGCAGGGAGGTCACCGTGAAGATCAGTCCCACTTGCCAGTTCATCGCGAACAACACGATCAGCCCGGTGGGCATGATCACCCCGTTGACGATGAGGAACGGACCGGCGAACGCGACGAACCGCCGCAGCACCGACAGATCGTCGATGGCGCGCGAGAGCAGCTGACCCGACTGCCAGCCGTCGTGGCGGCCGATCGCGAGGGCCTGCAATTGCGTGAAAAGCTTGGCGCGCATGGTGATTTCGAACATCGTCGAGGGCTTGGACACCAGCCATCGCCTGCCCCACATACCGAACGATTCGAGTGATCCGAGCAGGAAGATCAGCGCGACCGGCGCGAGCAGACCGACGAAATCGCGTCGCGCGATCGGCCCGTCGACCACCCGTGCGATGACGAGCGGAATCGCGATCGCGGTGCTCGCGGTGACGATCGCCAGCACGTTGGCCAGCAGCAGCGGCGCCCGGTACGGCCGGAGAAAGGGCAGAAATCGCCGCAGCGACCGCATTCCCCCACTCGACTGCGGCGACGGCCGCTCCGATCTGTCGGCCTCCGATTCGGCGGCCGCCAGCTCTGATGTGACAGACAAAACTCCCCCTTGATGCCCGGTCGGCTGGTTGGGTTTCCGGTACGGACGCCAGGTGATGTTCGCACCGGGGTCCGACAAGTTCGGCCCATCAAGAGTCCCAGAGCACCCCCACCCCCGGCCACCGATTTTCCTCGGCCCGAGCCCACCCGTCTACCCCCTGCCGAGGCACGCGGCACCCGTCGTCGGGAAGGATTCGTTCGCGGCCCGCACCTGTTCAGGGGACCGATACAATTCGCCCCAGGCGCGAGGGAACGGGTCGCTGAAGAGCGGACCACCCGGTGGCCGCTAACCCGAGCGCGCCGGCGCTCCGAAAACACAGGAGTCTCGTTGTCGCGGATGGTCGGGTTGTTCGCCGGGATCGGCGGGCTCGAACTCGGTCTGAGCAGGCATGGTTGGGCGTCGGAGCTGCTGTGTGAGATCGATCCCGGCGCCCAGGGTGTGCTCGCGGCGCGGTTTCCCGACACCGACCTGCACGGCGACATCACCCGCCTGCGGTCGCTTCCCGCGGGCACCGAGCTGGTCGCCGCGGGTTTCCCGTGCCAGGACCTCTCCCAGGCCGGGCGCACCGCGGGCATCACCGGTCGTCGATCCGGCCTGGTCGACGAGGTGTTCCGCCTGGTTCGCAGGCAGCGCGGGCCGCGGTGGCTGTTGATCGAGAATGTCCCGTTCATGCTGCAGCTGGGTCGCGGCGCGGCCATGCGCCACATCACCGCCGCACTGGAGGAGCTCGGGTACGCCTGGGCCTATCGGGTCGTCGACGGCCGCGCGTTCGGCTTGCCGCAACGGCGTCAGCGCGTGCTGATGCTGGCTTCGCGCACCGAGGACCCCCGCCAGGTGCTGTTCGGCGACGACGCCGGTCCCCGCGACTACGGCGATCCGGACTGCGATCCGTGCGGTTTCTACTGGACCGAGGGTGTGCGCGGCCTCGGCTGGGCGGTGAACGCGGTGCCGACTCTCAAGGGCGGTTCCGGTCTCGGCATCGCCAGCCCGCCCGCGGTCCGGTTGCCCGCGGGCGAGATCGTGACGCCGGGGATCGTCGACGGTGAACGATTACAGGGGTTCGACGCCGACTGGACCGCCCCCGCCCTCGATGTTCCCGGCGTGCGCCACGGTCATCGCTGGAAACTGGTGGGCAACGCGGTGAGCGTGCGGATGGCGAACTGGGTCGGCGAACGCCTGGCCGCGCCCTCGGACCCGCTGACCGTGGGCGAGCCGATAGCCGCGGGCCAGCCGTGGCCGAGCGCCGCCTGGGGTCACGCGGGCGTCGTGCGCCGCGTTCCCCTCTCGACCTGGCCGGTCCACGAGCCCTACGAGGACCTGAAGAACTTCCTCACCGAGCCCCGCTTGCTCTCTCCTCGCGCGACGGCGGGATTCCTGCGTCGCACCGAGATGGGAACCCTGCGCTTCCCGCCCGGATTCCTCGACGACGTCCGGGATCACCTCGACCGCATGGGCGGCTGGGCGGCATGAGCACGCGGCGGGCAGACAACCGGGAATCGCCCGACGAGTCCGCCGCCTCGTCGACGTCATCCGCTGCGCGCAAGCTCGTGACCGACGCCAAGACCAGCGCGCGCATGTCCAAGCAGCGACGCGCTGATACCGCTCCCGAGCTGGCACTACGCCGCGAATTGCACCGGGCGGGCCTGCGCTATTTCGTCGACCGCCCGCCCATCAAAGGTCAGCGCCGTCGCGCGGATGTGGTGTTTCCGCGACTGCGCATCGCGGTCTACGTCGACGGCTGTTTCTGGCATCGCTGCCCTGAGCACGCGACCGACCCGAAGAACAACGCGCAGTGGTGGGCCGACAAGCTGGCAGGCAATGTCGCCCGCGATCGGGCCACCGACATCGCGTTGACAGCGGCGGGCTGGGCGGTCGTCCGGGTGTGGGAGCACGAGGATCCGCAGGTGGCAGCCGAGCGGATCACCGCACTGGTGAAACGCTCCGAACCTGACCTGTGACTATCGAGTACTTCAGCGACGACGCGGACTGCGTTCGGCGCGAACCCGCACCCGTGCGCGCGACGCATCCGCCGCGACGAATCCGGACACGGCCAGCGCGAGGATCGTGGCAAAACCCGCCAGCGCGATCACGTAGCTCATCGAGGACCTCTCCGTTGGTTACCGACCACCCTGCACGGCGAACCTGACAGCAACCTGTGCGTGCCTGTGATGCCACGATGAAACCACGTCCCCGCTCTCGACGCGCCTGATCGGGGCGGTGGCGGCCGGACACGCACAATGGTCGGTGTGACCGAATTCGCACGGCACACCCGTGGCTACTCGTTGCTGATCGCGCTCGCTATCGCGATCGCGGGCCTGTGCTACTCGTCCTGGCTGCTGGAATTCGCGCTGCCGATCGACACCGACCCGGTCAACGACTTCCTCAGCGAACTCGACGCCGAGGGCAAGCCCTACCGCGAGGTGTTCGGCACCGCCGACAAAGTGGTCGGCCTGTTGCTGATGCCCGCGGCACTGGGTGGACTGCTCGTTTTCCGGCGCCGCCGGCTGACCACGATCGGCTGGACAGCCCTGTTGTGTTTCGGCGCGTCCACCATCGCCGACGCCCTGCTCCCGCTCCACGACTGCGCCCCGGGAGACAGCGCGTGCGGCGGCGACAGCGGGCTGTTCCCGCAACTGCATCAACCGCACGCGCTCACGAGCACGCTGGCCGTCACCTCGATCGCGGTGGCGGCGTTCGCCTTCAGCGCCGCCGCCTACCGGTACCACCGCTGGCGGATCCTGCGGGAATTCGGCGTCGCCGTGCTTGTTCTCGGGTCGGCGGCGACCATCTGGATGATGGTCGCCGACAACCTGTCCGGCTCCTACGCGCTCGGCATAGCCCAGCGAATCCAGGTCGGCACCATGTCGCTGTGGTTGCTCGCCCTGGCCACCGCGGTGCTCGTCGAAGCCCGCGAGTGGACTACTTGACGGTGATCTTCACCGTGTAGCCGTCGATCTTCGCCGGCAGCTTGGTGGTGTCCACCGCGAGCACCTCGCCGGTGTCCTGCGCACCGTTGGGCAGCGTCTTGGGCTTCAGCCCGAACGGGGGCTGTTCGCCCTGACTCGCGGCCAGGCCGAAGTCGCTGTCGTTGGCGATGTAGACGGTCTTGCCGCCGTCGGGTGTGGCGATGCCCTCGATCTTGTCGTGACCGAAGAACCGGCCCTTCTCGTCGAGTGCGGCGACCAGCGCGGAGAGGTCGAGGTTGCTCTTCTTCGCGACCGGGGTGACGCCCGCCTTGGTGAGCGCGGCGACGGCTTCGGTGGTCGGGGTGACCCCGATCAGCGTCTCCAGGGGCTTGCCGTCGATCAGCAGGCCGCCCTTCTCGGCGTCATACGTCGCGCCCGGCACGGCGGACTGCGGGCCGACATCGGTCGCGCCCGCGATGTCGATGGTCCAGATCTTCTTGTCCGACTTGGGCGCGAGGTTGCCGTCACGCTCGTCGACCAGGAATGTGGTGGCGCTCAGCGCGGTGATCTCCGAGACCGCGACCTTCGACTGCTTCGGGTTTTCCAGCGGGTACAGGAATTCCTTCTGCGCCTTGGTCTTCAGGTCGACCGTCACGATCCGCGCGAACGGCACCTCCTTGGCCGAGCCGTTCAGGCCGGGGGTGTTGAGCGCGCTCTGCACCATGCCGACCAGGGTGCTGCCGTCGGGAGTGATGGTCAGCCCTTCCATGCCCTGGTTGGGTGTGCGCAGCGCGATCTCCTTCGGCAGGCCGCTGCCGGGCGCGAGCCGCTCGATCTCGGTGCCCGTGGCATCGAAATGCACCAGGAACGGACCGTATTCGTCGGAGATCCAGAAGGTGCCGTCGGCCAGTGCGACGAGTCCTTCGGGGTCGATGCCGTGATCGGTGGGCGGCAGGACAGTGCCCTGGAGGTCCTTGATGGTCTCGCCGGTGCTCGCCGAGGTATCGACCTGCCCGTTGAACGGCACGCCCGACTTGCTCCGCAGGTCGATGCTCGACTGCAGCACGGCCTTGGTGTCGACCAACTTGAACCGGCCGATCTTGGGCACGAAATTCGGTGTGGGCGAGAGCTTCTCGTTCTTCGCCGGACCGTCGACGTTCGGGCCGCGGTCGGTGAGCCCGTAGAACTCGTCGGTGCTACCGGGCACCGCGGTCCAGGCCGAGCCGAACCCACTGCCCTGCACCGTGGTGCCACCGAACTCGCCGAGCACCGGAATGTCGGTCGTGTAGAGGCGAACCGCGTCGGTGGTGGTGACGGTGAACTGGTCGAGACCGGTGTAGCCCGCGCTCGGGGTGTAGACGTAGGCGCCGTCGGTGCGGCGGGTGACATTGCCGTGCTCGGGCTCGAGGCTGACCCCCAGCACCGCGCTGGTACCCGCCTTGGCGACCAGATCGTCGAGCGAGATCACCAGCGGCTGGTCCTTGCCCGCGGTGAAGCCGGCCGCGGACTCCGGCGACGAGCAGCCCGCGACCACGGCGGCGGCGCACAAGGCGGCGGTGAGAGGGAAAAGACGAAGACCTGGACGCACGTTCATTTGCCATGCATACCGTCGCGATCCGACCACGAGACGACCGGGAAATGAATTGTCCTCCACCACTCGGTGGACCATTCTGGCAATCATGACCACAACTCGGGTGAACATTTCCTCAGCCTCCGATTTCGAAGATGTCGTCGGGTATTCGCGAGCGGTACGGGTCGGCAACCAGGTCGTCGTCAGCGGCACCACCGCCGCTGTCGCCGGTGGTGGCGCTGTCGGCGGCGACGATATCGGCGCCCAGACCCGCGAGGTCCTGGCTCGCATCGCCACCGCGCTGGAGCAGGCCGGGGCGAGCGTGCGCGATGTGGTGCGCACGCGCATGTTCGTCACCGATATCGCCCGCTGGCCCGAGGTCGCGGCCGCCCACGCCGAGGTGTTCGGCACGATCCGCCCCGCCGCCTCGATGTACGAGGTCACCGCGCTGATCGCGCCTGACCTGCTGGTGGAGATCGAAGCCGACGCGATCATCGACGACGGCGCACTACCCTCGAAGCCGTGACCAGCGAAACGGCAACGCCCACCGACCTGCTCGATCAGGTCGCCGCCTCCACCGCGCGCTTCGACGCCGCCATCGGCACACTCACCGATACGACGTTGACCGGACCGTCCCTGTTACCGGGGTGGACCCGCGGTCATGTGCTGGCCCACATGTCACGCAATGCCGACAGCCTGTTGAACCTGCTGCTGTGGGCCCGCACCGGCATCGAGATGCCGCAATATCCGAGCGTCGCCGTTCGTGATGCCGATATCGAGGCAGGAGCACCCCGCCCGCTGCCCGTGCAGCACGCGGACTTCACCGCCACCGCGCACCGCTGGCAGGCCGTCGCCACCACCATGCCCGCCGCCGACTGGCAGGCCGAGGTCCGCAACCGCCAGGGCGGCACCCTCACCGCCGACCAGATCCCCTGGATGCGCCTGCGCGAGACCGAAATCCACCACGTGGACCTCGACGTGGGCTACACCCCCGCCGATTGGCCTGCCCCGTTCGTCGCTCGGCTTCTCCCCGAGACCGTCGCCGACCTCTCCGCCAAGCTCCTTCCCGAAGCCACCCCCACCTTCGACATCCAGTCCACCGACACAGATTTCATCGCCACCGTCGGCCCTGGACGCCCCCACCACACCGTCCTCGGACCCGCCACCGCCCTCCTCGGCTGGCTGGTCGGCCGCACCTCGGGTAGCGACCTGACCGGCCCCCTACCGCCACTGCCTGCCTGGAAGTAGCCAGGAGTCAGCGAATGCCGATCTTCGGATCGGTGAAACGGTTGGTGAAGATCTCGCCGGCTGTCAGCGCCGGTGGGATCGCGGCTCCGCCTGCCACCAGGATCGGCCGCAGCTCGTCGAGGTTGCGCTGGGTTCGAGCCTGCTCGTAGGTGCCGAAGGAGCCGTCGGCCTCGTTGGCCAACAGGCCGAGCTCGACGAGCTGCTTCGCGGCGAACTCGGCTTCACCGGCCGGGTACGGGGTGAATGCCGGTGTGCGGGAAACAATATCGACGACCTTGGCATTGGTGTCGGCCGGTGCGGCGGCGAAGTCGGCGCCGGACTGCTGCACGATCGGCACCAACTTGGCCAGGCACGGCGCCAGTCCGTCGAGCTTGTCGGCACGCGCGGTGAGATTCGAGGCGTAGGTGTCGAAGCCGGAGTTCTTGATCAGGTCGTAGGCCACCGGCTTGTTCCAGGCGCGGGCCTCGTGCTCGTAGACGTACGGTTCCGCGCTGGCGAAACCCTGCTGGGCGATCGTGGGGTCGGCGACGAAACGGGCTGGGGCGCCGTCGTATCCGGTATCGATCTGCGACTGTTTCAGCAGGCCCTTGGCCACCAGCCACTGCGGAAAGATCTGCTCCTTCGACACGACGACGGGCGCGTTCGAGCGGCCGATGTCGGTGATCGAACGCCAGTCCGGGTGACTCGCCGGATCCCACATCAGAATGGACGGGCTGTATTTCAGCAGCGGGGTGACGGCGACGACAGACTTGGCGGCACTCGCCGCGATCACCTGCTCGCCGTGTACCACCCCGAGCGTGACAGTGTCGTCGACGTACATGCGCGAGGGGACGGACTGGAACCCGATCGCGGGCCCGCCCGCTCGCAGCTGCAACCGCACGCCGGTGTCCTTACCACCTGCCACCAGCGGCCCTTCGACCGATTTGGTCTCCTCGTCCACGCGGTACCCGGGGCCGAGCAGCTGGAACAACCCGCCCTGATCGGACTGCGGCTGCCACTGCAGCTGAATGGTGACCGTGTCCGGGCACACCCCACGCAGAGTTTGCGCGGGCGCCGCGGGTTCGAGCGCGACAGCGGCGCCACCCTGATCCGCGGAATCGGTGCCGCAACCGGCGACGGCGAGCAGCGCCGCCAACAGCACTGCTCCCGAGGTCGCGGCGCGCCTGTGGTGTCGGTGGTTCTGCATGTCGTCCTCCTAGTCGTCGCGCCCTTCTGCGCGACATCTACATGCAACTTCCGGTCGGTTTCCAGCCCGTTACGTGCTCACTACATGTCTGCTCTTCCCTCCGTTCTGTAATGCGGAGGCAATACATGCAATAGACCCTGAAGAGATGACGTCCCCGTTCACCGTCCCCACCATCGACATCACTCCCTTTCTGACCGACGCCGACGATGCCGGTCGCGCGGCGGTCGCCGCCGAAATCGACACCGCTTGCCGCGAGGTCGGCTTCATGCAGATCGTCGGCCATGCCATCCCCGACGAGGTACTCGCCGGGCTCACCGACGCGCTCGACGAGTTCTTCGCACTGCCGCTCGACATCAAGAAGCGCTACCGCCGCTCCACCTCGGAGAACCGTGGCTACTCGCCGCCGAGGTCGGAATCGCTGAGCCTGAGTCTGGGACTGCCCACGGCGAATCAGATGAACGACTTCTACGAGGCCTTCATCGTCGGCACCCAGTTCACCGATTTCCCCGGCCTCGACCTACCCGCCTCGTCGTATGCCGCCAATAACTGGCCCGAGGCCGCTCCGGGCTTCCGTCCCGCGATCGACACCTACTTCGCCCACGCACAGCGGCTGTCGCGAATCCTGTTGCGCGCCTTCGCCGCGGCCCTGCGGCTACCCCCCGACTACTTCGACACCCTCACCGACCATTCCATCGACGCGCTGAAGATGAACAACTACGCCCTGCCCGAGGGCGAACTGCGCCTCGACGGCGACATGACCGGCATGGGCGCGCACACCGACTTCGGCATCCTCACCATCCTGTGGGCCGACCGCGTCCCCGGCCTCCAGGTGCTCGACAAACACGGCCACTGGCACAACGTGCAGCCCGCGGAAGGAGCCCTGCTGATCAACCTCGGCGACGCGATGGCCCGCTGGACCAACGACCGCTGGATGTCCACCCTCCACCGCGTGGATCCGCCGATCATCGACGGCCACATCCGCCGCCGGCGCTCCGCCGCCTTCTTCTTCGACGGCAACCACGACGCGGTGATCCAAGCCCTCCCCGGCACCCTCGCCCCCGGCGAACAGGGCTACCCCCCGATCACCGTCGCCGACAACATCAACGCGAAAGTCGCCGGTCTCAAAGGAATAGCCACCCCTGCCCCGACCGCCCGCGAAACCGCCAGAGTCCTGGCAGCGACCAGCCCGGATTGACCACAGCCCCCACGAAAAAATCGACCCCGTATCTGCTGATACGGGGTCGATTTCGGTGCGCCCGAAGGGATTCGAACCCCTAACCTCTTGATCCGTAGTCAAGTGCTCTATCCGTTGAGCTACGGGCGCATGGTCGTACATCTTCAGTTGTTACCCAGCAAGCTGGGTGTGGCGGAGGCGAGAGGATTTGAACCTCCGGTCCCCGTGAAGGGACAACTCATTAGCAGTGAGTCCCATTCGGCCGCTCTGGCACGCCTCCTGGAGCCTTCTCTTTCGAGGGCACCGGTCCTTGTCGAACCGCCGGGAATGAAGATTACACGAGCAGTGGTAGTAGTCCAAAACGCCTGGTCAATCAGCGTAAGTTGCTGTCGAACCAGTCGTAGATACGGGTCTGGGAGTCGATGCGAATGGCGGTGGCCGCCTCGTCTTCGGGATCGGGTCGGTCGACCCGGTGACTCAGACCCGGATAAGTGATTGTGAGACTGGCCACATCGGCCTTCGCCGTGGCCTCACGGAGGCGTTCGACCGCCTCGGGCGGGGTAGCCGGGTCGTCCGCGCCGAAGATCCCGAGCCAAGGGGCCTGGAGGTCGGCGGCGATGTCGATCAGGGCCGCGTTCTGGTCGGGAAGCGGTTCGGAGATGCCGGGAGCGGCCACGCTCACCGCGGCGCCGATCCGGCGGGTGGCGGCGACGAGGAAGGCCGCGGTGCCCGCGCTGTCGAAGCCGAGGACGCCGATCGTGTCGGGGAAGACGCCGCGGCCGGTGAGCCAGTCGAAACCGGCGTCGAAGTCGTCGAAGAGTTCGTCACCGAACACCTCCTGTACTTGCGCGTCGGCGATGCGGTCGAACAGATGCGGCGCGACGACGATCCAGCCCTCGAACGACAGCGCCCGCATCAGTTCGAGGAGCTGGGGGGAGAATTCGCGGGATTCGTGCAGGACAACGATGCCGCCGCGGGCCACTCGTTCGGGCTCCACCACGGTGATCGGCACGGCAGTGCGCCGCGCGACGGCGGCCGTGTCGGCATCCACCGGCCGCAGGGGGGCGACGTCGTCGTAAGTGCCCGGCATAAACCCAGCGTAGGCGGCAGAACTGGACTTGGGTAGGTCTGGACGGCCGCGCCGCATGTCGCGGCAGCCGATCATCGTAGGGTGGAGGCGTGACCGCGCACATCCGCCCCGACCTCGCCACCATCCCGGCCTACGTTCCCGGCCGTAACCACCCGGATGCGGTGAAGCTCGCGTCCAACGAGACGACCTTCGGTCCGTTGCCGAGCGCGGCCAAGGCGATCGCGGAGTCCGCCGAGCTGGCCAACCGTTATCCGGACAATCAGGTCAGCGAGCTGCGGGCGGCGCTCGCCGAGTTCCTCGAGGTCACCGTGGCGAATGTCGCGGTCGGCTGCGGCAGCGTGGCGCTGTGCCAGGAACTCGTGCAGATCACCTGCGACGCCCCCACCGACGAGGTGGTGTTCGCGTGGCGTTCGTTCGAGGCGTACCCGATCGTCACGCAGGTGGGCAACGCGACCGCGGTGCGGGTACCGCTGACCGAGGATCATCTGCACGATCTGGACGCGATGGCCGACGCGGTCACCGAGCGCACCAAGCTGATCTTCGTGTGCAACCCGAACAACCCCAGCGGCACCGCGCACGGGCGCGCCGAGCTGGAGCGCTTCCTCGACCGGGTGCCCGCGCACGTTCTCGTCGTGCTCGACGAGGCCTACTACGAGTACCTGCGGCTGACGCCCGAGACCCGCCCCGACGGCGTCGAGATCGGCCGCACCAGGCCGAATGTGGTTGTGCTGCGCACATTCTCGAAGGCCTACGGTCTGGCCGGGCTGCGCGTCGGCTACGCGGTGGGCGATCCCGAGGTGATCGCGGCGCTGCTGAAGGTGCACATTCCGTTCAGCGTGAACCGGATCGCGCAGGCGGCCGCGATCGCCTCGTTGCAGGCGCGTGGCGAACTGCTCGATCGCACCGATGTGCTGGTGGCGCAACGGCATCAACTGCGCGAGGCGCTGCTGGCCGCGGGCTACGAGGTGCCGTCGAGCGAGGCCAATTTCGTGTGGTTGCCGCTGCGCGAGCGCAGTATCGAGTTCGCCGAGGCAAGTGCCCTTGCGGGCGTGCTGGTTCGGCCGTTCGACGGTGACGGTGTGCGGGTCACGGTCGGCGATCCGCACGAGAACGAGCAGTTCCTCAGCTTCGCCACCGCACCCGAGACGGCGGCCCGCTTCCGTTAGTCCGGCGCACGGTCAGCAACCCTTGACGCGGGTTGCCGTGGGATTACCGCGAATTCGAGCACACTGCCAGCACACCGGTCGTAGGCTTGCCGAAGCTGATTTCGGGTCGACCGATCACCCGGTCGGCGCGCGCCACCGGTCGAGTGAATGTGTTCTCGGCGGGCAATCTTCCCGCGTCGGAGGGTGCACCCGCACGGCCCCGCACCCTGCTGCCCGACCGGAGATGTACCGTGAACCAAGGCTCTCGCCCTGCCGTCTGCGAAAAATCAACCCCCACAGTGACTTTGGCTGCTGACGTCGATGTCGCCGTGCCGCCGCCGGTGGAGCTGGATCGCCGCTTGCGCGACTGCGACGAGTTCTTCCGCTATCCCGAACTCGGGCACCTGCCCACCCAGCGTCGCCTCGGCGCGCTCGCCGAACTGCGCGATACCGGCACCTATACCCAGACCGCCGAGGAGATCTTGATCGGCGCGAAACTGGCGTGGCGCAACCACGCTCGCTGTGTCGGCCGCAAACATTGGCGATCGCTGAAACTACTCGACGCGCGCCGAGTTACTTCTGCGCGGGAACTTTCCGAGGTGTGCTGGCAACATCTGCGCCTGGCCACCAACGGCGGCGCGATTCAGTCGATGATCACGGTCGGCCCGGCGGCCGAACCCGGCGGCGGCGAGTACCGGATCGAGAGCTCGCAGCTGATCCGCTATGCCGGCTACCGCAACGGTGACGGCACCGTCACCGGCGATCCAGCCAATATCGCGGCCACCGAACAGGCGCAGGAGCTGGGCTGGCGCGGGGCGCGTACGCCGTTCGACGTGCTGCCGGTGCTGATCAGCACACCCACCGAGGACGTGCGGTATTTCGACGTTCCGCGCGAGCTGGTCCGCGAGGTCGACCTGACCCACCCCGACTACCCGTGGTTCGCCGCACTCGGCCTGAAATGGCACGCGCTGCCCGCTGTTTCGAACATGGATCTGGAGGTGGGCGGAGTTCGCTACCCCTTCGCTCCCTTCAACGGCTGGTACGTCGGCACCGAGATCGGCGCGCGCAACCTCAGCGATACCGATCGCTACAACATGCTGCCGCTGATCGCCGACATGATGGGCCTCGACACCTCGTCGGTGCGCACGCTGTGGCGGGACAAGGCGCTGATCGAGCTCAATCACGCTGTGCTGCACAGCTTTCGCGCGTCCGGCGTGCACATGGTCGACCACCACACCGTGGCCAAGCAGTTCTGCGATCACGTACAGCGCGAGGAAGCCGCCGGGCGCGCGTGCCCGACCGACTGGAGTTGGGTCAATCCGCCCATCTCGTCCGGGCTGACGCCCACCTTCCACCGCTACTACGACGCGCCCGACATGGACATTCGACCGAATTTCGTCCGCCGAGACTGATCTACGGCGGGCTGTTTGGCTCATGACCGACCGGGTATTTGCTGTGACGTAGCCGAACCCGGACGTGCCGGGCGCTACGACCGATTGATCATCCAACAACCCCCAGCGGAGCCGGCGAACGAGCCCAACATGCCCGCGACCGGCCTCCGTACCAGGTAGGAGGGATCATCATGAGCAAATCGACCCTGGAATCGCTGATCGGAGCCACCGCCTACGACGAACGCGGTGACAAGATCGGCAAGGTCAAGCAGATCTACCTCGACAACCAGTCCGGAGCGCCCACCTGGGCAGCCGTCTCGACCGGATTCTTCAGCCACGACTCGCTGGTTCCGCTGGCCGGCGCCGAACATCTGCCCGACGACGACTCGCTCAGACTGCACGTCGACAAGGATCTGGTGAAGACGGCGCCGCACCACGACGGGTCCCGGATCAGCGCGCAATCGGAGCAGGAACTGTTCCAGCACTACCACGTCGATCCACGGGCATCCGGCTGGAATGCCGAGGGCCGCCCGCGGATTCGGCCCGAAGACGACCTGCCGATGACCCAGGGCGACCCGGCGCGGACTATGGACGGTTTGTCCGACACCGCTCGCTATGGTGACGACTCGATGGTGCGCTCGGAAGAGCAGTTGCGCGTCGACACCGAGAGCGAAGAGGTCGGCACCGCACGGTTGCACAAGTCCGTGGTCACCGAGGAACAGACGTTCAAGGTGCCCGTGACGCACGAGGAAGTGCACGTCGAACGCGAACCGATCACCGACCGCACCGGGCGCGCGACCATCGGCGAGGAGGACCGCGAGGTCGTCCTGCACGCCGACCAGGTGCACGTCGAGAAGGAAGCCGTCCCGGTGGAGCGCGTACGGCTGGCGGTCGACGAGGTCGCCGACGAGAAAACGGTCTCCGAAACGGTCCGCAAGGAACGCGTGGAAACCGAGGGTATCGACGACCGCCGCCGCCAGGAACCCTGACTCCGCGCGGCGACAACCCGCTCGGCCGAACCGGCCACCCACCCGGTGGGTGGCCGGTGGTCGACGGGTTACGCGCGGTCGGCGGCGAGCGTAGGGTTCTCGATACGGGCCGAATCGCCCTGGTCCGGCTCGTTTCGACGAGCGAGGGAGCCCCCGATGAGCACCGCATCCAGTTCGGGATTCGATGCCGACGCACTGCGCCGCGGAATCGAAAGCCGTGATGCCGCGACACTGCTGACGCTCTACAGCGACGATGCCGAGATCCGCATGGTCGACCACCGCGACCAGCCGAGCCACCCCCGGGTGATGCACGGCCGCTCGGCGATCAGCGCGATGTTCGACGACGTGTGCTCCAGGGAGATGACCCACTCCCTCGACAGCGTCTTGATCGACGGCGACCACATCGCCTTCGTGGAATCGTGCCGATATCCGGACGGCACGCGCGTCCTCGCCCACTCGATGGCGAATCTGCGCGACGGTCGCATCGTCGACCAGACGTCGATCCAGGCGTGGGACGAAGAGTAGTCAGCGGAAATCGGCGACGTGGTCGGCGGCCCATCGGCGATAGTCGCGGGCCGGTGACCCGGTGACGTCGTGCACGGTGGAGGTCACCGAGCCTGGTGTGCCGACGAGTCCGGCGAGCCCGCGCAGCACCACGCGCGCGATGTCGGGCGGGAGCCAACCCATGTGCGCCACTGCTTCTTCGGGGCTGATCTCCTCCCACACCAGCGTGCGGCCGAGTGCGGCGCCGATCGCTGCGACCTGGTCGATCCGGCTCAGCGCGGCCGGGCCGGTCAGGTGGTACTTCGCCCCGGCGTGGCCGTCGGTGGTCAGTGCGCGCACGGCGACCGCGGCGATATCCGCCTCGTGCAACAGGGGCATCGTGGCGCCACCGTACGCGCCGCGCACGACGTCGCCCGCGCGAATCTGCGGTGCCCATTCGACAGTGTTGGTGGCGAAACCACCGGGCCGCAGGAAGGTCCATTCCAGTGACGACTCGGTGATCGGCTGCTCGATGAGGGCGTGCGCCCGGCCGATCGGGTGGTCCTGCTCGTCCAGTTCGTCGCGGACCGAGGCGGAGGAGAGCAGGACGATGCGGCGCGCGTGTGCGGCGATGCGGGCGACGACCCGCTCCGCGATCTCCGCCGGCAACATCGGCCAGGTCAGGTACACCGCGTCGATGCCGTCGAGTGCGCTGTCCAAGGTGTCCGGGGTGGTCAGGTCTCCCTGCACCACCTCGATACCCGAAGGCAGCGACGCCGCGCGCGGGTCGCGCGCCAATGCCCGCACCCGCGTTCCGCCCGCGGCGAGCTGTGCCGCCACCTGACCGCCGACATGACCGGTCGCCCCGATCACCAGAACCCTGCTGATATCCACCATGGGCCAACCGTAGGAAGGCGACTTACGATTGGAAAGGGCATACCGATAGGTAAGCTCATGACATGGCGGTAGGAGTCCCGGATAGCGACCGACCCGCACTCGGTCAACGTGACGTATTCGACAAAGAGTGTCCGGCCCACGCCATCCTCGGCAAAGTCACCAGCCGCTGGGGCGTGCTGATCCTGGCCGCGCTACTCGACGGCTCGATGCGATACCACGTCCTGCGAGACCGAATCGGCAGCATCAGCGAGAAGATGCTGTCGCAGAACCTGCGCACCTTCACCGACTACGGCCTGGTCGAGCGCACCGTCGAACCCACTGTGCCCCCACAGGTTTCCTACGCCCTGACACCGATAGGCCACGAGGCAGCCGACAAGCTCCACGGCCTGCTGGAATGGGTGAGCACCCGAGCCGAAGAAATCGAAACCTTCCGAACGGGTGGACCCGTGCCAGGACCGAAGCTCCTCGACCGATCCTGACCTGCGGGCCTTGGCGGAGACGGAGGGATTTGAACCCCCGATGGTGTTACCCATGCTCGCTTTCAAGGCGAGTGCATTCGGCCGCTCTGCCACGTCTCCCTGGGAAGGATGGTAGCCGACCTGATCCGGCCTTCCGCAAGTCTGGGCGGAGCTGGGCCGGGTTGTCTCGCGCCGGCGAGAATCGTCCGCGACATGGGCGCGGGGTTCTGGCTACCCGGCAGGGTGTGGGGAGAGGATTGGTGTCATGTACGCGATTGAGCTGAACGGGTTCGGTGGGCCGGAGGTCATGGAGTGGACCGTGACGGTCGATCCGGAGCCGGGGCCCGGTGAAGTGTTGGTGGAAGTTGTTGCTGCGGGGGTCAATCGGGCCGATGTGATGCAGCGGAAGGGGTTCTATCCGCCGCCCGCGGATGCGAGTTCGATCCTCGGGTTGGAGTGTTCGGGGACGATCGCGCGGTTGGGGGCGGGGGTGACGGACTGGCAGGTCGGGGATCGGGTGTGCGCGTTGCTCGCCGGAGGTGGGTACGCCCAGTTCGTGGCGGTGCCCGCGACGCAGCTGCTGCCGATTCCGGAGGGGATGGACGCTGTCGCGGCCGCGGGGTTGCCGGAGGTGGCGGCGACCGTGTGGTCGAACCTGGTGATGACGGCGGGGCTGCGATCGGGGCAGCTGGTGTTGATCCACGGCGGCGGTGGCGGGATCGGGACGCACGCGATCCAGGTGGCGCGCGGGCTCGGAGCGCGGGTCGCGGTGACGGCCGGGTCGGACGCGAAGCTGACCAAGTGCGCCGAGCTGGGAGCGGAGATCTTGATCAACTACCGGACCGGCGACTTCGTCGCAGCGGTCGCGGATCAGGGTGGGGCCGACGTGATTCTCGACAACATGGGTGCGAAGTACCTGGAACGGAACGTGGAGGCGCTCGCACCCTATGGGCAGCTGGTGGTGATCGGGATGCAAGGGGGCGTCAGCGGAACGCTGAATATCGCCGCACTGCTGCGTAAGTGGGGCACCGTCGCGGCGACCAACGTGCGCGGCCGTCCACGATCGGGGCCGGGGAGCAAGGCCGAGGTCATCGCGGCGGTCCGCGCACACCTGTGGCCACAGGTGGCCGCCGGCGAGATCGTGCCGGTGATCTCCACCGAGCTGCCGATCACCGAGGCCGCCCACGCGCACGAACTGCTCGACGATTCGCAGACCTTCGGCAAGGTGATCCTGCGGGTTCGCGACTAGCGCACGCTATTCGAGGGCGCTGAGGGCACGGCCGAGCTGGTCGATCTCGTAGCGGGTCGTATAGGGCGCGAGCCCGATCGTCACCGCACCGCCCTCATCGTTCACACCCAGCGCGTCGAGTAGTCGGCTACCGCCGTGCACACCGCTGACCGTCCCGATCCTGGCATCGGCCAGCTTGGCCGCCACCTTCTCCGCCTGCATCCCGGCCATCGTGAAACTGACCGTCGGGATGCGGGTGGAGGCCCGGCCGATCACGGTGAGGTTGTCGACCTTCTCCAGCACCTGCATGAGGTGATCGAAGAGCTGGTCGTGATAGTCCTGCAGCGAGGTGATCGACATCTCGAGGCGTTCGCGGCGGGTGCCGGAGGCGCGCTCGTCGAGCCCGGCGAGGAAGTCGATCGACTCGGTGAGCCCGGCCAGCAGCGCGTACTGATGCCCGCCCACCTCGAGGCGTTCAGCGCCCTTGGCATAGGGGTTGAGCGACATCGAGGGGATGCGGTCGAGGAACGCCGGGTCGCGGAAAACCAGTGCGCCCACCTGCGGTCCACCCCATGACGGCGCGCTCAGCGCGACGACGTCGGCATTGAGTTCGTCGATGTCGATCAGCGCGTACGGCGCCGCGCCGAACGCGTCGGCCACCAGCAGTCCGCCCACATCGTGGACCCGATCGGCGGCCACCCGGACACCGGGCGCCGACCCGACGATCGGTGACGCGGCGGTGAGCGCCACCAAGCGCGCGGTCGGCCCGATCAGCTCCTCGAACTGCCACGACGGCATCTCACAGGTCTCGATCTCCACCTCGGCCCAGCGCACGTGCGCGCCGTAGCGGTTGGCGATGCGCAGCCACGGGGCCACATTGGCCTCGTCGTCCAAACGGGAGAGCACGATGCCGGTGCCGAGACCGAGGCGTGAGCTCAGCGATTCGGCCAGCCAGGCCAGCAGTACCGCGCGATCGGGACCGAGGACGACGCCGGCCGGATCTCCACCGACCAGATCGGCGACAGCTTCCCGTGCGGCGTCGAGGATCGCGCCGCTGCGCGATGCCGCACCGTGGCGGCCGATATGGGAAAACGAAGAGGTGCGGAAACCCGTTGAGACGGCACGAGATACCGAATCGGGAACCAGCATCCCCGCCTGCGGGTCCAGATGGATCCAGCCGTCGCCCAGGGACGGTATCAGGCCCCGAACCCTCGCGACGTCATAAGTCATGGTGGCCACTTTAAGGGCAGGGGGCCTCCCGGGGTAACCGCGTGGGGGTTTTAGCGCGAACCCGGCGCACACGCAATGATGGGGATATGACGCACTCGGAGGATGTCCCCGAATCCATCGTCGTGATCGGTCCCGACGGCCGTCCACTGACCGTGCCCGCCGACGCCGACAGCGGGTCCGCGTTCACCGCGCAGGTCGTGCCGGACGACGAGAAGACCGCGAGCGAGTCGGCGGAGTCGCTGACGGACATGGTCGAGCAGCCCGCCAAGGTGATGCGCATCGGCACGATGATCAAGCAGCTCCTCGAGGAGGTTCGCGCCGCACCGCTGGACGACGCCAGCCGCTCGCGCCTCAAGGAGATCCACAAGTCCTCGGTCCGTGAGCTCGAACAGGGCCTCGCCCCGGAGCTGCGCGAGGAACTCGAACGCCTCACCCTCCCGTTCACCGACGACTCGGTGCCCTCGGACGCGGAACTGCGCATCGCCCAGGCCCAGCTCGTCGGCTGGCTGGAGGGCCTGTTCCACGGCATCCAGACCGCGCTGTTCGCCCAGCAGATGGCCGCCCGCGCTCAGCTGGAGCAGATGCGCCAGGGTGCGCTTCCGCCCGGAATGCACGCGGCGGACGCCAAGGCAGGCGGCCATGTGGGCGGCGGTCAGTACCTGTAAACCCCCCGAGTCTCTTGTTCGCGGCCCGCCTCGATCTGGACTGAGCGGAGGGTGCGACGAAGGAGTACCCGGAGGGAGGGAAGATCGAGGCCCCCCAGGGCCGCGACACCCGGCGCCAGCCGGAAAACAACACTGTAAGGTCGGGGACCGTGCCCGCCGCTGCCGCCCGTCCTGATTCGGTCTCCGATCGCAGTGACGCGCGTACCGAAGAGAGCCCCGTGCATTCCGAAGACACCCCCACCGACGCAGAGGTGACCGAAGCCGCCGCTGCCGAGCACACCACCGACGCCGCGCTGCTGGTGAGGACGCCGATGGTGTCGGATTCGCAGACCTTCGGGCGTGCGTTCAAAGACATGCGCGACGGACTACACCAGCGCGAGCTGTGGCTGTCGCTGGGTTGGCAGGACATCAAGCAGCGCTACCGCCGGTCGGTGCTCGGTCCGTTCTGGATCACCATCGCGACCGGTTTGCAGGCGCTGGCGATGGGTCTGCTGTATTCGACGCTGCTGGGCCAGCCGCTCAGTGAGTACCTGCCGTATGTGACCGTCGGCCTGATCGTGTGGAACGTCATCAGTGCCTCGATTCTCGAGGGCTCCGACGTGTTCATCGCCAACGAGGGACTGATCAAACAGTTGCCCTCGGCGCTGAGCGTGCACGTGTATCGCCTGGTCTGGCGGCAGTTCCTGTTCTTCATCCACAACGCCGCGATCTACGCGGTGCTGGTGGTGGCGTTCTCGATCTGGCGTGATCTGGATCTGTCGATCCTGCTGGTGGTCCCCGCGATCCTGCTGCTGTTCCTCAACGCGATGTGGGTGACGATCGTCTTCGGCATCTTCTCCACCCGCTACCGCGATATCGCCCCGATCCTCGGCTCGATGACGCTGATGCTGTTCGTGCTGACCCCGGTGATGTGGTCGACGAAGGCGCTGGAGAACTCGGTCGGTGGTGCGGGCGACCGCGCCAAGCTCCTCGAGATCATCCCCACCTATCACTACCTGGAGATCGTGCGCGCTCCCCTGCTCGGTGAGCCGTCGCAGTGGCATCACTGGGCGATCGTCGGTGCGATCACCGTCGTCGGCTGGGCCGTCGCGATCCTGGCGCTCAAGCAGTACCGTGCCCGCGTCCCGTACTGGGTTTAGGAGCAGTTCTCGATGAGCCGTGTGAGTATCGAAACCCATGATGCGTGGGTCGAGTTCCCGATCTTCGACGCCAAGTCCCGGTCGCTGAAGAAGGCGTTCCTCGGCAAGGCGGGCGGCGCGATCGGGCGCAACAGCTCCGACGTGGTGGTGGTCGAGGCGCTGCGCGACATCAACCTCTCCCTCAAGGAAGGCGACCGGGTCGGTCTGGTCGGCCACAACGGCGCGGGCAAGTCGACGCTGCTGCGTCTGCTCTCTGGCATCTACGAACCCTCGCGCGGCAGTGCGCGCATTCGCGGTCGGGTGGCCCCGGTGTTCGACCTCGGCGTCGGCATGGATCCGGAGATCTCCGGCTACGAGAACATCATCATCCGCGGCCTGTTCCTCGGGCAGACGCGCAAGCAGATGATGGCCAAGATCGACGAGATCGCCGACTTCACCGAGCTCGGTGAGTACCTGTCGATGCCGCTGCGCACCTACTCCACCGGTATGCGGGTGCGGCTGGCGATGGGTGTGGTCACCTCGATCGACCCCGAGATCCTGCTGCTCGACGAGGGTATCGGCGCGGTCGACGCGGAGTTCATGAAGAAGGCCCGCACGCGGCTGCAGTCGCTGGTCGCACGGTCGGGCATCCTGGTGTTCGCCAGCCACTCCAACGAATTCCTCGCCCAGCTCTGCGATACCGCGATGTGGATCGACCACGGTCAGATCCGTGAACAGGGCGGGATCGAGGACGTTGTGCGAGCGTATGAAGGGCCCGAGGCGGGTAATCACGTGGCACAGGTGTTGCGTGATCTGGAAACCGAGGGCGCACTCGGCGCGGCGGGCGAGAAGAAGCTGGAGCAGAATCAGGTATGAGCGGTCAACGTGACGAGGCTGCCCCGGCTGCCGTGCCGGGTGGGTTCAGCATGACCGACCGTCTCGAGGCGACGCCGGCACCCGTCGAGCCTGCCGCCGTGCTGCCCGACGCCGTGCTGCCCGACGACGCGCTGCCCGCGGTCGTGCTGCCCGACGACGCGGAACTGCCCCCCGGCGCCGAACCCGCCGACATCACGACCGAGACCGGCCCCACCGCGCGGATCATAGCGGTGGTCGTCACGCACAAGCGCCGCGAACTGCTCGCCGAGTCGTTGAAAGTGCTCGCCTCGCAGACGCGTCCGGTCGACCATCTGATCGTCGTCGACAACGCCAACGAGGACGCGGTGGCCGAGCTGGTCGCGCAGCAACCGATCGAGGCCACCTACCTGGGTTCACGCCACAACCTCGGCGGCGCGGGCGGTTTCGCGCTCGGCATGCTGCACGCGCTCACCCAGGGCGCGGATTGGGTGTGGCTGGCCGATGACGACGGCCGCCCCGACGGGCCCGAAGTGCTCGCGACACTGATCGACTGCGCGCGCAGGCACAACCTGGTCGAGGTGTCGCCGGTGGTCTGCGATATCGACGAGCCGGACCGTCTCGCGTTCCCGCTGCGCCGCGGCGTGGTGTGGCGGCGGCTGCGTTCGGAGCTCGGCGACGAGGACTTCCTGCCCGGCATCGCGTCGCTGTTCAACGGCGCGCTGATCTCGGCGAAGGCCGTCGACCTGATCGGCGTGCCCGACCTGCGGCTGTTCGTGCGTGGCGACGAGGTGGAGGTGCATCGCCGCCTGGTCCGCTCCGGGCTGCCGTTCGGCACCTGCTTGCAGACCGCCTACCTGCATCCCAACGGCGCCGAGGAATTCAAGCCGATCCTGGGCGGGCGGATGCACACCCAGTACCCGGACGATCCGGTGAAGCGCTACTTCACCTACCGCAATCGCGGCTACCTGATGTCGCAGCCCGGTATGCGGAAGCTGTTGCCGCAGGAGTGGATCCGATTCTCCTGGTTCTTCCTGGTGACCCGCCGCGACCCGGCCGGGCTCAAGGAATGGTTCCGGCTGCGGTCACTGGGCCGCAACGAGCACTTCGGTAAACCCGACTAGCCCCCGAAACTAGGGGGTAGTTCCCTGTGGCAACAATCGGCCGATCAGTCTTACTATGCGAAACGTGACCTTCGCAAAGAGTTTCGCATCCGCCGCGGCGACCGTGCTCGCCGGCGCCGCGCTCTGTCTCGCCGCACCCGGCACCGCTCAGGCGGACGACCAGTGCCAGCTCGGCTGGTCCAATGTCGGCCCGCGCTCCTGCGTGATGAACGAAGTCAGGACCGCGCCGGTGGCGACCCTGGGCAACGGCGTCTGCGTCGGCATCCTGAACGTGGCGGGCACGGCGTTCGACGGACCGCTCAATTCCCCGAGCGTGGCGCCCGGCGCCACCCACAGCATCGCCCTGCGCGTCTCGCAGGGCTTCTCCCCACTCGGTAACTGGGCGCCCACCGTGCTGGCATGCGATGTGAACGTTGTCGTCGACTGGCGGAACCTGGACAGCGGCGCCACCGGCTCGGTGACCCGCTTCATCCCGGCCACCAGCACCAGCACCTACCCGGTCCAGGACGTGATCGCGAACACCGGCCCCGGTCGAGTCCAGGTCACGGTCCGCACCGACAAGCCCAACATCCCCCAGTCGACCGAAGTCTTCGTGCCGTAAGCCCCGAACGCCTACCTGCGGGACAGCAGGCGTGCCGTCATCGGGCCGCGCGACAGCGCGAGTTCGCCCATGTGAAGACGGCGCGAGACCGCGCACGGAAAATGAGTTGCCGGGTGTCGGCGTGGTCGGGCACAGTGGTGTTCGAACGTTGGAGAGGAGGTGGATGTCCGTGAGTACACACGTGTGGATTGCCGTGGCCGGGCGGCGCGATTGTGCGCCTGCCCAGGTTGCTCCGGACATCACCTCAACTCGCTGAACCCGTCGTTCGGGTTCGGCACCCGACGAAGGATTCTTTACGATGGTCGACTACGACCTGCTCGTCCCTTACGGCTGGACCGAAGCCGTAGCTTCTGAATATCTGCCGCTGCTCGGCGATCTCGCACCCGCTCGCATCGTGCGGATGGACCGCAGCGAATGCGATGTGGTGACCCCGCGCGGCCCTGCGCGAGCCGCCTGCCCGCGCGACATCACCGGACTGTGCACCGGTGACTGGGTGGGACTCGATGCCGAGGGCACTGTGCGACAACTGCTCCCACGACGCTCGGCGATCATGCGGTCGTCGGTGTCCGGGCGCTCGGTGGCCCAGGTGCTGGCCACCAATGTGGATACCGTGCTGATCTGTTCTGCCGCCGACGGTGATGTCGACCTGGGGCGGATCGAACGGATGCTCGCGCTGGCCTGGGAGAGCAATGCCCAGCCGGTCGTCGTGCTCACCAAAGCTGATGCGGCGAAATATCTTCCGCTCGATGAAGTGCGCGCGGTAGCGCCCGGCGCCACCGTGGTCGCGGTGAGTGCCGCTGTCGCGGTCGGTCTCGATGTGCTCACCGCGGTGCTCAGCGGCACCGTCGCCCTGATCGGGCCGTCCGGTGCGGGCAAGTCCACTCTCGCCAACGCACTGCTCGGCGCGGAAGTGTTCGCCACCAACGCGGTTCGTGCCGTGGACGGTAAAGGCCGCCACACCACCGTGCATCGCGAACTGCGGCCTCTCCCCGGCGGCGGGACGCTCATCGATACCCCGGGACTGCGCGGTATCGGCCTCTATGACGCCGCCGACGGCATCGGCAAGACCTTCAGCGACATCGAATCCCTCGCCGCCGATTGCCGTTTCGCCGACTGCGCCCACGAGACCGAACCCGGGTGCGCGGTCCAGTCCGCCCTCGCCGACGGCACCATCGCCGAACGCAGGCTGACCAGCTATCGCAAGCTGGCCAAGGAGAACGAGTGGATGGCCGCCCGCACCGACAAACGTCTGGCCGCCGAACGCGAACGAGTATGGCGCGACATCAGCAAACAGCAGCGGAAGAACTACCGCGAACGTGGCCGCCGCTGAGCCGGAGCAGTTGATCATCAGGCACTCACGCGAACAACGGCCGAGAGCCGAACCGCGTCAGTGCCTGATGATCTCGCTAGTCCTGTTCGAAGGTGACGTGGGCGCGTTGCGATGCGGTGCCCTCGGCCAAGTCGATCAAGTAGTCGATGGTGCCCGAGTCGGAGCCGAAGTGATTGCCAGCGTAGTAGGAGTAGTTCACCATGAGTCGGCCGTCGTCCATGGCCACCACGAGCGCGGGCCGGTTCTCCGCTCGTGACCAGCTGTGGTCGATCTCCAGCCCGCCTATCGTGCGCAACTCCCGACCGGACAGGGCCAGCGTCCAGCGGTTCTCCGGGCCGTGGCCGAGGTATTCCTCGACATGGATCGTCCGGAATCGCGCGGTGACCACCCGGCCGTCGGGCAGCAGGATGAACGGGACCTCGCCCTCGGCATAGAGGTGGCCGGGCTCGGGATCGTCGTGGAGTTCGGTGTGCCACAGGTCGTTGAGTCGTGGTGCGGGCCAGCCTTTTTCCTCGGCCTCGGCACGCAGCGACGACCAGTGCCCGGCTCGGGTCCGCTCGTAGGCGAAGTCGATGACGTGGGAGCCGATGTAGCGTTCCACGGTCGTGAACACATCCGGGTCGGCCTGGTTCGGCTCGCTCACCGCTACTCCTGCGGCGCTCGCTACCTCGTGGACGGCGGCGAGCAGGGCCGCGCCCGCGCCGGTGCCGCGGGCCGACTCGGTGATCAGGAATTCCGCGATACGCAGATCGCCCGCCGACCACTTGCTCGGTCGGGACAACTCGTAGCTCGCGAAACCGACGGGTGTTTCGTCCTCGACGATCAGCAGTGGCGCCGGTCGCCAGTCGGAGTAGTCGTTGTGGGTGAGCTGCCGTGTGCGGCGCATGATGTCGGCCGGCCGGCGCACCTCGAAATGCGCGTGCAATTCGGCGTGCAGCCCGGCGGCCGCCTCCGCGTCAGCAGCGGAGGCGGCCCGGACGAAACGGGTCATGGGTCAGCTCGGGTCGATGCCGTACAGCCGCGCCCAGTTCTCCCGACTCGTGAGTTCCGGTACGGCCCTGCGGTATTCGGCCTGCAACGCCGGGAGTTCCTTACGGAGCTTGCGCAGAGTGCGGTAGGCGCGAACAAGCAGCGCGCGCGCACGCGCCTTGTCCCGGCGACGCACCCGCACGCCGGACTGTGAGGCATCGGTGACGACCACGTGGTCGAACAGGCCGACATGCCACCAGTGCGCGTCCTCACGGGTGACCCCGATGAGGCCGGGCTGCGTGCGGCCGGTCCACTGGGTGATGGCGCGCTTGATCAGCACCAGGGTGACGCGGCTCGGTTCGCCGCTGGCCCGGCGCACGGAGATGTCGGCGGAGTTCACCGGCGGGGTGGCCGCGGGGTACTTGATCGTCTCGGGGTAGTCGTTGCGGGTGCTGCGGGCGGCGGCCAGCGCGTCGATACCGCCGTCGCGCAACGCCTTCGGGCCCTTCATGAAGTCCTCGATGCCCTGCAAGGTGGTGTGCACCAAGCCGTACTGCATCCCGACGAGGTGCTCGGCGATGTAGCGGAAGAACTCGCGCGTAATCGCCTTGCCGTCGAGATCGGTGTGCAGGGCGCCGACGATGAGCGAGTTACGGGTGGAGAAGTACCGCGCCCAGTCGTCGTAGTCCTTCCAGTAGAAGTCGGCGTGCCAGACGGCGGCGTTGGGCAGGGTGACGGTGACGAAACCGTGCTCGCGCGCCCGGATGCCGTATTCCACGTCGTCCCACTGGAAGAAGATCGGGACCGGCAGCCCGATCTTGGCGACCACCTCGGCCGGGATCAGGCAGGTCCACCAGGCGTTGTAGCCCGCGTCGACCCGGCGCTCCTGGTTCTTCTTGAGCATGGAGGTGTTGCGCAGCGCCTTGGGCACCTTCTGGCCGTGCTTGAGCTCGTGCAGGTGCACCTCCTCCGCACCGACATTGAGATAGTCGGGGTTGAGCAGGAACAGCATCTGCGCGCCGACCAGGGTCGGTTCGACGGTCAGGTTGGCAAAGGCCTGCAGCCGCAGCACGGTCTCGGGCTCGCAGAGGATGTCGTCGTCCATCAGGATGACGTCGGCGTGCTCGTTGGCCGCCGACACCTCGTAGAGGCCACGGGTGAAGCCGCCCGCGCCGCCGAGGTTGGGCTGGCGGATGTAGCGCAGCTTGTCGCCGAAATCAGGGCGGACCTGCTGGAACAGCGGGCGATCCTCGACCAGGTCGGTGCCCTGGTCGACGACGTACACCGCGTCGATCGCGGCCAGCACGGTCGCGTCCGAGGCCAGCGCGGCGACGGTGTGCGCGCAGTCCTCGGCCCGGTTGAAGGTGCAGATCGCGATGGCGACCGGGCGCACCTTCTCGGGCGCCTGCGCGGTCCAGGCGAGTTCGGTGATATCGAGTTCGCCCCCGACGGCGTCGAACTCGAGCCACAACGCGCCGCCGTCGACGTACTGATCCAGCGGTGCCGTCAGCGAGACGACCCCGCTGCTGGTCGCCACCAGCGAGGCGATGATCCGGCGGTGCCCGGCGATATCGGAGGCGACCAGCCGCACGTTCGCCTTGTTGCCGACCACCAGCTGCGCACCCACCGACACCTCGGTGACGGTGGTCCAGCGCTGCCAGTAGCTGGCGGCGAATCGGCCGAAGTAGGTGTTGGTGTGCGCGGTCGCGCCCTTGGGCAGGTGCAGCGAATGCCGTTCGCGGACGGCGGCACCCCCCTTGACGACGGCGTAGAGGTCGTCGCTCACCCGTGCCGAGGGCCCGGTGAAGATGCCTCGAGCCAGCACGAGCCGCTCGGGCGCTGAATGTTCACCGCGCAACGATGCGGGCGCGGCCTCGCGCCGATCGTTCGATTCGGTCACGGCTTTGGTAGCCGACTGCTCCATGAAGTCCTCGAAATTCTCGGTATCGACTGCGCCGGCGCAGGCAGTCACGTAAAGAAGGGCGTCGCGGCGGGCGGGGCGAGGATATCAATCACACGCCACCCGCGCGTTGTCAGTGAGGAGTTGCCGCACTCCGCGCGTGTTGCTCATCGCTTGCCGATGAGCCGGTGAAAACGAATTTGCTGTAGGCCCAATAGCGGAATACGACCGCCATCGTCTGCCCGATCACCGTGGCGGAAATGTTGTCCGCCAGCGGCGACGACAGGTCGAGCACATATCGGGAAAAGCCGAGGCAGCCGAGTTGCAGGAGGATCGCTACAACATTGACGATCGCGTACAGAACATATTCCCGAACAGGGCTGCCGGACTTGCGGTGCGAGTAGGTCCACCACTTGTTCCCGAAGTAGGTGACCACCGTCGCCACCACGATCGCGACGATCTTGGCGACCAGCGGCGAGTGATAGAGCACACCTTCGGAGAAGGAGAAACCCCCGCCCCAGAACACCAACAGGTTGTAGGTCCCCGCATCGACGAGAAACCCGATCGCCCCGACCACGAGAAACGCCGCACCCTGCCGCAACCCAGCCACCACCTTCGACACAAAGGGAACAGCAGGCGGTTCAACTGATTGCGACACGCCCTGACGGTAGCCAACCACCACCCCGACCCCTAGGGAGGGTCGGCCACGCAGTGGCCGGTTCGCGGCCGGGTCGCCGGTTAGCCGCCGTTGCGTAGGCGACGAAGGAGCAAGCAACGGC
>NZ_JBHUYK010000021.1:0-125302 GCF_042668615.1 Nocardia sp. NPDC057272 | reverse complement strand
GCGGCGACCACCGAGCGGTTGCAGCGGGCGGGGTTGTTCATCGCGAACTCGCACACACCCGTCCTCGGCGCGGGCGGCATGAAGCCGTGGGGCCCGAAAGAGGCTGCCGCCAAACGCGCATTCGATCCCTACGGCCTCCTGGCCCAGGGCAAGTCCGACGACGCCGAGGACTCCATCGCCACCTCGACCGCGTTGCCCAACAGCGGCTGGTCCTACCGGCTCAGCTGAGGCTACTTCTTCGCCAGCGGTTGGGCTGCCGTGATCGCCGTCGCGAGGGTGGTGAAGGCGGCCTCGTTGCCCGCGCCGGTGATCAGGATCCGTACGCCGCCGAGGTCGGCGATCCAGGCGGTTTCCTCGGTCGGTTCGGAATAGACGACCCATTTCTGCCCGGCCACTTCCTGCGTTCCGGTCGGATAGCGGGAGCCGAGTTCCTGGCGCGACAACGCCTCCTCGGAGGCATCGGTCTGCGAATACCGCATGTAGGTGCCCTGCGGGGTGATGTAGCCGACCGTGCTCACGGCACCGCCACCCGCGGTGGCGATGGTGTCGCGGCTGCCCGAGTTCGACACCCAGCCCTGCGGCAACGCCGGCTTGCGGATCGGGAACGACAGGGTCTTCGCGTCGGAGCTCAGCGCGGCGTCGGCATCGAAATGCGGGATCTGACCCTGCGTCGGGCCGTTCGTCGCCACCGTGCACTGGCTCGCGACCCCGGCCAATACCACCGCGGCCAGCACCAACGGGATCAACGACCAGAACAGATCGCGGTAGTCGTTGAAGATGCGGTGCTTGGTCTGTGCCACGGCTACCAGTATCCACTCGAGCCCTGACCAGGCCGCCCAGGGGTCATCGCAGGAGGTCGTGCACGAGCGTGCCGTTTCGAAATGCGACAATGCCCCCGTATCACCAACGCCAAGGAGGCACTCCGCAATGACGCCCACCTCGCCCGTCCCCAGCCGCCGCGAGGCACCCGATCGCAACCTCGCACTGGAGCTGGTCCGCGTCACCGAGGCAGGCGCGATGGCGAGTGGCCGTTGGGTCGGCCGTGGCGACAAGGAAGGTGGCGACGGCGCGGCCGTCGACGCCATGCGTCAGCTCGTCAGCTCGGTGTCCATGAAGGGCATCGTCGTCATCGGCGAGGGCGAGAAGGACGAAGCGCCGATGCTCTACAACGGTGAGCTCGTCGGCGACGGCACCGGCCCCGAGGTCGACTTCGCCGTCGACCCGGTCGACGGCACCACCCTGATGTCGAAGGGTTCCCCCGGCGCCATCTCGGTGCTCGCGGTCGCCGAGCGCGGCGCCATGTTCGACCCGTCCGCGGTGTTCTACATGCACAAGATCGCCGTCGGCCCCGACGCCGCCGGCTCGATCGACATCACCGCCCCGATCGGCGAGAACATCCGCCGCGTGGCCAAGGCCAAGCGGCTGTCGGTGTCCGACCTGACCGTCTGCATCCTGGACCGTCCCCGCCACGAGGACACCATCCAGCAGGCACGCGACGCGGGCGCCCGCATCCGCCTCATCTCCGACGGTGACGTCGCCGGCGCCATCGCCGCCGCGCGTCCCGAGTCCGGCGTCGACATCCTGGTCGGTATCGGTGGCACCCCCGAGGGCATCATCGCCGCCGCCGCGCTGCGCTGTCTCGGCGGCGAGCTGCAGGGCATGCTCGCGCCGAAGGACGACGAAGAGCGTCAGAAGGCGATCGACGCGGGCCACGATCTGGACCGGGTGCTCTCGACCACCGACCTGGTCTCCGGCGACAACGTGTTCTTCTGCGCCACCGGCGTCACCGACGGCGACCTGCTGCGCGGCGTGCGCTACTACGGCGGCGGCGCGTCGACCCAGTCGATCGTGATGCGGTCCAAGTCGGGCACCGTCCGCATGATCGACGCCTACCACCGCCTGACGAAGCTGCGCGAGTACTCCTCGGTCGACTTCGACGGCGACGACAGCGCGAACCCGCCGCTACCGTGATCCGGGGCTGGGCGTCCCTATAGTCGAACTATGGCAGCGCCCAGCACCGCCCTGGTCCTCGGCAACGGCGGAATCGCCGGTATCGGCTGGCAGATCGGCATGATCGCCGGACTGGCCGAGGCCGGGGTGGACCTGCGGTCGGCCGATCTGGTGATCGGCACCTCCGCGGGCGCGGTCGTCGGGGCGCAAATTCGCAGCACGCTGTCGACCGACGAGCTCTACAAGCGGCAGCTGGGGCGGCTCAACGCCGAGATCCCGAACCGGCTCTCGGTCAAGCAGCTGGCCAAGTGGGCGTTCATCGCGGGCACCGCGCCCAGCGAGACCAGCGCGGCACGCCGGGTCGCGAACGCTTCGCGCGGCAGGTCGACGATCGACCCCGTGCTGCGGCTGGCGGCGGTGTCCTCGCGCCTGCCCGAGAAGGCGTGGCCGACACAGCCGTTGTGGATCACCGCGGTCGACGCCGATACCGGCGTGTTGAAGGTCTTCGACCGCGACAGCGACGTCTCACTCGCCGAGGCGGTCAACGCCAGTTGCGCGATCCCGTTCGCCTGGCCGGAGGCGTCGTGTCACGGACACCACTACCTCGACGGCGGGGTCCGCTCCCCGCTGAATCTGGATCTGGCGAAGGGCTACGACCGGATCGTCGGCCTCGCGTCCAATATTCTCACCCCGCGCCGCAGCGGGAAGATCTCCGCCCAGCTCGCCCACCTCGGCTCGGCCAGGGTCACGGTGATCCATCCGGATCAAGCAGCGCGCAAGGCCATCGGCCCCAACGAGCTCGACCCGCAGCGCGTACACGGCGCCGCACTAGCCGGTCACACCCAAGCCAGGGACTTCGCCGACGAGGTGTGCGCGGTCTGGCCCACCGACTGAGTCCGGCGAGTATTCCTGCCGCGGATGTGGGATTTCGCGCTGGTGTGTGGCAACCATTCGCGGTGTTCTCGTCCTAGGGTCGAACTATGGCTGACGACGACGCGCAGTACCGGATCGAGCACGACACCATGGGAGAGGTTCGCGTCCCTGTCGATGCGCTGTGGCGGGCGCAGACACAGCGGGCCGTCGAGAACTTCCCGATCAGCGGGCGGGGACTCGAGCGCGCCCAGATCCGGGCCCTCGGCCTGCTGAAAGCCGCGTGCGCGCAGGTCAACAAGGATCTGGGCCTGCTCGATCCGGTGAAGGCCGATGCGATCATCGCCGCGGCGAGCGAGATCGCGAACGGTGAGCACGACGACCAGTTCCCGATCGACGTGTTCCAGACCGGTTCGGGCACCAGCTCGAACATGAACGCCAACGAGGTGATCGCCTCGATCGCCGCCCGTAACGGGGTGAGCGTGCACCCCAACGACGACGTGAACATGTCGCAGTCCTCCAACGACACCTTCCCCACCGCGACACACCTGGCCGCCACCGAGGCCGTGATCACCGAACTCGTTCCCGCGCTGGACCATCTGCGCCTGGCTCTGCTCGACAAGTCGCAGCAGTGGCGCACCGTGGTGAAGTCGGGCCGCACCCACCTGATGGACGCGGTGCCGGTGACGCTCGGCCAGGAATTCGGCGGCTACACCCGGCAGATCGCCGCGGGTATCGAACGCGCGATGTCCGTGCTTCCCCGCCTCGGCGAGTTGCCGATCGGCGGCACCGCGGTGGGCACCGGTCTCAACGCGCCCGCCGGATTCGGCGCGAAGGTCGTCGCGGAACTGGTACGTACCACGGGAATCGACGCGCTGCGCGAAGCGCATGATCATTTCGAGGCCCAGGCCGCGCGGGACGGACTCGTCGAGGCCTCCGGTGCGCTGCGCACCATCGCGGTCAGCCTGACCAAGATCGCCAACGACATCCGCTGGATGGGTTCGGGCCCGCTGACCGGGCTCGGCGAATTGCAGCTGCCGGACCTGCAGCCGGGTAGCTCGATCATGCCAGGAAAGGTGAATCCCGTTCTGCCCGAGGCGGTGACGCAGGTGGCGGTGCAGGTGGTCGGCAACGACGCGGCGATCGCGTTCGGCGGGGCGAGTGGGGCGTTCGAGCTCAATGTCTACATTCCCGTGATGGCTCGCAACCTGCTCGAGTCGATTCGCCTGCTGGCCAACGTTTCTCGCTTGTTCGCCGACAAGTGTGTGAGCGGGCTCGTCGCCGACGAGGAGCATCTGCGGACCCTCGCCGAATCGTCACCGTCGATCGTCACCCCGCTCAACTCGGCCATCGGCTACGAGGAAGCGGCCGCGGTCGCCAAACAGGCGCTGCGCGAGAAGAAGACGATCCGCCAGACCGTCATCGACCGCGGGCTCGTCCCGGACAAGCTCTCGCTCGAAGAGCTCGATCGCAAGCTCGACGTGCTGGCGATGGCCGACGTCGACCGGGCGCGGTAAAACGAAACCCGGCCACGCACCCCCGACCTCGAGGAGGGGCGTTCGCGGCCGGGTCGCCGGTCAGGTGCCGCGGCGTAGGCGACGAAGGAGCAAGCCGCGGTGCCTGACCGGCGGCCCCTCGGGGCCGCGAACACGCGGCGCCAGCCTCTATTGATACAGCGCGAGTTCCGCGCGGGTTTTTTCGCCCTCTTCGCTGAAGTCGGTGCGGGAGAAGATGTTCCAGCGCTGCAGCAGCGGCTTGAACACCAGCTCGCCCTCCTTCGCGGGGTCGTAGATGCCCGCCTCGGCCAGCGCCTCGTCGCTGGATCCGCCACCGGGCAGATCCACGTGCGGCACCCGGAAGTCGGCGACCCGATCGGCGATCGAGCGCACTGCCTGATCGGGAACCAGGTCGAGGGCGGCGGCGACGAGCACGGCGAAGAACTCGGCCTGCAATTCGTCGTCGGCGGCCAGCTTCTCGGCCATCGCGGTGACGATCGGGTTCTCGCCGATCGCGGCGGTGTTGCGATGACGGATCGCGGCGGCGGCCTCTTCGAACGCGCAGGTGGCCAGCACATCGATCAGGTGCATCGGGGGGCGGTTGAAACCGTCGGTCATGTGCTGCATGCGGGCGCGCTCGAGCGCGACCGGGTCCACCGCACGCGTGAGCATGAGGTAGTTGCGGATCATGATCTCGTGGCGGTTCTCCTCCGCCGTCCACCGGCCGACCCAGCGCCACCAGGGGCCGGTGCGCAGGTGCTTGCCGAGCTCACGGTGGTAGGAGGGCAGATTGTCGGCGACCAGGACGCTCACGGTCAGCGCGAGCCGGGCGGTATCGCTGAGCTCGGACTGTTCCGGGGTCCAGTCCTCGCCACCGAGGAAGGCGAAGTTGCGCCCGTCCGACCACGGCACCTGCTCGTGCGGCTGCCAGCCCTCGGCCACCTCGATATGGCGACGCAGGTTGATTTCCACCTCGTCCGCGAGCGAATCCAGCAGCTCGCGGTCGGTCAAAGTTTTCTGCACCCCGACAACTTAGTACCTCGTGCGCAAGCGCGGGGACCTACGGGGTGAACCGGGTCCCCGCGCCGGGCGGAGCGCGACGCTGACGTGGGGCCCGACTACTTCGGGGTCACCGTGGTCTCGCCGTTGACCCAGGTGATGGTGCCACCGGTGAAGTCGCTCTGCTTGCCTCCGGGGATGTCCTTCTCGTCGCTGGTCGGGTAGCCCAACGTGCCGTTGGCGCCGCCGTTCTCCTCCCAGGCCTCGCGGATGTCACCCCACACGATGTGGGCGCCGGTATTCTTGCTCCAGTAGATGGTGCCGCCGGTGAAGTCCTGGTACTCGCCGCCGTCGGGGCCGGATTCCTGGGCTTCTTCCGGTGCGCCGAGCGGGCTGCTCGCGCCGCCGGCCGCCATGTACTTCTTGTACACCTCGCCGGCGATGACGATGTCACCGTTCGGGGTGGAGACGGTGGTCGATTCGCCTGCCGCTCCACTGGTGGTGGCCGCGCCGGACGTTGTCTCGGAACCTGAGGTGGTTTCCGAACCGGGGGTGGTGGTCATCCCGCCCATCCCGGGCTCGGTGGTGGCGCTGCCACCAGGGGCTCCGATCGCGGAGGTCACCGAGGCGACGGCGTCGTTCGCCTTGTCCTTGTCGTCATCGCTGCAGCCGGCAGCGAGCAGCAGACCCGCCGCGGCCAGGACCGCGGCGCTCCCGGCAGCAGTACGTCGAGCGAAGTGGTTCATATCCATCCTCTCGCGAGTGGCTCCCCCGGGGGTGCCCCCGGAATGGAGCCTGGCCGACATCCGCAACGGCCCGGCGGAACAGTGTTCGCCGAGCCGTTGCTGGATTGGTGTCGGAGCGGATATTACCCACTGTTTGCGGTAATCAAACGGATTCCGGCCGCGACGCGGCCCGATTGCCGATGATTACGCGTTCGGTCCGTACTCCTCGAGCATCTCGGTGACCAGCGCCGCGATCGGCGAGCGCTCGCTGCGGGTGAGCGTGATGTGCGCGAAAAGCGGGTGCCCCTTGAGCTTTTCGATCACCGCGGCCACACCGTCGTGCCTGCCGACCCGCAGATTGTCGCGCTGGGCGACATCGTGGGTGAGCACCACCCGAGAACCCGTGCCGAGACGGCTCAGCACCGTCAGCAGCACATTGCGCTCGAGCGACTGCGCCTCGTCGACGATCACGAACGAATCGTGCAGCGACCGCCCTCGAATGTGGGTCAGCGGCAGCACTTCGAGCATGTCGCGACTGAGCACCTCCTCGAGCACCTCGCGGCTCGCCAGCCCGTCGAGCGTGTCGAAGACGGCCTGTGCCCACGGGCCCATCTTCTCGCTCTCCGAACCCGGCAGATAGCCCAGCTCCTGCCCGCCCACCGCGTACAGCGGCCGGAACACGACCACCTTGCGCTGGGTGCGCCGCTCGAGCACCGCCTCGAGTCCGGCGGTCAACGCCAGGGCCGACTTGCCGGTACCGGCGCGCCCACCCATCGACACGATCCCGATGCTCTCGTCGAGCAGCAGATCCAGGGCGATGCGCTGTTCGGCCGAACGCCCGTGCAGCCCGAAGGCCTCCCGCTCTTTGACCAGCTGGATCCGCTTGTCGGCGGTAACCCGGCCCAGTGCGCTCGAGCTGCTGCCCAGCAACCGAACACCGGTGTGGCACGGCAACTCTCGCGCATCGTCGAGGTCGATCACCGAATCGGTGTAGAGCTGGTCGATCTGCGCGCCCGCGACGTCGAGTTCCACCATCCCGCTCCAGCCGGAGGTCACCACGTCCTGCGCGTGGTATTCGTCGGCCGACAAGCCGACCGCGCTCGCCTTGACGCGCAGCGGGATGTCCTTCGACACCAGCACCACGTCCTCGCCCTCGGCCGAGAAGTTCAGCGCGCAGGCCAGGATGCGGGAATCGTTGGTGTCGGAACGGAATCCGGCGGGTAGCACCGACGAATCGGTGTGGTTGAGCTCTACCTGCAGGGTGCCGCCGTCGGTGCCGATGGGCAGTGCCTGGTCGAGCCTGCCGTGCTGCACACGCAGGTCGTCGAGCATGCGCAGCGCTTCGCGGGCGAACCAGCCGAGCTCGTGGTGGTGCCGTTTCGCCTCCAACTCACTGATCACGACCAGGGGCAGGACCACACTGTGTTCCCCGAACCGGGTGACGGCCCAGGGATCCGACAGGAGTACAGAGGTGTCTACGACGAAAGTCTTGCGACCGGAACGTGAGGGGCGAGCCCCTTTCTTCGAGGCCGAATTGCTCGAGGCCGAGGCCGAGGCCGTGTGCTTCGCGGAAGCGGAAACGGAGCGTGCAGCAGTCACGGTGGGCTCCTTATGTGTTCGCACGGCACCCGTGCGAACGATCTCGCTGGACCGGTCCGTCCTTGTGGGCGTTGACGCTGAGTCAACCGCCCCGAGGGCCAGGTGCCGGCCCTCTCGCCCTGAATAGCTCAGTCACGGTCAGGACCTCCCGTACGAATCACACCGACGCGACTCGCATCACCGACGCTACCGCCGAATTCGTAGCCGCGCTGCTGGACCGGCACACGTGTCCGTGAATTTGTCGTTAACCGGCACTGTCGCGACGGATCCGGCACGTGTGCGCCACCGAGGGCTAGAGTCGATGACATGGCCGAAGACCAGGATCTGGAGAAGCTGTCGTCGAAGGAACTGCACGATCGCGCGGTGAAGACGGCCGTGCGCCACGGCGACGTGAAGTTCCTGTGGGAACTGCTGAAGTCGATTCCGGCGGCCCAGGCCGAGGCGGGCGACCTCGGCGAGAGCTCGGCCGACATCAAGTACGTGCTGCCGATGCTCGACGACTACTTCCACGCGGGCGACGGCAAACTGGCCGATGTGCTGCGCCCCACCTACCTGGAGTACCTGCGCAAGCACGGATAGCTCAGCGGACGGTGATCGCCTTCACCACGCCGACAACGGCGCCGCGCAGGACGTTGCCCTTGCTGAAGTGGTCGTCCCACAGCACGATTCGGCCGTCGCGCAGTTCGAAGGTGCCGCTCACCCAGAAGCCGATGCGCACCGGGCCCACGTGCAGGTAATCGGTGCGGTCGGTGAGCACGATGTCGCCGTCGGCGGCGATGTGGTGGATCTCCGCGGAGAACCCGAGCTTCGGCCGATCCAAGCCGCGCAACAACGCGGCGACCCGGTTCTTGCCGCGCACGGTCGGCAGCGAGGCGTTCTTCCAGACGATCGCGGGATCGAGCAGATCCAGCGCCTCGTCGACCGCGCTGAGCTCGAGTGCGTTGAAGAACTCGCGAACGATGGTGACAGCGGGCTCCGGCAGTTCCGGCTGGTCGGTCATGCGATGAGCCTAGGGTGCCGATCGCGCTCGGGCCAGGGGTCGGCTCAGTTTCGCTGATCGATCAGGACGGCGAGACCGTCGAGAATGCGTTCGACACCGAAACGCAGGGCGTCGTTGGCTCCGCCCTTGCCCGCCGGCGCGGCGGCTTCCTCGGCGAAGGCGGCCTGCACCTCGGGGTAGCGACCAGAGGCCGCGGTCATCATCTCGGCGAACTGCTCGGTGAACTGCACTTCGCCGTCCCCGCTCATCGACGAGACCTGCTGGGCCAGGCTGCGGGCGTGGCCGTTGAGCAGGACGATCGTGTCCAGCCGCTCCGAGCCGGAGAGCCCGGTGCCCGCCAGTGCGGCGAGGGCGGCCTCGGTCCAGCCCATCTCGTTCGGGCCGAGGGGCCGCACGCCGAGGGTGAGCTCGATCGACCACGGATGCGCGCGGTAGCGAGCGAAGAGCGCTTCGACCCAATCGCGGAGGCCGGTTCGCCAGTTCTGCTGCGCGCCCGCGGCCTTCGGCGGTTCACCCATCGCCGCGTCGAGCATCAGCGCGGTGAGCTGCTCCTTGCCCGGCACATATCGGTACAGCGACATCTTGGTGAAGCCGAGGCGTTGCGCCAGCCGCTGCATCGACAGCGCGGACAGCCCTTCGGCATCGACGAGCGCGATGGCCTCGGCGACGATCCCGTCGAGAGTGAGGGCGGGTTTGGGCCCGCGCTTGGGGCGCTGCGTGGTCCCCCACAACAGCTCGACCGTGGTCGGCGGCGGCATCTGCCCATCCTCTCGAAAATCGTCTTGACGTGAAACTGTGTCTACCATACTCTTATCTGCATCCACCGGATACAGATTACATCGGACACAGATTTTCAGGAGTTGCGTCGTGCGTACTGTCCTCATCTCCGGCGCCAGCGTCGCCGGCCCCGCCCTCGCCTACTGGCTGCACCGCTACGGCTTCTCCGTCACCGTCGTCGAACGTGCCCCCGCGCTGCGGGCGGGCGGTCAGGCGGTGGATTTCAAGGGCAAGACCCACCTGACCGTGCTCGAGCGGATGGGCATCCTCGACGAGGTCCAGGCCCGGCGTACCGGTACCACCGACCTGGTCTTCGTCGACGACAACGGGCGCGAGCTCGGCGTGATGTCGGGCGAGTTCACCGGCGGCGACCTGGAGATCCTGCGCGGCGACCTGGCCGAGGTCATGTACGACAAGACCGCCGACACCGTCGAGTACCTCTTCGGCGACACCGTCACCGACCTGCGCGACACCGGCGACGGTGTGGCCGTGCGGTTCGAGCACAACCCGCCCCGCACCTTCGACCTCGTCCTCGGCGCCGACGGCATCCATTCGCGGGTGCGGAGATTGGCGTTCGGCCCCGAGGCCGACTACGTGGCCCACCTCGGCTACTACTACTGCGTCGCCGGCGCGAGCCGCTGGAGCGACGCGGCCACGCCCCGCGACAAAGCGGCAGGCGCCGCCCACAACACCCCGGGCAAACTCGCCATCGACGGCGGCCCGAAGGCCCAGCAGATGTACATGTTCGCCGCCGGTGAACTCGACTACCCCCGCAACGATGTCGACGCCCAGCGCCGCATCATCACCGAAACCTTCGCCGACATGGCATGGCAGGCCCCCCGCATGCTCACCGACCTGGCCGAATTCGACGACATCTACCTCGACTCGATCAGCCAGGTCCGGATGAACGGCACCTACACCCGCGGCCGCGTCGCCCTCATCGGCGACGCCGCCTACGGAAACACCCTGGCGGGCTTCGGCACCGGCCTTGCCGTCGTCGGCGCCTACGTCCTCGCGGGCGAACTGGCCTCCGCCGCGGGTGATCACGTCACCGCCTTCGCCAACTACGACCGGATCATGAAGCGCTACGCCAAAATCGCGGGCAACAGCAACGCGGGCCCCTTCCTCGCGCCCAAGACCGCCCTGGGCATCAAGGCCCGTAACTGGTTCCTCGGCTCCCGCTTCTTCACCCTCATGATGAAATACGGCGACAAGGCCGCCAACGACATCGATCTGATCGACTACCCGCAGCTGGTCGGGTGTAGCGCTTGACTTGGAGTGCACTCCAAGTCATAGGGTCGGCGACATGAGCATTCGACTCGGCTACCAGATGCCCAACTTCAGCAACACGTCCTCGGTGCGTGAGCTGTTTCCCGCGGTGATCGCGCAGGCCAGGGAGGCGGAGGGCGCGGGGTTCGACGCCGCTTTCGTGATGGATCACTTCTATCAGCTGCCGTTGATCGGCGAGCCCGAGGAGCCGATGCTGGAGGCCTACTCGGCGCTGTCGGGTCTGGCTACCGCGACCGAGCGAATTCAGTTGTCGGCCTTGGTCACCGGCAATACGTATCGCAATCCCGCCCTGCTGGCCAAGACCGTCACCACGCTCGACGTGGTGAGCGGTGGCCGCGCGGTGCTCGGCATCGGGGCGGGGTGGTTCGAGCTGGAGCATCAGCAGTACGGGTTCGAATTCGGCACCTTCACCGAGCGGTTCGAGCGGCTCGACGAGGCCTTGCGGATCATCACGCCGATGCTGCGCGGGCAGCGCTCCACTTTCGACGGAAAGTGGTACCACACCGAGAACGCGATGAACGAGCCACGCATCCGCGACGACCTGCCGATTCTGCTCGGCGGTGGCGGCGAGAAGAAGACCTTCGGCATGGCAGCCCGCTTCGCCGATCACCTCAACATCATCTGCAATGCCTCCGAGCTGCCCCGCAAACTCGACGCCCTGCACCAGCGGTGCGAGGAGGCGGGCCGCGACCCCGCCACCCTCGAAACCAGCTTCCTCGCGCTGACCATCGTCGACGAAGACGGTGACCGTGCCCGAAAGACCCAGGCCGACATGTTGTCGCGCCTCGGCGTCGACCTGTCCACCCTGACCGAGGCCGAACGCCGGGCCACCGTCGCCGACCGCCAATTCGCCGGCACCCCGGACGAAGTCGCCGAACAGATCAAGGCCCGCGTCCTCGACCACGGCATCGACGGCGTCATCATCAACCTGATCGCCAACGGCCACGAACCCGGCGTCATCGACCGGATCGGCCGCACCCTGAGCTCGCTGGTGCACTGAGCGAGCTCACCACGACGCGAAGTGGTCTTCGCCTCGCTGACGGTTCTGCTGGCGGCGACGGAAGAAGACTTCTTCCGGGGTGACGGTGGTGAGGGCGTCGGTGATCCGGCTCAGGCGGGTGTCGTAGCGGTTTTCGTGGATGTGGCGTTCGATGCCCGCTTGCCATTCGGGGGAAAGGCGCGACCAGATCGCGGCGACTCGGGACTGGGCGGCGGGTTCGGATTCGGCGAGTAGTTGCAGCAGTGCGGGCCAGTAGGTGGCGTCGGTGGCGTGCGCGGGCAGGGCGGCTACCGAGGTTTCGTCGAGTTCGGCGAGGGTGGCGGCGATGTGGCGGCGGGCCGGTTCGCTCAGGCGGGCGGACAGGGCGAACAGCCCGCGCCACGGGTCGGCTTCGTCCTTGCCGTCCAGCGAGCGGACCAGCGCGCCGAGCACGTCGGTATTCGCGAATTGCGGGTTCGTCGACAAGGCCCACAGGGCAACAGGATCGAGTCTGCCGATCACGGTGAGCAGCGCGGGCGAGGCGTTCCGGTTGACCGCGGTGAGCAGGAATCGGCCGACCTCGTGTGCGGTGCCGCGGCCGAAGAAGATGTCGCCGAGGGTGCCCGCGATATCGGGGTCGACCTTGCAGAACAGGGCGAGCATCGCGTGATGCAGGGTGGGTGGGCCTGCCAGGACGGTGTGGAGCATGCCCGGCACCCGCTGGCGTGGGCCCGCCAGCAACTGCCGAACGATCCGGCTCAGCGTGTGCGCCGGGTACGCGTAGGCGGCGGTGAAGACCAAGCCCGCGTCATCGAGGACGGTCTGCTCCAATGCCGCGATCAGCGGCTCGTTCACCACTGAGAGGAACCGCGCGGCGGTCACGTAGTCGCGACGCCGCAACAGCTCGTTGATGATGAGGGTGATCGGCTCCGGCCTGCCGTATCGCATCAGCTGTTCGAAGACATTCGGGTCCAGGTACGGCGCTCCGTCGGCCGCGTAGACGGCATCGACCGCGCACAGCGCCTGCGCGCACTTGCGCGGATGTTTGACGCCGACCGCGCCGAGGAATCGGGCGGCGAGCACCGGCGGCACCACCCGCTCGAAGAGCGCGACGCCCACACCCACCGGAAAGATCGGCACGAGCGGGCTGACCCGGCGGAAGGTGTCCGCGTGCTCGGCATGCAGTGCGCGCAGGATCTGCTGCTGAATCGCCGACAGGTGCACCGCGCCGAGACGGGCCAGCGGTGCGAGGCGCTGCGGCGGCACTTTCAGCGTGCGCGCGAGGACCACGAGCTGTGTCTGAGCTTCGAGTTCGGTTTCGATCATCAGCTGCCGAAGAGGATCTTGCGCGAGACTTTACGCAGCGGAGCGGGCATCGCGGTGAGCGCGGCGTCGATCGCCCGGCGCAGCGCCCGCACCTCGTTGGCCCGCGCGGCGCGGAACAGTTCGATCAGCTCCCTGGCCTCGGCCTCGGAGAGCAACTCGAACGCGTGCACCTCCCCGCCGACCTCACGCGCCAGCGCACGTCGATATTCCATACGGACTGACCATGCCCTATTCCATTAGGCCCGTATGCGATTCACCGGAACTTTGTGTGTTCCGACAACACGATGGCCCCTGTCTGCATGGAGCTGACAGGGGCCATCGGGCGAAAGTTTCCGGCTCAGCCGAGCAGGCGCCAGTCCTCGAGACCCTGGTAGAGCGGGACGCTCTGGGCCAGGCGCGACACCCGGCCGCGCAGGGTGTCGACGTCGGAGGTGCCCGCCAGGGCGGCGGCGATGATGTCGGCTACCTCGGTGAACTCGGTGTCGCCGAAACCGCGGGTGGCCAGGGCCGCCGTGCCGATGCGCAGGCCCGAGGTGACCATCGGGGGGCGAGGGTCGAACGGGACGGCGTTGCGGTTGACGGTGATGCCGACCTCGTGGAGGACGTCTTCGGCCTGCTGACCGTCGAGTTCGGAGTTGCGCAGGTCGACCAGGACCAGGTGCACGTCGGTGCCGCCGGTCAGGACCGAAACACCCTTGTCCTTCACGTCGGCGCCGGTCAGACGCTCGGCGAGGATGCGCGCGCCGGACAGGGTGCGGACCTGACGGTCGGCGAACTCCTCGGTGGCGGCGATCTTGAACGCGGCGGCCTTGGCGGCGATCACATGCATGAGCGGGCCGCCCTGCTGACCGGGGAACACCGCGGAGTTGAGCTTCTTGGCGAATTCCTGCTTGGCCAGGATCAGGCCGGAGCGGGGGCCGCCGAGGGTCTTGTGCACGGTGGAGGACACCACGTCGGCGTACGGCACGGGCGAGGGGTGCAGACCGGCGGCGACCAGGCCGGCGAAGTGCGCCATGTCGACCCACAGGTAGGCGCCGACCTCGTCGGCGATCTCACGGAAGCGGGCGAAGTCCTGGTGGCGCGGGTAGGCCGACCAGCCGGCGACGATCACCTTCGGCTTGGCCTTCAGTGCGATGTCACGCACCTCGTCCATGTCGATCCGGTGGTCTTCCTTCGACACACCGTAGGAGTGGACGTCGTAGAGCTTGCCCGAGAAGTTCAGGCGCATGCCGTGGGTGAGGTGACCGCCGTGCGCGAGGTCGAGACCCAGCAGGGTCTCGCCCGGGTTCATCAGCGCCATCAGCACCGCGGCGTTGGCCTGCGCGCCCGAGTGGGGCTGCACGTTGGCGAATTCGGCGCCGAAGAGCTCCTTGGCCCGGTCGCGAGCCAGGGTCTCCACCACGTCGACGGCCTCGCAGCCGCCGTAGTAGCGGCGACCCGGGTACCCCTCGGCGTACTTGTTCGTGAGGACGGAGCCCTGCGCCTGCAGGACCGCGCGCGGCACGAAGTTCTCCGAAGCGATCATCTCGAGGGTGTCGCGTTCGCGGGCGAGCTCGCCCGCCATCGCGGCGGCCAACTCGGGATCGAGCTCACCGAGAGACTGGGTATTCACCGAAGCGGTCGTCTGCGTCACGCCGTCGAGTCTATTGCCGACCGTGTGCGCGCCGAGCACGGGGATACCGCAACACCGTCCCGGCCGCTACCGGAGAGACCGGGGTCACAGCCCGTCTGACCAGGTTCGATAGCCGTCGAACAGGCGAACTCGCTGTTCAACCCCGGCGGCCGCGCCGTCAGCCGGTAGCGACACTCATCCGCCGGATCGCCCCCGGCGTCAGCGGCTCGTCGAGCAGACGCCCGAACCGCTCGACCCGATCCTGGGCGCCGGCCGCACCGTCGAGCCACCCACCGAGCAAGCGGTAACCCTCGACATAGGTGCTGATGTAGGCCCGCCACAGCGGCGAGGACAGAAACCGCAGCGACTGCCGCGCCCGTTCCGGCGTCGCCAGAATCCACCGCTGCAGGAATAGCGCCACCTCGTCCTCGCTGCGATGCTGGTCGTGCAGCAGCAGTGCGGCGTCCTGACGCACGTTCAGCAGTTTCGCCGACGCGGTCGAGAAGCGTTCGGCCCGTTCACCGTCGAAACGAAGGCCGAGGTCGGCGTAGATCTCCTGCGCCCAGACGCCCCAGCCCGGTCCGACGATCGACCGAAGGGCCAGGTCGGCGAGACCCTCGGCCATCAGGCACTGCGGGGTGTTGACCAGGAACAGCGTCTGCTCGTCCTCGCCCGCCGCGACCAGTCCGGCCTCCTTGCGGCAGTGCTCGGTGTGATGACCGGGGTAGGCCTCGTGCGCGATGAGCGCGGGGAGGTTGCCCATGTGCTGTTTGAGGTCGGAGTTGATCGCGACCGTCGAGGCGAAATCGCCCAGGTAGTAGTTGAAGCCGGACCACGGCTTGTCGCCGACCACCTCGTAGGTGACATGCTCGTTGTCGGGCAGCGGATAGCGTTCGCGTACCCGCTCCCGCAGCGCACTCGAGAACGCTTCGACACAGGTAGCGAGCTTTTCCGGAGGGATCTCGCCACCGCGGCGGTAGGCGGCGGCGCGTTCGGCCAACGGTCCGTCGCCGCCGAGCACCTCGTCCATCTGCCGGTGCGCCTCGCGATAGTCGTCGGGGTCGCCCGGTGCGATGTCGACGTCGAAGTAGGCGCGGACCTCGTCGACGAAGCCGATCTGCTCACCGGCGAACTTGCGGGCCGAGCACTCCATCGCCACCAGGTGGGCATCGAGGAATTCGGTGCGCTGAGCCGAGAGCCCGGCATCGGGCAGGGCGGCGCGCAGATCGACGGCGCGCCGGGCCAGCTCCGAGGGCACCGGGACGGGCGCGTTCTCGATATCGCGGCGCAATTGCGGATCGCCGGTGTAGGCGTCGACGAACCCCTCTTCGAGGCGATCGAAAGCCAAACCAAGGCGCAGGTATTCGGTGACAAGTGGATGTGACCCCATCCGCCCGACATTACGTGGTCGATCGGAAAATGGCGTCTTACCTCGGTGTTGTCGCTGGTTACCGACCGGTAGCCAAACCCCCTGTTGCGCGCGGGCAGCGAGCACGGAGCACAATCTCGCTATGCGGTCAGAGTTATCCCGGATCTCACCAGACGGGCAGCCAAGCTGTGCGGATGCGCCCGGACGGAGGGTCGGGTAGGTGGCACGGATGAGTGAACCGAGCCCCTATGTGGAGTTCGATCGAAGCCAGTGGCGCACACTGCGCAAGTCGACTCCCCTGGTACTGACCGAGGACGAGCTGACCGGCCTGCGCGGTCTCGGCGAGCAGATCGACCTCGACGAAGTCGCCGAGGTCTACCTGCCGCTGGCCCGGTTGATCCATCTACAGGTCGCGGCCCGGCAGCGGCTGTTCGCCGCCACCGCCACCTTCCTCGGCGAGAAACATCCCGACAAGCAGGTGCCGTTCGTGATCGGTGTCGCGGGCAGTGTCGCGGTCGGCAAGTCGACCACCGCGCGCGTGCTCCAGGCGCTGCTGGCGCGCTGGGATCACCACCCCCGGGTCGACCTGGTGACCACCGATGGATTCCTTTATCCCACAGCCGAACTCATTCGTCGCGGCATCATGCACCGCAAGGGTTTCCCGGAGAGCTACGACCGGCGCAAACTGCTGCGATTCGTCACCGAGGTGAAGTCGGGCGCCGAAGAGGTGTGCGCGCCGGTGTATTCGCACAAGTCCTACGACATCGTGCCCGACGAGAAGCACTGTGTGCGCCAGCCCGACATTCTCATCGTCGAGGGCCTGAATGTGCTGCAGACCGGTCCGCGACTGATGGTGTCGGACCTGTTCGACTTCTCCATCTACGTCGACGCCCGCATCGAGGACATCGAGAACTGGTACGTGCAGCGCTTTCTCGCGTTGCGCAAGACCGGCTTCGCCGACCCCGACGCGCACTTCCACCACTACGCGGCCTTCGACGACGAACAGGCCACCGCGGCCGCGCGCGATATCTGGCACTCGACCAACCGGCCCAACCTGGTGGAGAACATCCTGCCGACGCGCCCCCGCGCAACCCTGGTGTTGCGCAAGGACTCCGACCACACGATCAACAGGTTGCGGCTGCGCAAGCTCTGATCCGCCCGCGCCCCGACATCGCTCAGCCGGTGGCCGTCGGCGCACCGAGCGAGACGACCTGCTTCGCCAATTCCTCACGGGCATCGCCCTTGTGGACGACCAATACCCCGTGCGGTGTGCCGCGCGCGTCGGTGGGCTCACCGGCGACCACCTCGATCACCGACTCCTGCGTGTGCGGGAGCATGTCGACCACCGGGTACTCCCCGACCGGCGCCCACCCCTGCGCGGCCGACTGCAGCCGGTCGACCATGCTGGGCGCGCCCAGGACATCGGCCCACTTGCGGGTGGCGATCGTGATCGAACCATCGGCGGTCCAGCGCGGGCTGTAGGCCGCCGAGCACTCACCCGGCAGCGTGGGCAGAGCCCGGACGCCGTTGGTGGCGGCGTCGATGGTCGCCACATTGCCACTGCCGCAGGTCGCGCTACGCGCTGTCGCTCCGGCCAGCACGAAGGTGTGCCCATCGGGGCCGGCCGCGGCCGAGAGTCCGGCGTCGATGCCGGGCACCCGCCCCAGCGGCAGGATGACATCGGCGCCGATCGCGTAGAGGTGGCTCTTCTCCCACCACAGGCCGCGCGATTCGACCCGGGCCAGCAGCACGAATTCGTCGGTGGCCGCTACCAGCTTGGCCCCGTCCCACGCGCCACCGGTCAGCGGGCTCGGCGAATCCGGCAGGACGATCTCCCGTTCGGCCGCGGCGGGTTCGGCACCGGCCAGGTCCATGCTCATGATCTCGCCCGGCTCCCGCCACCAGCCGACCACCGATCCACGCAGCGCCACCGCGTCGGTGCAGTCACACGGTATGCGCGTCACCGACCGGTCCCGCACCCCCAACGCGACCAGCGTCTTGCTGCTGGTCTCCACCGCGAAGGCGTATCGCCCGTCCCTGGTGAACATCACCGCGGCCGACGAGTAGCCGAAACTGCCCGGTGCCCGCACGGTTTCGGCACCGCGCACCACCGCCAGCTCGGCGTCGGTGCGATAGGCGAACACCGCACCCTTCGCGGCCTGCTCCTCGGCGGGCGTCAGTCGCGGCGGCGCGGGCTGGTCGACCCCACCGCAGCCCGCGACGACCGCCACGGCACCGCACACGGCGCCGAGCACCACGATCCGCGCCCGCCACCCGCTCGCCTTCGTCGCAATTCCCACAGCTCACACCCCTGCAATGTGTCGTCGGGCCCGGTCTCGCGCAGCAGCCTAGCGGGGGGTGGCGCCGGATCGGGCCTACTCCGCTACAACTTCCAGGCCGCGTCGAGCCTGGTCGCCACGTCGATATTGCGGACCGCCGCGATCTCGGGTTTGCGGATCTCCTGTGCGACGTACCGGGCGACGAACCGGCGGATCTCGTGGTCGACGCTGGCCAGCACCCGCAGCAACTCACCGCGCTTGGAGCTGCTGGCGACATTGACCCGCACATCGCCCGGACGCGGCTCGGCGATATCGATGACCACCCGCAACGGGTCGGCGGTGCGCGCGGTGAGATGCAGATGCACGGTGCCGTCGACCCGGAAACGCGACCGGTCGACCGCCAGATCGAGAACCAGATCCACGCGCAACGGGATGGTCAGTTCGAAGGAGATGAACGCGTCGACGAAACGCAGGATTCGTGGCTGCCCGAGCTCCACCTGCGCGGTGACCTTCGCCAGCCGACCCGGCCCCACGCCTATCGGCCCGAAATCGAAAGCGGCACCGGTGAGTTGGCCGAACGCGTCGGCGATGCGCTGCTCGGAGACGGCGTATTCCAGGAAACGCCTGCCGAATTCCTCATAGCTGATGTAAGAAGGCTGGTCGGGTTCCACTGACCGCAGAGTACGCGACGGTTACGACATCACACGCCGAAACGGCGGTGGCGCGCGGCGTAATCCCTTAGTGCGCGCAGGAAGTCGACACGCCGGAATTCCGGCCAATACGCCTCGGTGAACCAGATCTCCGAATAGGCGCTCTGCCACAACAGGAACCCCGAAAGTCGCTGCTCACCAGAGGTTCTGATCACCAGATCCGGGTCGGGCTGACCGGAGGTGTAGAGATGCTGGCCGATCGCGTCGACCGTAATCGACTGCACCAGATCCTCACCCGACTCGCCCGAGGCGATCTCCTGGCGCACCAGCGACCGCACCGCGTCGGTGATCTCCTGACGGCCGCCGTAACCCACCGCGACATTCACGTGCACGCCGTCGCGCCCGCTCGTTCGCTCGGCAGCCACCCGCAGCCGCTTGGCGATCAACTCGGGGAAACCCTCGAGCGACCCGACGATCCGCACGCTCCAGTTCTGCTCCGGGGCGGACAGTTCCTCGACGACATCGGTGATGACCTCGAACAGGGTCTCGAGCTCGTCGGGGTCGCGGCGCAGATTCTCGGTGGAGAGCAGGTAGACGGTGACCATCTCGATGCCCTGATCGGAACACCAGCCGACGAGCTCGGCGATCTTCAGGGCGCCGACGCGATGGCCGTGGCTCACATCGGTGAACCCGTTCTCACGCGCCCAGCGTCGATTGCCGTCGCACATGACGGCGACGTGGCGAGGGTGCTGCTTGTCTGCCAGCTGCTGCGACAGCCTGGCTTCGTAGATGCGGTACGGCAATCCACGCACCCGACCAAGAAACTCCACGCCCGCACCCTACGCTTGCCCGCCTCCCCGAGTATTTTGCCGGTCGTGAGTAGGGGGTGAGATCCGTGCCGGGCCGACGGCACGGGCAAGGCCGGGTTTCGGGGTGGTCGGGAAGTTACCCATGTCCTCCCGAGATCAGCCGGTCGGGTTTTGTGTGGCCAGGGGCACGTTTGTGGTGTCGAGATAGGCGTTTGACGTACGGTTGGGGCACAACCTACGGTACCGTAGGTTCCGGCTCGGGAGGTTACGTGGACGATGTCCTGACTGAGATCGCCACGGTGATCAAGCCCCGTTTTCGTGGCTGGATCCATACGTGGGCGGTCGGCGTCGCCGCTGTCGCGGTGACGGTGCTCGTGGTGTTCGGGTTCCTCACGTCGTTGACCGCGGGTTGGTCGACGCTGCTCTACGGGATCTCGGTGTGCGCGCTGTTCGGGGTGAGCGCGGTGTATCACCGGGTCACCTGGGCCAGCGTGCGGACGCGGGTGCGGATGAAGCGGGCCGACCATTCGATGATCTTCCTGTTCATCGCCGGTAGTTACACGCCGTTCGCGCTGCTCGGGTTGCCCGGGCGGACCGGGCAGATCCTGCTGGCCGTGGTGTGGGCGGGGGCCGTCGCCGGGGTCGCGTTGAAGTTGCTGTGGCCTACCGCGCCCGCATGGGTGGGGGTGCCGCTGTACCTGTTGCTCGGGTGGGCGATCGTGCCGGTGGTCCCCGAGCTGCTGCACAACGTCGGAGTGGCGCCGCTGGTGCTGCTCGCGGTCGGTGGCGTGATCTACAGCGTGGGCGCTGTTCTCTACGCGACCAAGTGGCCCAACCCCTGGCCCGACTTCGGGCACCACGAGTTCTTCCACGCCGCGACGGTGGTCGCGGCACTGTGTCACTACATCGCGATCTGGCTGGTCGTGCTCGGCTGAACGGCGCGTGCGCGTGGCCGCTACCCGCGCGCCTTCTATGCTCGGTAGTTGTGTCACCCGTCAGCGCAGCTCGTGATGCCCGGGCGTCCTCGGGCGCCGGGCTCGGGCGTGCGCGGTGAACCGGCTGGTCCGGTGGGCGCTGCAGTCCTACTGGGGACTCGCGCTGGTGGTCATCACCGCCAACATGGTCGGGGTCGCGGCCATCTTCCTGGTCAGCTGGGCGGGTGGCGTGTTCACCCGGATCGGCGACGACTGGAGTGACGCGGCGGTACTGATCCTGATCTACCCGGTGCTCGCCTTCTCCCTCGGGATCGGGATCGCGCTCTACGACCGGCGCCGATATATGCGCTGGCTCGACGACAACCGCAAACCGACGCCGGAGGAAGCACGGGTCCTGATCCGGCTACCCGCCGCGATCACCCTGCGCGCGATCATCCTGTGGACACCGGGCGTCGCGTTGACCGTGTGGCTGGTCGACCGGTTCACCGACTATCACAACATCACCGTGCTGCTGGCCGGATTCACGCTCGGCGGGCTGGAGGCGGCGGGCGCGATCTACCTGATCCTGGACCGCCTGATCCGCCCGGCCGTGCCGATCATCACCGCGGTGCTCGGGCCGACGGTGCATCCCAGCTCGACCGTGCTGGTGCGGGTGCTCGTCACCTGGGCGGTATCCAGTGCGCTGCCGGGGCTGATCATCATCGTCGTCCTCAGTGACACGACCACACCGGCCTCCGACCGGGTGCGTGCGGCGTGGTTGTTCTCCATCGTCGCGCTCGGGGTGGGCGCCCTGGCCACCGCGCTGCTCGCGCGCTCGGTGGCCACGCCGATGCGCACGATGTACCGGGCGCTGGACCGGATCACCCGCGGCGAACTCGATGTGCGGGTGCCCGTCAGCAGCGCGAGCGAGATCGGCCGCCTCGAACACTCGGTCAACGAACTCGCCGCCACCCTGCGCGACCAGATGCACACCGAGGACGTCTTCGGCAGGCACGTCGGATCCACGGTGGCCGAACGGGCCCTGTCCGGCAGCTCCGACCTCACCGGCGATGTGCGCATCGTTTCGGCGCTGTTCGTCGACGTCACCGGCTCGGTGCAGCTCTCCGCCGAAATGGCCCCCGAGGATTTCGTCCACAAACTCAACCGGCTGCTCGCCACCGTGGTAGCGGCCACCGAGGACAACGGCGGCCTGGTGAACAAGTTCGCCGGCGACGCCGCGCTGTGCATCTTCGGTGCGCCGTCCGCACTCCAGGACAACGCCACCCCTGCCCTGCGCGCCGCCCGCCGCATCCGCGACGAAGTAGTGGCCACCGGCGAGCTCGATGTCGGCATCGGTGTCGCCCGCGGCCAGGTCTTCGCCGGCGACGTCGGCGCCGACACCCGCCTCGAATTCACCGTCATCGGCGACGCGGTCAACGAAGCGTCCCGCCTCACGTCGGTGGCGAAGGAAGCACCGCGGCGGGTGTTGGTCAGCGATGCGATCTGGCAGGCCGCGACCCCGGCCGAACGAGCCAAGTGGAAGCGCTACAAGGACTTACGGCTGCGTGGGATCCCCGGCCGGACCCGGACCTGGACAGACATCTCACCGAGAAAGTGAGACCCGGGTCCGTTACCGCCGCAGCGAAGCCGTCAGCGCGGCGGGATCGGTGACCGGGAGGTCGCAGACCGAGCCACGGCAGACATAGGCGGCGGGGGCGCCGTTGACGAGGGGGCGGTCGTTCAGAAGAGGTGCGGTGTTCGGTGGGGCCGCGAGGACGATCGAGCCGCCAGGGGCGCAGGCACGGGCAGCGGCCAGGAGTTCCATTGCCGTGGAGGACTTCTCGGTGGCCGCGATGGCCACCTGGTACGGGCCGCGGACCGATGCTTCGGCGACGGAGAGCCAGTTGCCCGCGGTGCGGGGTGCGCGGGCCAGCAGGATCGCGCCGAGGGCGAGGGTCTGGTCGGCGAGTTCGCGATAGCGGATGGCACGGTCGGGGTCGGCGACCGCCGAGGCGGTGAGGAGCGCCTCGGCCAACGCGGAAGCGCCGGACGGGGTGGCGCCGTCGACGGGGTCGCGGGGGCGGGCGACCAGGGTTTCGGCGTCGTCGGCGGTGTCGAACCAGCTGCCGGGGCGTTCGGGGTCGGCGAAGTGGTCGATCGTGTTGTCCAGCAGCAGCTGTGCGGCGGCGAGCCAGTCGGGTTCGCCGGTGGCCTGGTAGAGGGCGAGCAGGCCGGTGACGAACCAGGCGTAGTCCTCGAGGACGCCGGGCGGGGTGCCCGCGACACCGTCGAGGGAGGCGCGTCGCAGTCGGCCGTCGACGAGGTGGACGTCGAGCAGGTAGCGGGCGCAACGCACGGCGGCGGCGATCCACGACGGTTCTTCCAGTGCCGCACCGGCTTCCGCGAGCGCGGTGATGGTCATGCCGTTCCAGGCGGTGACCACTTTGTCGTCACGGGCGGGCTGTGGGCGCCGGGTGCGGGCCTCGAACAACTGGGCGCGCAGTCGATCGAAACGTGACGACTGCTCGGTGTCGACGGGATCGCTGTGGCGGGTGAGCACCGAGGTGCCCTGTTCGAAATTGCCGCCGGTGCTGACGCCGAAAGCGTCGGCGGCCCACATGCCGTCGAGCGGGCCGAGTTCGCCGATCAGCTCGGCCGGCGTCCACACATAGGTCGCACCTTCGACGCCGGGCCCGTCCGGTTCGAGGTGGGTGTCAGCGTCGAGCGCGGAGGCGAAACCGCCCTGTGCCGTGCCGAGATCACCGAGCAGGAATTCGACCGTCTCCCGGGTCACCCTGTGCGGCAACGACTCCAGCGGGGTCACGGGCGCGCGACGCGCGAGATGGGCGTAGGCGCGCAGCAGCAGGGCATTGTCGTAGAGCATCTTCTCGAAGTGCGGCACGAGCCACCCGGCGTCGACCGAGTAGCGCGCGAACCCGCCGCGCAACTGGTCGTAGATCCCGCCACGCGCCATCGCCTCGGCCGTGCGCTCGACCACGTCGAACACCGACTGGTCGCCGGTCCGCTCCCAGTGCCGCAGCAGCCCTTCCAGCAACGCCGACGGCGGAAACTTCGGCGCCCCACCGAATCCACCGTGCGTCGTGTCCTCATCGGCGACGATGGCGGGCACGGCCTTGTCGAGAAGATCAGGGGCAATGGCGAATTCGGCGTCGGGCAGACCCGATGCCTGCGCCTGGAGCGCATCGGTCACCTGCCGCGCGGCCTTGTCCACATCGTCGCGCCGGTTGCGCCAGGTCTCGGTCACCGCGCTGAGCAACTGCGTGAACGACGGCATGCCGCCGCGCGGCTGCTTCGGGTAATAGGTACCGCAGTAGAACGGTGCGCCGTCGGGGGTGAGAAAGCACGTCATGGGCCAGCCGCCCTGCCCGGTCATGGCCACGGTGGCGTTCATGTACACCGCGTCCAGATCGGGACGCTCCTCCCGGTCCACCTTCACGCAGACGAAGTCGGCGTTCATCTGCTCGGCCGTGGCGAGGTCCTCGAAGGACTCGTGGGCCATCACATGGCACCAGTGGCAGCTCGCATAACCGATCGACAGCAGGATCGGCACATTGCGCTCGGCGGCCTCGGCTAACGCGTCGGCATCCCACTCCCGCCAGTGGACGGGGTTGTCGGCGTGTTGACGCAGATAGGGCGAGGTCGCACCGGCCAATCGGTTCACGAGTTCCACCCTGCCATACGCGACAAGCGCCGGCTTCGCCCCATGTGGTGGACGCGCCCTTCGCCCGGCCTGCGGTGCTCAGGCAATTTCTTCGCATCCCCCACGCGGCCCACCGCGCGGTCACGAATCCGCCATCGATTATTAACCTTTCCCGCTGAAATCAACGCGATCGCAACGGTGTTCGACCGCTTCGCCTGGCCGTATACCTAGAACTCGGATCCAGCATCCTGCGTGATTCGCTCGGCCATAGGGGAGTGCATTGTCTGTGCAAGCGGAAACCGGCGAAATTCCGGCTTCCGCGGCAACACGCCGAGCAGTTGTCACAACGGCATGTGTCGCGGTCGCGGTCGCCCAAATGGCGACCACCATCTACCTGCCGAGCATGCCGGCGCTGGGCGCCGACATCGGCGCCGGCGACAGCGTCCTGCAGCTGTCGGTGGCCGTGTTCGTGGTGTTCGCCGCGCTCCCGGTCGTCGCGTGGGGCAGAGCGGCGGAACGGTTCGGCCGGGTACCGGCCTTCGTCGCGGCCGGGCTGTGCTTCGTCCTCGCCAGCGCGGGCCTCGCGCTGATCACCAACGCGCCCGAGTTGCTCGGGCTGCGCGTGGTCCAGGCGATCGGGGCGGGCGGGATCGCGGTGGTCGGCCGGATGATGATCAAGGATCTGTTCACCGGCGCGGAGCTCGCGCGCCAGCTCGCGCTGCTGTCGATGGCGTTCGTCGTCGCGCTCGGTGGCGGGCAGGTGATCGGCGGCATCGTCACCTCGACGGTCGGGTGGCGATACGGGTTCGTCGTGCTGGCCGTGCTGGCCGCGGTGCCGGTCGCCTTCGCCCTGCGCATCTCGCTGCCCCGACGCGAACCGGGGCCGAGAGACAAAGGCACAGCAAGACGCCTGTTCACCGACCGGATCTTCGTCGTCAGCGCGGTAGCGGGCGGCATCGGATTCGCCGTCATCGTGATGATCCAGCAGAAGTCCGCGTTCATCTTCACCGACCGATTCGCGCTCTCACCGTGGGTGTTCGGCCTGTTCGGCGTCTTCTACGGTGCCGCCTACCTCGGCGGCGCGACCTACGTCCGCCGGCGTGTGCGACAGGTGGGAGCGCACGCCATGATGCGGCAGGGCGCCGCGATCATGCTCGCGGGCTGCGTGCTCGTCACCGTCGTGTGGGCCGCTGATCTGCCCCGGGCGATCGCGCTGCCGGTCTTCCTCGCCGGGTACGTCACCACGACCTTCGGCCAGGCGACGCTGTTCCCCAACAGCGCCGCGCACGCTGTCAGCCACCTCGCCACCGGCGCCGCCATCGCCGTCTCGTGGTGCGCGCTGGTGCAGCAGGGCCTCGCGGGCATCGCCTCGCTGGCAGGCCCCACCCTGTCCGGGCTCCTCGCCTGGTCCATCGCCATCACCCTGCTCGCCGCGGTGAACGTACTCGTCGTCGCGGCGCCCGAGAAAACTGACGCACCTTCGCCAACAAAGGAATGAACGGCAGTGGCCAGAAACCAATTCGCAAATATCCGCAGGCAGTTGCAACTGAGCAACACATTCTGGGACGACAGCACCACGCACGGACTGGTCGACATCATCGCCGATGATATGCGCGAGGGAATTGTCCATTCCCGCGACGGTCGAACGATCGTCAACTTCTCGTCCTATTCCTATCTCGGTTTGGACAGCGATCCACGAATCATCGAGGGCGCCCATCGCGGGCTCGACGAAACCGCGACGATCAATTCTTCTATTTCCCGGATGCGCATCCGGCTCGGTCTGCTGGAGGAGGCCGAACAGCGGCTCTCCCGGACCTTCGACGCGCAGGCGGTCACCGTGTCGTCGTGCGCGGCCGCCGCGTGGGCGACCTTGCCGCTGCTCGCCTCCGGTGAGCTCACCGACGGGCACCCGCCGCTGGTGGTCTTCGACAAGAACGCGCACTTCTGCCTGAACGCGATGAAGCCGCTGGTCGCCGACGAGACCGAGTTGGTCACGATCGAGCACAACGACATCGCCGCCTTGGAAGAGTTGTGCCGCACGCATTCCCACGTGGCCTACGTGGCGGACGGGGTCTACAGCACCGGCGGTGGCGCACCACTGGCCGAGCTGCACCGGCTCCAGGATCGCTACGGCTTGTTCCTGTATTTCGATGAGGCGCACGGCATTTCGACATTGGGTAGCCACGGCCGCGGATACGTTCTCGGAGCCTACGAGGGCTGGCGCGAACGGACCCTCGTGATCGCCTCGCTCAACAAGGGTTTCGGCGCCAGCGGTGGCGTGATCTTCTTCGGCGCGGCGGGCGACGCGTCCCGCACACCCACCTTGTTGCGCACGAGCGGCCCGCTGATGTGGTCGCAGCGCGTCAACACCGCCGGACTCGGCGCGATCATCGCCGCCTGCGACCTCCACGACGACGGCACCGTCGACCGGCTCCAGGTCGCGCTCCAGGAGCGGGTCCGCCTGTTCGACTCGCTGGTCGACACCGACCTCGCCGGTGACGGCCTGCCGATCCGATTCGTGAGCATCGGCCAGGAGGACGTCACCGTCGCCGTGGCCAGGGACATGCTCGACGCCGGTTTCTACACCTCGCCGGTGTTCTTCCCGATCATCCGCCGCGGCAGCGCGGGCCTGCGCCTGATGCTGCGGGCCGACCTCGACCCCGACACGATCCGCCGCTTCGCCGACACCCTGAGCTCGAGTCTCGCCGCGCATCAGGACCGGGAGGAACTACCAGCATGACCGCCGTCATCGAGAACACCCTCGGATTCGAAGCCCAACGCGCTCTGCTGCGTGACCACACCGCCGAGATCGTGGCACCGCGCCGGCGCCCAGGCGACGCGAAACTGCCGGTGCGCGAACGGGTCAACCGCATCCTGGATCCGGGGACGCCGTTCCTCGAGATCGGTCGCCTCGCCGCGCACGAGGTCTACGACACCGATCTGCCCGCGGCCGCGCTGATCGTCGGCATCGGCACCATCCACGGCAGGCCGTGCATGGTGTTCGCCAACGACCCGCACGTGAAGGGCGGAACCTTCTATCCGCTCACGATCAAGAAGCACCTGCGCGGGCAGAAACTGGCCAGGGAGTACCGGCTGCCGTGCGTGTACCTGGCGGACTCGGGCGGCATCTACCTGCCGTTGCAGGAGGAGATCTTCCCCGACGAGGAGCACCTCGGAAAGATGTTCCGCAATATCGCGGAGATGTCGGCCCTCGGCTTGCCGCAGATCTCGGCCGTGCTCGGCATCTGCACGGCGGGTGGCGCCTACATCCCGGCGATGAGCGACGAGACCGTGATGGTCAAGGATCTGAGCACCGTCTTCCTCGGCGGGCCGCAGCTGGTGGAGGCCGCCACGGGCGTGGTGGTCGACGCGCAGACTCTCGGCGGCGCCGATCTGCACGTCCGCGAAACCGCGGTGGCCGATCATCTCGCGGCGAACGAACTGGAAGCGCTGGCGATGGTGCGCGACATCGTGTCCCGTACCCCCGGTGACCGTGTGCATCCGCCGGCGTTCGAGGCGCTCGAGCCCGCCGACGATCCAGCGCGGCTCCCGGATCTGATTCCGGCGACCACCAAGAAGGAGATGGACGTCCGCGCGATTCTGCGCTGCGTGGTCGATGCGGGCTCGTGGGTCGAATACCGCAAGGACTACGGCATCACGATCGTGTGCGCGACCGCCCGGATCGCGGGTTACGAGGTCGGGATCATCGCCAATCAGGGCGTGATCTTCCCCGACAGCGCGCTCAAGGCCACCAACTTCATCCAGATCTGCGAACAGCGCCGCATCCCACTGTTGTTCGTGCACAACGTGAGTGGGTTCATGGTCGGCGAGGAGTACGAACGGGCCGGGATCGCCAAACACGGCGCGAAGATGGTGAACGCGGTCTCGTGCGCCACGGTGCCGAAGATCTCGCTGGTGATCGGCGGCAGTTTCGGCGCCGCCAATTTCGCGATGTCGGGGCGGTCGATGGGCGGCCAGTTCATGGCGATGTGGCCGAATGCCCGCTCCACCGGGGTCGGTGGCGAGCAGGCCGCGGCGGTGATGGCGATCCTCAAGCGTGACCGGCTGCGCCGCGAGGGCAAGGAGCTCAGCGCCGCCGAGGAAGCGGCCATCAAGCAGCCGATCATCGACAGCTTCGAGCGCCAATCGCTGCCGACCTACATCGCGGCCCGCATGTGGATCGACGCCGTGGTCGAACCGGAGGACACCCGCTCGTGGCTGGCGCGCTGCCTGTCGCTGGCGCACGAGCGCTGGGACCGGCCGCAGCCCGCGGGTTCGAACTTCGGGGTGTTCCGGCTGTGATCTCTCGACTACTCATCGCGAACCGGGGCGAGATCGCCGCCCGGATCGCCCGTACCTGCGATCGCCTCGGCATCGAGTATGTGACGGTGAGCGTGGCGGCGGACCGGTCGCTCACCTATCACGCGGCGGCGGTGTCGACCGTCACGCTGCCCGAGGGGTATCTCGATATCGGCGCACTGGTGCACGCCGCCACCGAAACCGGTTGCGACGCAGTACATCCCGGATACGGATTCCTGTCCGAAAACGCCGATTTCGCGCGGGCGGTCCGTGCGGGCGGATTGGTGTTCGTCGGCCCGAGTTCGCGGGTGATCGAGACGATGGCCGACAAGTCCTCCGCGCGCCAGATCATGGCCGAGGCGGGTGTGCCCGTGCTGCCCGGCACCGTGCGGGCGAGCGAAGATCTCGATGCCCTGGTGGGCGCGGCGGCCGACATCGGGTACCCGCTGATCGTCAAGCCAGCGGGCGGTGGTGGCGGCAAGGGCATGTCGGTGGTGCGCGCGGCCGCCGGACTGCGCGAGGCGCTGGCGTCTGCTTCCCGCACCGCGACAGCGGCTTTCGCCGACGGCCGACTGCACCTGGAACGGTACGTCGAGCGCGCACGTCACATCGAGGTACAGGTCTTCGGCGACGAATTCGGCCACGCTGTCCACCTTTTCGATCGCGACTGCTCGCTGCAACGGCGGCATCAGAAGGTGATCGAGGAAGCGCCTGCCCCGCGGATTCCCGCCGCGGTGCGCGCGGCCATGTTCGCCGCCGCGGTCCAGGGCACGAAGGCTTTGCAGTACGTGGGCGCGGGCACTTTCGAGTTCCTGCTGGTCGGGGACGAGTTCTTCTTCATCGAGATGAACACCCGGCTGCAGGTGGAGCACACCGTCACCGAGGAGATCACCGGCCTGGACCTCGTGGAGTGGCAATTGCTGGTCGCCGCGGGCGAACCGCTGCCCGCCGACCAGGCGGCTATCGGGTACTCGGGCGCTTCGGTGCAGGTGCGGATGTACGCCGAGGACCCCTTCCGGTCGTTCCTGCCGTGCCCGGGCGAGCTCGAGGTCACCCACTGGCCGGATGTTCGCGTCGAACGCGCCTTCGCCCGCCACCTCGATGTCACCGGCGGGTTCGATCCGATGATCGCCAAACTCGTCGCCACCGGCGCCACCCGCGACGATGCGCTCGCCGCCGCCCGGCGGGCCTGCGAAGACCTTCGCTGGCAGGGCATTTCGACCAACCTCGGCTTCGTCGCACGTGTCCTGGCCGCCCCGATCGTCGCGGCGGCCGAGCACGACACCGCCTATCTGGACCGGATCGATCCGGTCGCCGAGTTCGGCGATCCCGACGAGCTCAGTGCCCTCGCGGTGGCCGCGGCGCTCACCGCCCCCGACCGCGCGACACCCTGGTCGACCGGCGCGCCCGGCGGTGATCGGTCCTGGCTCGATCCCACCGATCGCGACCTCGGCGGTCTCGACCTGTCGGTCGACGGGCGCGCGGTGACGGTGCGAGTCGGCGGCTACGAGGGCGACGCGGTGCTCGTGCGCGCCGAGACCGCCGACCCGAGCGGCCCCGCTGTGCAGACCACCGACCGCAGCGCCACCACCCGGCGCACGACCGAGGTGGGCGTCACCGCTCGACGAACCGACCGCGACACGATCACCGTCGGCTCGACCCCCTGCGTCGTACAACGCGTAGGCGAAGGCTGGATCTGCCAGGTAGCCGGGGTTTCCCGGCAGGTGCGCTACGCCGAATACCGCTCGCTCGGCACGACCGCGACGGATCCCGAGATCCGCTCGCCCATGCCGGGCACCCTCGTGCAGCTCCACGTCGAATCGGGCAACCCGGTCGAGAAGGGACAGCTGCTCGGCGTGGTCGAGGCCATGAAGCTCGAACACGAACTGACCGCCACCCATGCGGGGATCGTCACCGTGACCGCGGCCGAAGGCGCCGTGGTCACCACAGCTCAATCATTGTTTCTCATCGAAGAGAGGGGCGCCGCGCTGTGATGCGACATCGGCGACTACTTGCCACAGCTCTGGTATCGGCGGTGGCCGTGCTGGCCACCGCGTGCGGTGGAACGGACACCGCGGCACGCGAATCGGCGCAACCGGTCAGCGGTGGCTCGTTGACGTGGGGGGTGGAGACCGAACCGACCACGTTGAACCCGCACCTCAACGGGCAGAGCAATACGCACCTGATGTTGCGCAACGTCTTCGAGTCGCTCCTCGCGCGCACCACCGAGGGCGGTTTCGTCTCGTGGCTGGCCACCGGCCACGAGATCTCGCCCGACGGGCTCACCTACACCTTCCCCCTGCGCGAGGGCGTGAAGTTCACCGACGGCAATCCGCTCACCGCGACCGCCGTGGCCCGCAACTTCACCACGATGCAGGACGTGTCCTATTCCGGCGGCTGGTCCGCCGGGCCGCTGTCACATCTGGCCGCGGTCACGGCCCGCGACGAGCGCACCGTGGTGTTCACCCTGAAGGACCCGTACGCGCCGTTTCTCGACTTCGCCGCCGGTTTCCCCATCATCTCCTCGGCCGCGTGGGACAAGCCGCAGCTCAAGGCCGGTGGGCCGGAGATCGCCGGTACCGGTCCGTTCATCCTCGACCGCTACGTGAAGGGTCAGGAACTGCACTTCCGCAAGAACCCCGACTACAACTGGGCGCCACAGAGCGCCAAGCATCAGGGTCCGGCCTACCTCGACGAAGTGACCTACCGTTTCCTGCCAGAGTCGTCGGTGCGCACCGGCGCGCTCACCTCCGGTCAGGTCGACCTCATCGAAGGCGTCTCCGGCAACGACGCCTCGCTGTTCCGGGACAACCCCGACTTCACCTATACGACCGGGCTGAACAACGGCAGCCCGTACACGCTGTACTGGAACGCGACCTTCGGCCCGGCCACCGATCAACGAGTCCGCAAGGCGCTCAACAACTCCGTCGACGTGAACGCGGTGCTGCAGTCGATCTATCGCGGCGAGCGCACCCGCGGCTGGGGCATCGCCTCCAGCGTCGACACGCTGTTCTACGACAAGAGCATCGAGGGCACCTACGGCGCCGACAAAGCCGCCTCGAACCGGCTGCTCGACGAAGCGGGCTGGACGGCAAAAGATTCCGAAGGGTTCCGGACCAAGGCCGGCCAGCGGCTGACCATCGAACTGGTGCAGGCCCAGTCGACGGTGCGCGACCAGCGTGAGGTGCTGTTGCAGGCGGTGCAGGCACAGGCCAAGCAGAACGCGGGCATCGATCTGAAGCTGTCCTATGTCGACCTCGGCACCTACAGCGAGCTCCGCAAGAAGAACGCTTTCGGGTCGATCGCCAACTCCGACACCATCACCGGCGGCATCGATATCGAGAACCACTGGTACCCGCCGACGCCGCTGGGCACGCTGAACTACAGCCGCGCCACCGATCCCGAACTGTCCACCTGGCTGCGGGCCGCCGCCTCGACCACCGACTCCGCCGAGCGGGCGAAGCAGTACGCGCAATTGCAGCGCTTCGCGATCGTCGACAAGGCCTACGGGCTGCCGCTCTACATTCCCGAGAACCAGATCGCGACGGGAGCCCACGTGTACGGCGCGGGATACCGTCCGTACAAGCAGCTCGCGGAGAACGCGTACGACATCTGGGTCGATCGTGGATAGCCACCGATGACGACGGAAGCGATCGCACCGGAGGTCGTGACCACCACAGTGGACAGCGAGGCTCGCACCGGCACAGCCACACGGATCGCGCTGCGGGTGATCACGGGTCTCGGCGTGCTGTGGGGCGCGACCACGCTGTCGTTCCTCGGTGTGCGGCTGGCGCCGGGCGACACGGTCGACGTGTTGCTCGGCGAACAGCAGCGCACCCCGGAGGTCGAGGCGGCCATCCGTGCCGAATGGGGACTCGACAGCCCGGCCGTTGTCCAGTACGCCCGCTACCTGTGGAATGTGGCGCACGGGGATTTCGGGCGTTCCTACGTGTTGCAGCGGCCGGTATCGGAAGTCATCGGCTCGCAGGCCGGTCCCACCTTGGCGCTGACCGGTGCCGCGTTGGTGGTGGCGCTGATGTTCGCGGTCGTCGTCGCGACGAGCACGGCGCAGCGGCGGCGATCACGCGCCATCGCGAATGCGGTGGAACTGGCTCTTGTCTCGACGCCCTCCTTCTGGCTCGGCATCGTGTTGCTGTCGGTGTTCAGCTTCCAGCTGAAGATCTTTCCGGTGGCGGCGAACAAGGGGCTGTCGGCCTTGGTTCTGCCCGCACTCGCCCTCGGTCTGTCGCTGGGCGCGGTGATCTCCCAGGTGCTGCGCGACGGGCTGGAGCGGGCGCTGGACGAACCGTTCGCGGTGACGGTGCGGTCGTGGTCGGTGAGCGAGAGTGCGTTGCGGCTGCGACATGGTCTGCGGCACGCGGCTCTGCCCGCGGTGACGCTGACCGGCTGGCTGGTCGGCGGATTGCTCGGCGGAGCGGTGATCATCGAAGAGGTCTTCGGACGACCCGGACTCGGACGGGTGACCGTCGACGCTGTACTGGCGCAGGACCTTCCCGTGGTGCTCGCGGTCGCGATCCTCTCCGCCTTCGTCTACGTCGTGATCAGCACGCTGGTCGATCTGCTCTATCTGTGGCTCGACCCGCGTCTGCGCCGCGACTCACGCAATGGAGGGAAACGATGACTGTCACCGCGACGCCGCGCGCGGCCGGTCGACTCGGTCTACGCGCACAGGGTTTCGCTGTAGCGCCGGGCGTAGCGGTGGCAGCGCTGACGGTGGGGCTGGTCGCGATCGCGGTGGTCGCCCCGGCCCTGCTGACCGGTGCCGACCCACTCGCCGCCGATCCCCTTGCCGCCCAGCTGCCGCCGAGTGCGCAGCATTGGTTCGGCACCGATCACCTGGGCCGCGACGTTCTCACCCGGGTCATCCACGGCGCGCGCTACTCGCTGCTCATCGGCATCACCGCTGTCGCGATCGCGGTGGTCGCGGGCACGGCGCTGGGTTTGCTGTCCGGGTTGGCGCGCGGGCCGCTCGACGAGCTGATCACCCGGTTCCTCGACGTGGTCTCGGCGTTCCCCGATCTGCTGCTCGCGCTGGTCCTGATCTCGTTCACCGGCCCCGGCACCACGAACCTGATCTTCGCGCTCGGCATCGCCTCGATCCCCCGGTTCGCCCGGGTGGTGCGCGCGCAGACCTTGGTCGTGCAGGAGTCCGGGTATGTCGAACAGGCGAGGACTTTCGGGCTCACCAGGGCAACGCTGGTGCGGCGGCACGTCCTGCCGCACGCGGTCGCGCAGGTCCCGATCCTGGCCACCATCGGTCTCGGCACCGCCATTCTCGGCGCGGCCGGTCTGAGCTTTCTCGGGATGGGCCCGCAACCGCCGGAACCGGAATGGGGCGCGATGCTGGCCGAGGGACGCAACTATCTGCGCAATGCCTGGTGGATCGCGGTGCTGCCCGGCGTGGCGGTGACCGCCACGGTCATCGCGGTGAGCTCGCTCGGTCGGCACTGGCAGCGGCACTACGACGGAAGGCCATCGGTATGAGTCTGATCGCGGTCGAGAATCTGCGAGTCGGGTTCGCGGGCAAGGAGGTGGTGCACGGCATCGATCTGCGGATCGAGCCGGGCGAGGCCGTCGCCCTCGTCGGTGAATCCGGGTCGGGCAAATCGGTGACGGCGCGCGCGCTGGTCGGCCTGGCCGGTCCGGGCGCGGGGGTGCGCGCCGACCGTCTCGAACTCTTCGGGCAGGACGCGCGCGGCCATCGCGATCGGCAGTGGCGGCGAATCCGGGGCAGCGACATCGGATTCGTCCTCCAGGACGCGTTGGTCTCCCTCGACCCGCTGTACTCGATCGGTAGCCAGCTCGCCGAAGCGCAACGCGCGCTGACCGACCTGCGCGGGCAGGCGCTCACGGCCCGCAGCGTGCGACTGCTCACCGATGTCGGCGTCCCCGAACCCGAACTGCGCCTGCGTCAGTATCCCCACGAACTGTCCGGCGGGCTGCGTCAGCGCGTATTGATAGCGACTGCACTGGCAGGGGATCCGCGGCTCATCGTCGCCGACGAGCCGACCACCGCACTCGATGTGACTGTCCAGCAACAGATCCTGGAACTGCTTCGCGCCCGCAAGGCCGACGGCACGGCACTGCTCCTGATCAGCCACGACCTGGCAGTGGTCGCCGAGGTGGCGGACCGGGTGCTGGTGATGCGCGACGGGGAGGTCGTCGAGGAGGGCAGCACGCGCGACGTGCTGACCCGTCCGGAGCACTCGTACACGAAAAAGCTGCTCGCGGCCGTTCCGTCCGCCGCCTCGCGCGGTTCGAAGCTGACGGTTTCCGACCAGCTCGCCGAACCACGCCAGCCCACCGATCCGCCGATTTCATCGCCGGCTCCGGCATCGTCGCGATCGGAGTCCCCGGTCCGCGCCGAACTCCGCGAGCAGTTGCCACCGCGCTCGGTGGACAACACCCGGGTCGTGCTCTCGGTCCGCAACCTGCGCAAGACCTACGGCTCCGGATCGGCCGCCCGCACCGTGGTCGACAATGTCGACTTCGACCTGTTCGGCGGCGAGACTCTGGGCATCGTCGGCGAATCGGGTTCGGGCAAAACCACCACGGCCCGCCTCGCGCTGCGGCTCGTCACACCATCGTCCGGACGGGTGGTCGTCGACGGCGAACCATGGAGTGAGCTCTCCGACAAGGCATTACGTCCATTACGCGGTGCGGCGCAACTGATCGCCCAGGACCCCCTCAGCTCCTTCGACCCCCGCTACACCGTGGAGCGCGTCATCGGCGAAAGCCTCGACACCGTCGATCTGCGGGGCAAAGCCCGCACCCGGCGCGTCCGCGAGATCCTCGACGCGGTCGGCCTCGCCCGCGACCTGCTCGCCCGCCACCCCCGCACCCTCTCCGGCGGCCAACGCCAGCGCGTAGCCATCGCCCGCGCCCTCGCCCCCAACCCCGCCCTCCTGGTCGCCGACGAGCCGCTGTCCGCCCTCGACGTCTCCGTGCAAGCTCAGATCCTCGACCTCCTCGCCGAACTCCGATCCGAGTTCGGCACCGCCCTTCTGCTCATCTCCCACGACCTCGGCGTCGTGCACCACCTCGCCGACCGCGTCCTGGTCATGAAAGACGGCAGGATCGTCGAATCCGGCGAAGCGGATTCCGTCCTGCGCTCACCCCAGCACGAATACACCCGCCAACTCGTCGCCTCGGTCCCCCGCCTCCCCGAGGCCGCCGATCGCCGATGACCACCGCAGAGGCGCCGACCCGAATCCCCGGTCGCGGCGCACCCGGCGACACGTCGATACCCTGGTACGGGTGAGCGTCGATACCCGTTCGAAGATCCGCGGTTCCGCGCGGATACCGACCGCGTGGGCACGGCCGGGCCACATCGGGTACATCGGGCCGGATCTGCGGCCCGATACGCACTCGCCGCCGGTCGCGATGCTCACCGTGGGCCTGGACGGACCGCTGATCGTGCACACCACCCGCGGTCTGATTCGCACGGGCAGTTCCTTCGCGCCTGCCCGCACCGCCCACCGCGTGGTTGCCACGCAGGGGTGGATCCTGGTGTTGTTCATCGACCCGTCGAGTGCGCCCGCGACCATGATTGCCGACGAGATGACCTCCGCGGCAGGCACTTTCGGTCTCAGCCACCGCCGCGAGCGCGAACTCGTCGAGCTGTGTGGCCAGCCCGGCGTCGACCCGGATCTGCTCTACAACCGCGCCATCGCGGGCCCGGCCCTCGGCACGGACGCACGCATCGCCAGGCTCGCCGCCGCGATCCGCGACCAGCCCGCCAACGCGCTGCGCGCCGACCAGATCGCCGCGAATCTCGGCCTGTCCACCGGCCATTTCCTGCACCTGTTCACCCAGCACTGCGGCACCACGTTCCGCGGCTATCAACGCTGGAACCGCATGGTCACCGCGATCGCCAACGCCGTCAACGGCCACGACCTCACCCGCTCCGCCATCGACGCGGGCTTCGCCACCCCCTCCCATTTCAGCGAATCCTTCCGCGCCATGATCGGCCTGCCCGCCACCACGATGCTCGGAGCAGGCATCCACTTCGACCTCGGCACCAGGGCCGTCCAGCGCGGGTGAGCAGATCGTCGGCCACCCACCGACGCCGCACTGCTCGCCTCCCTCCGCGATCAGAGCAGGAGGCGGGCCAATTCCGCGGGCCTGGACATCATGACCATGTGCCCGCCATCCATTTCGACCGGCTCGATCCCCAGCCGGGAGGCGACGAGTTCGCGCATGAAGTCGGCGGGGAAGAATCGGTCGTCGCGCAGCACGATGAACCGGGTCGGCACCTCGGGCCACGACGCCAGCGGCCATGGGGACGCCATCGGGGTATCGGACTGGCCGCGCTCGTATTTCTCCGCCTCGGCCCGCTGCTCGGGAGTGAGCTGGTTGTAGAACACGTCGTCATCGCCCGAGGTCGCGTGTCCGGTGTTGGCCCACCAGTCGCCTGGCGCCTCGCCAGGCGCCGGAATCATCGCCGATACCAACACCATTCGCTTTACCGGTACTCGATCGCACACCAGTGGGGCGGTGAACCCGCCGAACGAGTGCGCCACGACAACCACATCCCGTCGCCCGCCGATCGCCTCGACCACCGCCTCGGCGTATTCCGCCAATCCGGCGCTGTCGTCCTCGCTCGGTAGCGACACGGGTACCGCGTCATGGCCGAGGCCACGCAACTCGTCGGCCACCTGTCCCCAGTAGCCGGCATCGCACCCCGCGCCCGGGATCAGCATGAATACGCTCATGCACCTTGATACCAAGGCCGACCCCGCCTGTCCCGTGAACCCGGTGTCGCGAGGTTGCCGTCGTGGTAGTTCGGCCTGACGAAACCGCTGCTCAGCGGGTGGCGCTGGGGCATGATGAAATGTGGGATCCTCGCCCAGTTCGTCTAGTAGGAAGAACCGAGATGGTGCAGCTCACGCTTTCCGCGCAGCGGGCTGCGCTGGAGCGGGAGTGGGCGATGTGGGTACCGGGCGGGGTGGGAGTCTCGGGGGCGGGAGTGCGCACCGAGGTGGCGCAGTCCTGGTCGCGCTCGTTGCGGACCGTCGATCCGGGGCGCGATCACGCGCCGGTCAGTGAGACCGACATCGGGCCACGATGGGCGGAGTCGCCGCTGCGGGGGCCGGTGACCGAGCTGAAAGAGCAGCTGCACAGTGTCGCCGATGACGCGGGCTACGTCGCGGCGGTCACCGATGCTTCGGGGACGATTCTGTGGACGTATGGCGGACCCGTGATGCGCAGGCGGGCCGAGCAGGTGAACTTCGCGCCGGGTGGTCGATGGGACGAGGCCCACATGGGGACCAACGCCCTGTCGTTGGCGTTGCGCACCGACCAACCGCACACCGTGTTCTCGGCCGAGCATCTCGTCGCGGCCCTGCACGGCTGGGTCTGTTATTGCGCGCCGATCCGCGCCGCCGACGGGACCCTGCTCGGCGTGCTCGACCTGTCGACCACCTGGAAACGCTCACATCCGCTGGCCATGGCCACCGTGCGCACCATGACCAGCGCCATCGAATCGAAGTTGCACGCCGCCGTGCCCGCGCCCGCCGGGATGCGGCTGACCTGCCTGGGCGCCGGCCGGTTGATGCGTGACGGTCAGCAGATCCGGTTGCGGCCACGCCACCTCGAGATCCTGACCCTGCTCGCCCTCGACGACGACGGCTACAGCCACGAACGCCTGCACTACGCCGTCTACGGTGATCGCGCGGTCGGCGCGAGCACGCTCAAATCGGAGATGTCGTACCTGCGCCGCGCCACCGGCGGCGACATCACCAGTCGCGTCTACCGCTTCACCACTCCCCTGTCCTGCGACGCCGTCGATGTGCTGCGCGCCATCGAACGAGGCGACCTGGCCACGGCCGTTCGCCTGTATCACGGCCCGCTGCTTCCCGATTCGGATACACCGGGCATCAGCGAATGGCGCGACTACCTCGAAGTCGCCATGCGTAACGCGGTTCTGAACAGCCCGGACGCGAATCACGCACTGGCATACGGCGACGCCGCCCCCGACGACATCGCCGTCCACGAACACGCCCTCGCCCTGCTCCCCGCCCGCGACGCGCGCCGCGCCGTCGCCACCGCACGCTTGCACAGCGCCCTTCGCGCCTGATCGGTCCGGCTTCAACGTTTCATCAACCCTGAACAGGGATAGTGATGGGCGTCACGATTCACCGGAATCAGCGAGGAGCCACCGCACATGATCTACGCCAAGCCGGGCACCGAGGGCAGCGTCGTCAGCTACGCGCCGCGATACGACAATTTCATCGACGGCAAGTGGATTCCGCCGGTCGAAGGCCGCTATTTCGAGAACACCTCCCCGGTGGACGGGCAGCCGTTCTGCGAGATCGCCCGCTCGAGCGCCGCCGATGTGGAACTGGCGCTCGACGCCGCCCACCGCGCCGCCCCCGCCTGGGGTGAGACCTCGGCCGCCGAGCGCGCCAACATCCTCAACAAGATCGCCGACCGGATCGAGGCCAACCTCGAGGCCCTCGCCGTCGCCGAGACCTGGGACAACGGCAAGCCGGTCCGCGAAACCCTGGCCGCCGACCTCCCCCTCGCGGTCGACCACTTCCGCTACTTCGCCGGAGTGCTGCGCGCGCAGGAAGGGGGCATCAGCGAAGTCGACAAGGACACCATCGCCTACCACTTCCACGAGCCGCTCGGCGTTGTCGCGCAGATCATTCCGTGGAACTTCCCGATCCTGATGGCCACCTGGAAGCTGGCGCCCGCGCTGGCCGCCGGTAACGCGGTGGTGCTCAAGCCCGCCGAGCAGACCCCGGCCTCGATCATGAAGGTCGTCGAACTCGTCGCGGATCTGCTGCCGCCGGGAGTTCTCAACGTGGTCAACGGTTTCGGCGTCGAAGCGGGCAAGCCGCTGGCCTCGAGCCCGCGCGTGGCGAAGGTCGCGTTCACCGGCGAGACCACCACCGGCCGGCTGATCATGCAGTACGCCAGCGAGAACATCATTCCGGTCACCCTCGAGCTGGGCGGCAAGAGCCCCAACATCTTCCTGCCCGATGTGATGGCCGCCGACGACGACTACCTGGACAAGGCGATCGAGGGGTTCGTCATGTTCGCCCTCAACCAGGGCGAGGTGTGCACCTGTCCGTCGCGCGCCCTGATCGCCTCGTCGATCTACGACGAGTTCATGGCCCGCTGCGTCGAACGCACCAAGGCGATCATCAGCGGCAACCCGCTCGACGAGGCGACCATGATCGGCGCCCAGGCCAGCAACGATCAGTTCGAGAAGATCCTGTCCTACATCGACATCGGCAAGAAAGAGGGCGCCGAGGTACTCACCGGCGGCGCGGTCCGCAGCGTCGACGGGCTGTCCGACGGCTTCTACATCGAGCCGACGATCTTCAAGGGCAGCAACGACATGCGCGTGTTCCAGGAGGAGATCTTCGGCCCCGTCGTCGCGGTCACCACCTTCGACACCACCGAGGAGGCACTGTCGATCGCCAACGACACCCTCTACGGTCTCGGCGCGGGCGTGTGGACGCGCGATATGAACACCGCCTACCGCCTCGGCCGCGGCATCAAGGCCGGTCGGGTGTGGACCAACTGCTATCACGCCTACCCCGCGCACGCGGCGTTCGGCGGCTACAAGAAGTCCGGCATCGGGCGCGAGAACCACAAGATGATGCTCGATCACTACCAGCAAACCAAGAACATCCTGGTCAGCTACTCGGCGACGAAGCTCGGCTTCTTCTGATGGTGCGGCGCGTCGACCTCACCGAACAGGCGGCGGCGTTGCTGCGGGACTTGACCGGGCAGCACGGCCCGGTCATGTTCCACCAGTCCGGCGGGTGCTGCGACGGCAGCTCGCCGATGTGTTACCCGCGTGGGGAATTCCGGGTGGGCGGTTCGGACGTGCTGCTCGGGTACCTGCCGGGCGACACCCCGTTCTGGATGAGCGCCGACCAGTTCGAGTACTGGAAACACACCCACCTCACCGTCGACGTGGTGCCGGGCCGCGGCGGCGGATTCTCGCTCGAGGCTCCCGAGGGCGTGCGGTTCCTGATCCGCTCACGCCTGTTCACCGACGAGGAAGCGGCCGCGCTCGAATCGGCGCCGCCGCGAACCGGGTGATCTGAAACACCCGTAATCAGTTCGTTTACACAGGTCAGCGGTGCTCGATACGCACCGCTGACCTGACGGATCCACGGCCGTAACAGTCGTCAATCATTCTTCAACCTTCGACGAGCACCGTGGCCGGTCGAACGCGCATCTGTTTGTTGATGAGGAGCTCGAAGTGAGTACAGAAATCAGCCCCGCCACCGGCGAGGGCGCACCGGTCGACGACTATCTCGCCAAACGCACCCTGCGCAAGGGCTCGGCGGGCTGGGTGCTGCTCGCGGGCCTCGGCGTGAGCTACGTGATCTCCGGCGACTTCTCCGGCTGGAACTTCGGTCTCGCCGAGGGCGGATTCGGCGGTCTGCTGATCGCCACGATCGTCATCGCCGCGATGTATCTGGCGATGGTGCTCGGCATGGCCGAACTGTCCTCGGCACTGCCCGCGGCGGGCGGCGGCTACACCTTCGCCCGGCGAGCGCTCGGACCATGGGGCGGATTCGCCACCGGCACAGCGATTCTCATCGAATACGCGATCGCGCCCGCGGCCATCGCCACCTTCATCGGCGCCTATGTGGAATCGCTGAACCTGTTCGGGATCACCGACGGCTGGTGGGTGTATCTGGCGGTCTACGCGCTGTTCATCGGCATCCATCTGGCCGGGGCGGGCGAGGCGCTCAAGGCGATGTTCGTGATCACCGCGATCGCGCTGGTGGGTCTGGCGATCTTCGCCTTCGCGGCCGTCGGCAAGTTCGACGCGGCCAACCTGACCAACATCGCGGCCGATCCCGAGGCCACCGGATCGTCGTCGTTCCTGCCTTTCGGCTACCTGGGCATCTGGGCCGCCATCCCGTTCGCGATCTGGTTCTTCCTAGCCGTCGAAGGCGTACCGCTGGCCGCCGAGGAAGCCAGCGAGCCGGAGAAGAACGTGCCCAAGGGCATCATCGTCGCGATGCTGCTGCTGTGCGTCACCGGCGCGGTGGTGCTGTTCCTGGTCACCGGCGCGCTCGGTGCTCAGAGCGCGTCCGCCTCGGGCAACCCCCTCGTGGAAGCGCTGGGCGACAGCTCGGCGGCCAAGGTGGTCAACTACATCGGCCTTGCCGGTCTGGTCGCCAGCTTCTTCTCGATCATCTACGCCTACTCCCGCCAGACCTTCGCGCTCTCCCGCGCCGGCTACCTGCCGACGGTCCTGTCGGTGACCAACTCCCGCAAGGCCCCGATGCTGGCGCTGATCGTGCCCGGCATCATCGGCTTCGCTCTCTCGCTCACCGGCAAGGGCGCGATGCTGCTGAACATGGCGGTGTTCGGCGCGGCCGTGAGCTACGTGCTGATGATGGTGAGCCACATCGTGCTCCGCCGGCGCGAACCGAACATGCCGCGCCCGTATCGCACCCCCGGCGGCATCGCCACCACGGGGTTCGCACTGGTCATCGCGGCCGCGTCGGTAGCGGCGACCTTCCTGGTCGATCCGACGGCCGCCCTGTGGACCCTCGGTGTGTTCGTGGCCTTCATGGCCTACTTCGGGCTCTACAGTCGCAAACACCTGGTCGCCAAGTCGCCGGATGAGGAGTTCGCGGCGATCGCCGAGGCGGAATCCGAACTGGAGTAGCACGCCCTGGATACACAGGCCGGCACATTCTTTCGAAAGGGACCCGATGACCGTGTACCGCAGCACAATCGGCGTCACGACCCACACCTTCGACGGTCTGATCGACCTGATGGCGAAGGCCACGCCCCTGCGCAGCGGCGACGAACTCGCCGGCTGCGCGGCCGCCACCGATGCCGAACGTGCCGCGGCGCAGTGGGCCTTGGCGGAGGTACCGCTGACCACGTTCCTGAACGAGGCCCTGGTGCCGTACGAAACCGACGAGGTCACCCGGCTGATCATCGACAGTCACGACCGGGTGGCCTTCGGGCCGATCGCGCACCTGACGGTCGGCGGGCTGCGGGACTGGTTGCTCGCCGTCGCCGCCACCGAGGATTCGGCGGCGACCCTGGCCGCGGTGTCGCCGGGGCTGACGCCGGAGATGGTGGCCGCGGCGAGCAAGATCATGCGCAATCAGGACCTGATCGCGGTGGCCAAGGCGGCCGAGGTGACCGCGGGATTCCGCACCACCATCGGTCTGCCCGGCCGGCTGAGCACGCGGCTGCAACCCAATCATCCGACCGACGATCCGCGCGGGATCGCCGCCGCCACCTTGGACGGGCTGCTGCTCGGCTGTGGCGACGCGGTGATCGGGATCAACCCGGCCACCGATTCGCCGCAGGCCACCGCGGATCTGCTGCATCTGCTCGACGAGGTGCGATCGCGCTTCGACATCCCGACGCAGTCGTGCGTGCTCTCCCATGTCACCACGACCATCGGGTTGATCGAGGCCGGTGCGCCGGTGGACCTGGTGTTCCAGTCCGTCGCGGGCACCGAGGGTGCCAATACCGGCTTCGGCGTGAACATTTCGCTGTTGCGGGAGGGGAACGAGGCGGGACGATCGCTACAGCGCGGCACTGTCGGCGACAACGTGATGTACCTCGAAACCGGCCAGGGGTCGGCGCTGAGCGCGAATGCCCATCTGGGCGTCGGCGATCGGCCCGTGGACCAGCAGACCCTGGAAGCGCGCGCCTACGCCGTGGCCCGGGATCTGCGACCGCTGCTGGTGAACACGGTCGTCGGCTTCATCGGACCGGAGTACCTCTACGACGGCAAGCAGATCATCAGGGCCGGACTCGAAGACCACTTCTGCGGCAAACTGCTCGGCCTGCCGATGGGCGTGGATGTCTGCTACACCAACCACGCCGAGGCCGACCAGGACGACATGGACACCCTGCTCACCCTTTTGGGCGCTGCCGGTTGCGCCTTCGTCATCGCGGTGCCCGGCGCCGACGACGTGATGCTCGGCTACCAGAGCCTGTCGTTCCACGATGCCCTGTATGCCCGCCAGGTCCTGAACCTGCGGCCCGCACCGGAATTCGAGGCCTGGCTGTCCGGCCTCGGCATGCTCGACGCGAACGGCCGTGTGCGACAGGTGGAACCGCTGTCCTCACCCCTGCGAGCCCTGACAGCCACTCGATGAGCGCACCGCGTCAGCCGAACGAACCGCTCACGAACATCGACGCAGAAACGGAACCGCCTGTGACCCCACCTGTTCCGGCCCCACCGGTCGCCGCCGCGCACGAGACGCGATCGCCTGTCGCCGAAGACTTCTGGCGAGATCTCCGGGGCAGTACGCAAGCCAGAATCGGGCTCGGCCGCACGGGCGACGCGTTGCCGACGACCGACGTCCTCGCCTTGCGCGCCGCACACGCCGCGGCCCGTGACGCCGTGCATCTTCCTCTCGATGTCGCGACGTTCACCGAGCACATCGCCGCACTCGGCCTCGGCACTCCGGTCACCGTAGCCAGCAGGGCGGCCGATCGCGCCGAGTACCTGCGCCGCCCCGATCTCGGCCGAGTGCCCGACGATCTCACCCCCGTCACCGCCACCGGCGCGGACATCGGCTTCGTTCTCGCCGACGGGCTGTCCCCCTTGGCACTGTCCGAGCACGCCCCCGATCTCCTCGCCGCCCTGGCAACCGAACTCGGCGACCGCTACACCATGGCCGCACCGGTGATCGCCACCCAGGCCAGAGTGGCGCTGGGTGACCACATCGGCGAAGCCATGGGCGTGCGCACTGTTCTGGTCCTGATCGGCGAGCGCCCGGGCCTCTCGGTCGCCGACAGCCTCGGCATCTACCTGACCCACCTACCGCACCCCGGCCGCGCGGACGCCGAACGCAACTGCGTCTCCAACATCCACCCACCAGACGGCCTCACCTACGCCGACGCCGCCCGCGTGGTGGCAGGTCTGGTCGCGGGTGCCCGCGCACTCGGCCGCTCGGGAGTCGACCTCAAAGACACCTCGCGGACCGATTCGCTGGCCGCGGCCGAAACGCTGACCGTCGACGCGCCGCCGCAGGCACCGTCTCGGTGAGCTGACCCAGACACCAGCGTGACGCGGAGCACGTTCGGCACGAGACGGGGCCGAACGCTCCTTAGAGTGATCCCCATGATCCGCACCGCCGCCCTCGCCCATGTCCGCGACCGCAGGCTGATTCAGACGCGTCCCGAAGGCAAGGATGTCTTCTACATGGCGGGCGGCAAGATCGACCCCGGCGAGACCCCTTTACAGGCGTTACATCGCGAGATCGAGGAAGAACTGGGCGTCGGCCTGGCCGGGGTCGCCGAGTTCGGCGTCTTCGAGGCCGAGGCTTTCGGGCACCGTCGCAACACCGGCCTGCACATGACCTGTTTCCGTGCCGAACTCACCGGCGAACCCCACGCCACCGGCGAAATCGCCGAATTCCGCTACTTCACCGTGAGTGAATACGCCGCGATGGAGCACGTCGCGCCCGGTTCGATGATGGTGTTCCGGCGCCTGCACGAACTCGACCTGATCGACTGGTAGTTCGCGCACGGCGTCGATTGGGTATCGGCAGAAACGAACCTGTGAACAGTGACGATCCCATAGTCGTGAACCTGCCGATAACCACCGCGCCGATGACAGTGTCCGAACGCCGCGCCGCCCTACGTCAGCTCGTCGCGTTGTTCGGCCTGATGAACACGATGATCGAGTTGAGTGCCGGCGGCGCGCCGCGGTCGGTGGCCGAACACGCCGCCACCGCGCGCGACCTGGTCGGCGAACTCGTCGCCGACCTCGCCGCAGCGCGCTAGGAGTTCTGCTTCGGCTCGGATTCCTCGACGGCGATCACACCGGGCTCGGTGCCGTCGTCGGCCTTCTGATCCGGTTCCGGGTGCTCGGGTTCGAACGTTTCCGGCAGGCCCTTGAGATGCTTGTTCATCGAGCGGACCAGCAGCACCGTGCCTGCCAGCAGGATCAGGATGACCAGCAGGCCGAGCGGGGAGGCCTTGCCGAACTCGGGGCCCGTCGGTTGCTGTGCGAGGTAGACCAACATCACCGGTCGTTGTCCTCGATGCCGGCGAACAGGTCGGTCTCCGGGATGGCGGTGGACACGCGCGTCTTGGCCAATTCGAACTCCTCGGTCGGCCAGAGCCGCTGCTGCATCTCCAACGGGATCGCGAAGAACGCGCCGTTGGGATCGATCTGGGTCGCGTGCGCGCGCAGGGCGTCGTCACGCTGGGGGAAGTATTTCGAGCATTCGATCTGGGTGGTGACGCGGCCCATGATGTCGCCGCGCTCCGACATGTACTGCTTCATCCGGTCCAGCCACTCCTGCAGCGGGAACGGTTCACCGATGCGCTCGTACTCCTCGGCGAAGGCTTCCAGGCGCTTCATGCTGAAGCCGTGGTCGTAGTAGAGCTTGAGCGGTGTCCACGGCTCGCCCGCCTCGGGGAACTTCGTGGGATCGCCCGCCGCCTCGTACGCGGCCATCGAGACCTCGTGGCAGCGGATGTGGTCCGGGTGCGGGTAGCCACCGTTCTCGTCGTAGGTGGTGATCACCTGCGGCTTGAACTCGCGGATCACGCGCACCAGCGCCTCGGTGGATTCCTCCAGCGGCACCAGCGCGAAGCAGCCCTCCGGCAGCGGCGGCAGTGGGTCGCCCTCGGGTAGGCCCGAGTCGACGAATCCCAGCCAGTGCTGACGCACGCCGAGCGCGTGCGCGGCCGCGGCCATCTCCTCGCGCCGGACCTCGTTGATCCGGTCCAGCACGCCGGGGGTGTCCATGGCCGGGTTCAGGATGCTGCCGCGCTCACCGCCGGTCAACGTCACGACGAGCACCTCGACGCCCTCCGCGGCGTACCTGGCGGTCGTCGCGGCGCCCTTGCTCGATTCGTCGTCGGGGTGGGCGTGCACTGCCATGAGGCGAAGGCCACTCACTTCTCGTTCACCGTCGCTCTCGCTCGCGGGTGTCAGATGTCGTTACCTATAGTTCCATCCGACCCCCTGTTTGTTCCGACCACCCCCGGGAGCGCGAAAACGATGACCGAGCCCGCACCGGACTCCGCCGCGACCTCGGCCGCCGCAGCGGCGCGACACGCCGATCGATATGGCACGAAACCACCTGCGCGTCGCCTGTGGCTGATGGTTTTGCTCGGAGTCGGCGTGGTGGCGGCCGGCTTCGCGGTGGCCTATCTCGGCTTTCAGAAATATGGCCCGAAGGCGATCGAGACCGAGCAGCTGGGTTACGTGGTCGTCGACGACGCCACGCTGGACATGCGGATCAAGGTCACCCGCGACGACCCACAGCAGGCCGTGGTCTGCTTCGTGCGGGCGATGGACCGCGACGGCACCGAGGTGGGCCGGCGCGAGATACTCGTACCGGGCTCGGACTCGACCAGCGTGCAGGTGAGCACTACGGTGAAGTCGTCGGCACGCGCTTCGGCGGGCGATATTTATGGTTGCAGCGACCAGATTCCTGGGTATCTGCGCACCAGCGAATAGTGAGCCTGCGCCGCAAATAGCCCGCCTGACTAGGCTGACCTGCATTTTTGTGAGACATGCTAAAATGGGCTGATACACGGTTCCGGGGTTCGGAGCCGTGTTTGCTGCATTGGCGGCCAGCGGTGCTGTTTGCGGGTATCGGGTTCACCCCCAGGATCGCTCCAGCCGTCGGGCTGGTGCATGCCCTCCTCCGGGAGGTTTCGCGCTGGTTTCAGGGAATCCCGGTGCGCCGGGAACAACTACTAGGGAGTGATCGAGATGACCGAGAATGTGACCTGGCTTACCCAGGAGTCGCACGACAGGCTCAAGGGCGAGTTGGACTCGCTCATTGCCAATCGTCCGGTCATTGCCGCCGAGATCAACGAGCGCCGCGAAGAGGGCGACCTCAAGGAGAACGGTGGCTACCACGCCGCGCGTGAAGAGCAGGGTCAGCAGGAGGCGCGTATCCGCCAGCTGCAGGAACTGCTGAACAACGCCAAGGTCGGCGTCGCCCCCACCAAATCCGGTGTGGCGCTGCCGGGCTCGGTCGTCACCGTCTACTACGACGGCGACGAGGGCGATACCGAAACCTTCCTGATCGCGACCCGCGAAGAGGGACTCGGCGCCACCGGCCTCGAGGCCTACTCGCCGAACTCGCCGCTGGGCGGGGCGCTGATCGACGCCAAGGTGGGCGAGACGCGCGAGTACACACTCCCCAACGGCAACACCATGAAGGTGACGCTGGTCAGCGCGGAGCCGTACCACAGCTGATCTCGCTGAACCCGTACGTTCAGAACCCGAACGCAAGCGGCCGCATCCGGATACCGGATGCGGCCGCTTCGTCATGTGTGTCGGGTCCCGCTCAGCTCAGCGCCTGTTCGACATCGGCGAGGAGATCGCTGATGTCTTCGATGCCGACCGAGAGCCGGACCAGGTCGGCGGGGACTTCCAGCGCCGAACCCTCGGTGCTGGCGTGGGTCATGGCACCGGGGTGTTCGATGAGCGATTCGACACCGCCCAGCGATTCGGCCAGCGTGAAGATCTCGGTCCGCGAGCAGAACTTCAGCGCCGCTTCCCGGCCACCGGCCAGGCGCACCGAGATCATGCCGCCGCTGCGGCGCATCTGCTTCTGCGCGATCTCGTAGCCGGGGTGCGTGGGCAGACCGGGGTAGATGACCTGCGAGATGGCCGGATGGTTGGTCAGGAACTCCGCGATCACCTCGGCGTTGTCGCAGTGCTTCTCCATGCGCACGGCCAGGGTCTTGATGCCGCGCATCGTGAGGAAGGCGTCGAACGGGCCGGGGACCGCGCCCGCGCCGTTCTGCAGGAACGCGAAGTCCTTGTCGAGGTCGGCGCTGTTGGTGATCAGCGCGCCGCCGACGACATCGGAGTGACCGCCGAGGTACTTGGTGGTCGAGTGCAGCACCACGTCGGCGCCGAGCAGCAGCGGCTGCTGCAGGTACGGGGTGGCGAACGTGTTGTCCACCACCAGCTTCGCGTCGGCCTCGTGGGCGATATCGGCCAGCGCGGGGATGTCACCGATGCTCAGCAGCGGGTTGGTCGGCGTCTCGATCCACACCAGCTTGGTGTTGGGGCGGATGGCCGCGCGCACCGCGTCGAGGTCGGCGATGTGGGCGGGCGAGTGCTCGATGCCCCACTGGCTGAAGACCTTGTCGATGAGCCGGAAGGTGCCGCCGTAGGCGTCGTCGGGGATCACGATGTGATCGCCGGGGCGCAGCATGGCGCGCAGCGCACAGTCGGTGGCCGCCATGCCCGAGGCGAAGGCACGCCCGTAGCTGCCCGATTCGAGGGCCGCGAGGTTGGCTTCCAGCGCCGTGCGGGTGGGGTTGCCGGTGCGCGCGTACTCGTAGCCACCGCGCATGCCGCCGACGCCGTCCTGGGCGAAGGTGGAGCTCGCGTAGATGGGCACGTTGACCGCACCGGTCTGAGGATCGGGTTCGTATCCGGCGTGCACGGCCCTGGTGGAGAATCCCAGCTCACTCATCACCTCAGACTAGTTGGCCTGCTCCGGGTGCGATCGCGGGGGTATCGGGCTGGTCGAAGTGTCGGTTTCGGGGCTGGTACTGCGGTTAAGCTCACGCCATGGTCACTGTCGAAGAGTTGTTCGCCATCGATCCGTTGCTGTCGTCGGAGGAGCGCGAAATCCGCGACACAGTGGCGCGATTCGGGGAACGCAGGCTGCGACCGCACCTGGCCGACTGGTTCGAGGAGGGCACCTTTCCGGTCCGCGAGATCGCACCGGAACTGGGCAAGCTCGGGCTGCTCGGCATGCACCTCGACGGCTACGGCTGCGCGGGCGCGTCGGCCACCGCGTACGGCCTCGCGTGCATGGAACTCGAAGCCATCGACTCCGGCGTGCGCAGCATGGTGTCGGTGCAGGGCTCGCTGGCGATGGCGGCCATTCATTTCTTCGGTTCCGAAGAGCAGAAGCAGCAGTATCTGCCCGCGATGGCGGCCGGTGAGGTGATCGGGTGCTTCGGGCTCACCGAACCCGATTTCGGGTCCAACCCCGGCGGCATGCGCACGCGGGCGCGCCGCGACGGTGACGACTGGGTCCTGAACGGGTCGAAGATGTGGATCACCAACGGGTCGGTGGCCGACGTCGCCGTCGTCTGGGCGTATGCGGAGGAGCCCGGCGCGGACAAGCCGCGGGTGCGCGGCTTCCTGGTGCCCGCGGGCACACCGGGTTTCACCACCCGCGAGATCCATCGCAAGCTGTCGCTGCGCGCATCGATCACCGCCGCACTGGATTTCGACGACGTGCGCCTGCCCGCCGATGCCGTGCTGCCCGAATCACGAGGGCTCAGTTCGCCGCTGGCGTGCTTGAGCGAGGCGCGATTCGGCATCATCTTCGGTGCGCTCGGCGCCGCGCGCGACTGCTTGAGCTCCGCGATCGATTACGCCCGCACCCGCGAGGTGTTCGACAAGCCGCTCGCGGGCTATCAGCTCACCCAGGCCAAACTGGCCGATATGGCGCTCGAACTCGGCAAGGGACAGTTGCTCGCCCTGCACCTGGGCCGATTGAAGGATCGGCACGAGATCACCGGCGAGCAGATCAGCGCGGGCAAGCTGAACAGCACACGCGAGGCCATCGCGATTGCTCGCGAATGCCGGACGATCCTGGGCGCCAACGGGATCACCCTCGACTACCCGGTGCTGCGGCACGCCAACAACCTGGAGTCCGTGCTGACCTACGAGGGCACCGCCGAGGTGCACCAGCTGGTCATCGGCAAGGCGCTCACCGACGCCAACGCGTTCCGGTAGCTCAGGTTCGGGCCGACAGGCTCGGCCTCGGCGCGGGCCTGATCATGCCGCCGGCGAAGGCCGCGGCGAGCATCACGATCACCACGGTGAGCACGGTCAGCGCGATCGGCACGGTGATCGCTGCGGGAATGCCGAGCACGGTCAGCCCGGCCACACTGCCGCAACCCCAGAAGATCGCGGCGGCGAGACGACCGAGCAACGGCGCGTAGGGTGAGCGGCGCCAGGCGCGGGAAATCCTCGACTGCGCCGAATACCCTGCGCTAGCAGCGATTACCGTGCTCATGCCGAACAGGTGAACGGCCGGGTCGGTGACCTGCACTGCGGATCCCTTCGCTCGCCGAGCTGGTTTGCCGAAAGTTGTCTCGGAACGGTTATACCCATTCAGAGTCCATCCGACGCCCGGTTCACGCAAGTCCGCGATCTCGATCACATCTCGCCGGCTACGCCCTCGTCGCAGAGGTCGGCGCGGGCAGTTCCAGATTCTCGCGGTAGGTCGCGCCCAGATAATCGGTGTCGAGCAGCTTCCGGCGACGCAGCTCGGGCAGCAGACCGTTGACGACGAAATCGTGGGTGCGCTCGTCGGTGAACCCGCCGAGGGAGATCACGTCGAGCACATTCGCCCGATAGCGCTCCTCGATCGCGTCGGCCAGCTGTTCGGGCGTGCCCGCCGCCGCCCAGTGGCCGGTGTCCTTGGCGGCGATGACGAGTTCCCGCAGCGTCGCGCCGGAGGCGGCGAGCTTGGCGAATATCTCGACCCGCCCACGGCGCCGGTGCACCGAATCCAGTTGCGGCAGCAGCGTTTCCGGAATGGGTTTGTCCAGCGGCAGCTCGGACAGGTCGATGCCGCCACCCAGCATGTCGGCCAGTTGGCGGCGCCCCGCCTCGAAATCGGTGGCTTCCGCGGCCTCGCGAACCAACCTGCGGGCTTCTTCCTCCGTCGCTCCGTAGGTGGCGTGGAAGGAACTGAAGATGAGCGGAAGCCCGTCCGGCCTGCCCAACTCGGTGGCGCGGGTGCGGATCTTCTTCGTATAGGTGATCGCGTCCTCGAGCGTCGAGAGCGAGGTGAACACCACCTCCGCGAACCGTGCGCCGAGTTCGACGCCGCCCGCGGATTGACCGGCCTGGAACTGCACCGGCCTGCCTTGGGGCAGCGGCGGGATGTTCAGCGGGCCGCGGACCGAGAAATGCTGTCCGGCGAAGTCGATCGGCCGCACGAGCGATTCGTCCAGGATCGCGCCCCCCGCGCCGTCCGGCCGCAGCGCGCCCGGTCGCCAGCTGTCGAACAGCGCGTTGACCACCTCGATGGATTCCGTGGCGCGCGCGTAGCGCTGCTCCGGGCTCGGTAGCTCGCGGTCGCCGTAGTTCTCCTCGCCCAGCGACGAGGTCACCGCGTTCCAGGCCGCGCGGCCGTTGCTGATGTGGTCGAGCGTGCCGAAGAGCCGGGCCAGGTTATAGGGATGATGGAAGGTCGTGGACACGGTGGCGATCAGGCCGACATCGGTGGTCACCGCGCCGAGGGCGGCGAGCTGGATCAGTGGTTCCTGCGCGCCGATCGCCCCCTGGGCGCCGAAACCGAGCAGGTCCGCCGCGAAGATCGCACCGATCTTGTTCTGCTGTGCGATCCGCGCGATCCGGATACCTTCCTCGAGCGTGGAACGGGTCGGGTCCAGTGCCGCGGCGTACACATCGCGCGATCCGCTGACCCCGGTGACGGTCTTCAATTTCCGACGTTCGCTGCCCATGCTCGACAGTCCAGCAGGGTACTGGGCGAGCGACCATGGTTGCGCTCAACCGAATTCGATCGACCGTGGAAATGTTGCGCCCTATTCGCCCGGTCACGCTATTGATCTTGAATCGATCCAATTTCATCAGCGACGGAGAGATTGCTACCATATTGCAATGTTTGCGCCAGGTCCCGCGTTGCTCGAACTCTCGGCGCAACGACAATTACAGCAGTTGAACACCGAGTTCGGAGCACCCGCGGCTGCCGTCGCCGCGGTGGTACCCGGACTGTCCGCCCAGCTCGACCAGCATGCCGCCGCGGTGCGCGACATTCTCGATCTCGGCGTCGACGATTCGGCCCGGGTGCCGCTCGTCATTCTGCTCGCCGGTTATGTCCGCGGACTGCTCGACCATTTCGCCGAGCGGGCCGACGGGTTCTTCGCGGGTGCGCCGGACAACTGGCACGACGCCGACTGGCTGCAGTTACGCCTGGCCGCGGTGTGCGCGTACGCCGCCGACTGATACCCCACCCACGACATCGGCGCACCGCCGCCCGAAGGTGACGGTGCGCCGATGGCCGTTGATTACCGCACGTGATTACCGCACGGTTTCGCCGCCCCAGCCCGGCTCTCCTCCGGGGTAGGTCGCGCCGGGCGTGACCCGCGCCTGCTCGGCCGCACTCGGCGCCACCTGCTCGCCCTGCCGCAGGGCGTCCTCACGGCCACGCTGGTAGGCCTGGGCATGCCCCTTCATCGCGGGCATCTCCGATTCCAGGTTGCCGAGCCAATTGCTCCAGCGCTGTTCCATGGGCCTGACCAGGCCGCCGCCGACGCCGACCACCAGGATGCCGCCGATGGTGGCGAGCACGGCGATCAGGACCGGGGTGGTCACCGAGGTCGCCACACCGATCTGGTTCAGCGCGGCGATGATGCCGATACCCCAGATGAACACCGCCGCGATCCGGCCGAGCATGTGCCCATAGGACAGCCCACCGAGCGCGTTGGAGACGAGATCGCTCACCGCGTGAGCGATCGCCGCGGCGATCACCACGATGACGATCGCGACCACCGCCTTGGGCAGCCACGCCACGATGCTGGTGAGCAGCGCACTGACCGGGTTCGGCCCGAACACCGCGAAACCGAGCTGCAACGCGATCAACAGAATCGCGTAATAGGCGATCTTGGCGATGATGTCGGAGGCGTCATATTTACTGCGGGACATCATTTTCCGCAGTTCGCCACGTTCGACGAGCTTGTCGAATCCGACACGTTCCAGCACCGCGTTCACGATCTTGGCGACCACCTTCGCGATGATCCAGCCGACGAGAAGAATGGCGATGAATGCCACCGCTTTGGGGACGAACTGCGCGACCGAACTCCATGCGTCGGTCAAGCCCTGCTGGAAATCTATCGCAATGACGGAGGTATCCACGGCCTATCCTTTCGCTCATTCCGATCAGTGCGGCTGAATTGCCGATGCACCTGTTTTTGCTGTTTACCCAGGTAATTCTCATCGAATCCGCACAGTTGCGATAAATTTGCTCACGGCCGGTCAGAGCCACTGTGACCCACGGATCTCGGTGGGGGCGCGCGGCCGGCATGCCGGCGGCCGGGCGGGTGCGCCGGACCGGGAGGCCACCGCGGCGGTTCTGGACGGCGTGCCGATCGGCGCCGGTCCGAAATTCGGTTGCCCGGTTCTCGACCGCTTCCTAGAGTCGATCGCATGTCGTGCCACTACTTCATTCGTCTCCGCTACAACCGGGCTCTGGCCCGCTAGCGGACGCGGATAACTTCATCGGCGTCCACCGGCGCGCCCAGGGCCCTTCGAGACTCATTCGACTCGAAGACCCGAAGGGGCAACTGCCGTGGCGCAGGATTTCGCACATCGAAACTACTCACACACTCAGCGCAAGGTCACCGGCAAGAGTGGCGGTCGGACCGCCCGTGACCACGCGAGAAGAACACTGTCCCAGAACTTTCTGGTGGATCGTGCCGCCGTCGACTCGATAGTGGCGGTGGCCGATCCGGCGGGAACAGTTCTCGAGCCCGGTGCGGGCGAAGGCGTTCTCACGCACGCACTGGCTCGCCGGGGCGCTCAGGTCACCGCGTACGAGATCGATCCACTGCTCGCGGCCAAGCTCTCGGCACGAACCCGGTCCGAGGACGGAATCCGCGTCGTCCGTGGCGATTTCACCAAGGCCAGGGCTCCCCGTGAGCCGTTCGCCGTGGTGGGCAACATCCCCTTCTCCGTGACCGCCGAGATCGTCGACTGGTGCCTGACCGCACCGGCCCTGACCTCGGCGACACTGCTCACCCAACGCGAATACGCCCGCAAACGCACCGGCGACTACGGCCGCTGGAGCCTACTGACCGCGACGACCTGGCCGTGGTTCAGCTGGGAACTCCACGGGCAGGTACCTCGCCACAGCTTTCGCCCGGTCCCGTCTGTCGATTCGGCGATCTTGCGGATCACCAGGAGACCGGAACCACTTGTGCGACAACAGGATTCCTACACCGAGCTGGTGCGAACCGGCTACTCCGGTATCGGTGGCACGGTGCGCGCTTCGCTGCGTACCCGCTACCGAGGCGTCGACGACGCGTTGAGCGCCACCGGCATCGACCACAACACTGTCGTCGCCCATGTCCACCCGGAACAGTGGGTGGATCTGCACTCGATGCTCACCTGCTGACGGGAGTCGGTGCTGCCTTCATTTGTGCGGGCAGCACCGACTCCCCCATGCCGCGCTGTCAGGGGATGACGACCGGTCCGGTGAGCGGTGACGGGTCGTCGGCCCAGCGGTGGCCGATCTCGCGGGGGGTGATGTTCTCGTCGGTCCATGCGATCAGCAGCTGTGCGACCTTGTCGTGCATGGTGGTGCGGAGCCGGTCGAAGGAGGTGTCCGGGACGTCGTCCACTTCGCCGAGCAGCAACCACCACGCCCAGGCCACCGCACCGGCGTTGGCGACGAAATCGGGCAGTACCGGGACGCCGCGGGCGGCGAGCATGGCTTCGGCTTCCGGGGTGGTGGCAGCGTTCGCGGCTTCGACGACGACGCGGGCCCGGATGTCGTAGGAGTTGTCCGGCGTGATCGCATACGAGATCGCCGCGGGCACAAGGATATCGACGTCGGCGGACATCACGGCGCCGCGCGGCATCTCCTCGATGCCCGCGGGCAGGCGGGACCGGTCGATCTCGCCGTAGCCGTCGCGCAGTTCCAGCAGCGCCGGAATGTCGAGGCCCTCGGCGCAGTACAGGGTGCCCGCGGCATCGGCCACCGCGGTGATCTTCATCCCGGCCTCGTGCAGGTAGTACGCCGCCGCCCCGCCCATGGTGCCCACGCCTTGGATCGCGGCCGTCGTGTCGGCAGGCGCCTGCCCCCACTGCACCGCCGCGGCCAGACAGGCGTGCGCGACACCGAAACCACCGATGACGTCACCGAGCAGGAAGCCGCCGTCGACCGCGGCGTTGAGCCCGCTGCGGACCCGCGCCAGCGTCGCCGCCGGGTCGGCGGAGCGCCGGATCGCGGCGTGGAAGCTCTGGTCGAGGTCGAGCTTGTCGAAGACCGTGTCGATCAGGTGCTGCGGAACCCCCAGGTCCTCGGCGGTCACCCAGTGCGTGTCGAGCCACGGGCGCATCGCCTCACAGAACCGCTCCAGCACGTCCACCGCACGCGGATCCTTCGGATCGAAGTCGATCCCGCCCTTGGCGCCGCCGATCGGGAGGTCGAAGGTGGCGGTCTTGTTCGCCATGCCGCGCGCCAGATCCTCGACCTCACGCAGCGTGCAACCGGCGCGCATCCGGGTGCCGCCGGTGGCCAGGCCGCCGCGCAGGGTGTGGACGACAAGGTAGCCGACCGCGTCGGTGAGCGAATCCGTCCAGTGCAGACGCAGGTACGGCTCGCAACGACGGTTCGCGGGAGTGATGGCCGGGTCCGCCGATGTGCCCGCAACGCCGTGCGTCACCTGCGGCGTACCTGTGCCCGGGTCCAGCATCGTCATGGTGCCCACCTCCTCATTCGTCGTGATCGCCCGTGGCGGACCTCGTCGTCCCCGGTAGCACCAAGCCTGCGCGGCCCCTGGCCGCGCGTCTATTTACGGTTCGTTCACGGCACCCTTCACGGTTCCTGCACAGTGCATACGCTCGGTGCTATGGACCTGTCTCTGGCCCGCTTGCGAATGTTGCGCGAACTACACCGCCGCGGCACCATCACGGCCGCCGCGGCCGCTCTGCACTACACCGCGTCGGCGGTCTCCCAACAGCTCGCGCAGCTCGAACGCGACGCGGGCACCCGGCTGTTCGAACGACGAGGGCGCCGAGTGCAGCTCACCGACCTCGGGATCGTGCTGGCCGAGCACGCCGAAGAGATCCTGGCCGCGGTCGAGCGCGCGACTCAGGCGCTCGAGGAAGCGGGCGGATCGGTGACGGCGAAGATCACCGCCGGAGTGTGGGCGTCGGTGGCCTCCGGCCTGCTCCCCGACGCGCTCACCACCCTCGCCGCCTCACACCCGGGCATTCTGGTGCGCACCACCGAACTCGCGCCGGAGTCGACGGCGGCCGCGGTCCGTGACGGCACGCTGGACCTGTCGTTCGTGCTCGACTACTCGAACTATCCGATGACCTGGGACCGTGGCCTGGAGCGGGCGATCATCGGCGTCGAACGGATCCACGCCGCCGTCCCGGCCGGCGCGGTGCCCGCCGCAGGCGTGACCCTGGCCGAGTTGTCCGAGCATCCGTGGATCATCGCGCCCGCCCGATCGCACTTCGGGCACGCGGCGCGGCTGGCGTTCCAGTCCGCCGGGCTGCGGCCGCGCATCGACCACGAGCTGGAGGAGCAGGCGACCTCGATGGCGATGGTCGCGGCCGGACTCGGTGTGACGCTGGTGTCGGATCTGGGTCTGGCGTTGCGCCCACCCGGGGTGGATATCGTCGCGCTCGGCGACGCCCTCACCCGCACGGTGTCGCTGGCCTACCGCACCAACTCGGCGGGCCGGGCAGCGCTGCTGCTGGTGGTGGACGCGATCCGGACCGCCGCGGCGAAGAAGGGACTCGCCCCCGATATCCGCACCGCACCCACCGTGCGCCGGACCTCAGATGCTGCCGGTGCTCAGGAAACCGAGTAGATCGTGGCGGGTGATGACGCCGACGGGCTTACCGTCTTCGACGACCATCAGCGCGTCGGAATCCGACAGTGCCTTGGTGGCGGTCGAGAGAGGCTCGCCCGAGCCGATCAGCGGGAACGACGGGCTCATGTGCTGGGCAACGGAGTCGGTGAGATTGGCGCGGCCTTCGAAAACCGCCGAGAGCAGGTCGCGTTCGGTGACGCTGCCCGCGACCTCACCGGCCATGACCGGCGGCTCGGCGCCGACGACGGGCATCTGGGAGACGCCGTATTCGCGCAGGATCTCGATGGCGTCGCGCAGGGTTTCCGACGGGTGGGTGTGCACCAGGTCGGGCAGGGCGCCGGACTTGCCGCGCAACACGTCGCCGACCAGCGGTTCCGGGCCGGCTTCCAGCGGAGTCTGGAGGAAGCCGTAGGAGCTCATCCACTTGTCGTTGAAGATCTTCGACAGGTAGCCGCGGCCACCGTCGGGCAGCAGCACGACCACCACGGCGTCGGGATCACGGCGGGCGACCTCGATCGCGGCGACCACGGCCATGCCGCAGGAACCACCGACCAGCAGACCTTCCTCACGAGCCAGGCGCCGGGTCATCTCGAAGGAGTCCGCGTCGGAGACGGCGATGATCTCGTCGGGGATCGACGCGTCGTAGGCAGTGGGCCAGAAGTCCTCGCCGACACCTTCGACCAGGTAGGGGCGGCCGGTGCCGCCGGAGTACACCGAGCCCTCCGGATCGGCGCCGATGATCTTGACCTTGCCGCCGGAGACTTCCTTGAGGTAGCGGCCGGTACCCGAGATGGTGCCGCCGGTGCCGACGCCCGCGACGAAGTGGGTGACCTTGCCTTCGGTGTCGGCCCAGATCTCGGGACCGGTGGTCTCGTAGTGGCTGTCGGGGCCGCCCGGGTTCGAGTACTGGTTGGGCTTCCAGGCGCCCTCGATCTCCCTGACCAGGCGATCGGAAACGTTGTAATAGCTGTCGGGGTGCTCCGGCGGCACGGCGGTCGGGCAGACCACGACCTCGGCGCCGTAGGCACGCAACACGTTGCGCTTGTCCTCGCTGACCTTGTCCGGGCACACGAACACGCACTTGTACCCGCGCTGCTGGGCGACCAGCGCCAGGCCGACACCGGTATTCCCCGAGGTCGGCTCCACGATCGTGCCGCCCGGCTTCAGCAGTCCGTCCTGCTCGGCGGCGTCGATCATCTTGACCGCGATCCGGTCCTTGGAGCTGCCGCCCGGGTTCAGGTATTCGACCTTCGCGGCCACCAGGCCCGCGTTGGGGCCGACCACCGAGTTCAGCCGAACAAGGGGGGTGTTGCCGATGAGATCGACGACATGATCCGCGATGCGCATGGTGCCGAGGGTAGCCGAGCACTTGCGCCCGACGCCGAGCGGAGGGGCGCCCACCAGGCCGCAAGTGGCCGACATCTCCGTTCATCGCGATCTCCGTCGTAGAATTTTCGAATGTGAGCGCACCTCGAATCAGCTGGCGGACGGCGGCCGTGACCGGAGCGACGACGGTGCTCGCCGGATCGAGCGCCGGAACTGTCTCCTGGGCGACGTATCGATTGCTGATGACGCAGGCGGGTGCGGCGCGCGCGGTGATCGGCCGCGATACCTCCAAGCCGCCAGAGGCCGATGGCGTGTACGCGCCGGGCGCGAGCCTGCCGGAACCGTGGCGTAAGACGACGCCGGTCGACCTGCACCTGATGATCTTCGGCGACTCCACCGCGGCCGGGCTCGGCTGCCTCGGCGCCGCCGATGTGCCGGGGGTCCGGTTGGCCCGCGGGTTGGCAGAGGCCACCGGCCTGCGCATCCGGTTGAGCACCAAGGCCATCTCCGGCGCCACCTCGAAGGGCTTGGCCGGACAGGTCGACGCGATGTTCGTCGCGGGGCCGCCGCCGGACGCGGCGGTGATCCTGGTCGGCGCCAACGACATCACCAAGAAGCACTCCATCCGGGCTTCGGCGCGCAGGCTGGCCGCCGCGGTGTCGCGGCTGCGCGAGGCCGACGCGCTGGTGGTGGTCGGCACCTGCCCGAACCTGGGCACTGTCACCGCGATCCAGCAACCGCTGCGCACGATCGTCGCGAACTGGAGTGTGCGGCTGGCCAAGGCGCAGACGGTCGCGACCACTATCGCGGGCGGCATCGCGGTGCCGATGGGCTCGCCGCTGGTCGCCTCGGAGTTCCGCGCCGCGCCCGAAATCCTCTTCGCCACCGACGGATTCCACCCGTCCGCGGCAGGCTACGAATTGGCCGCCGCGCAGCTGCTTCCCGTGCTGATCGCGCAGGTGCGCGACCGCCCTGCTCTTCCCGTCGCGCAGCTGGAGACGTAGATTCGAGAATGACCGGCATGTAAACAGCCGTTCACGTCGAACAACGCGAAAAGGAGTCCTCATGCCCGAGGCCGTCATCGTCAGCACCGCCCGTTCCCCCATCGGCCGTGCCGTCAAGGGGTCACTGGCGGGAATGCGCCCGGACGACCTGACCACGCAGATGATTCGCGCCGCGCTGGCCAAGGTGCCTTCGCTCGACCCGACGCAGATCGACGACATCATCCTCGGCACCGGCTCTCCCGCCGGTGAGGGCGGCTTCGGCATGGGCCGCATCCTCGCCATCCAGCTCGGCCTCGACGTGGTCCCCGGCACCACCGTGCAGCGCTACTGTGCGTCGTCGGTGCAGACCACCCGGATGGCCTTCCACGCCATCAAGGCAGGCGAGGGTGACGTGTTCATCTCCGCCGGCGTGGAGACCGTCTCGCGCTACGCCCGTGGCTCCGCCGACAGCTCCCCCGACACCAAGAACCCCGAGTTCGCCGAGGCCGAGGCCCGCACCGCCGAGACCGCCCAGGGCGGCAAGGGCGCATGGCACGACCCGCGTGAAGACGGCCTGCTCCCCGACGCCTACATCGCGATGGGCCAGACCGCCGAGAACGTCGCGTCGCTGACCGGCATCTCGCGCGAGGACCAGGACCACTGGGGCGTGCGCTCGCAGAACCGCGCCGAAGAGGCCATCAAGGCCGGTTTCTTCGAGCGGGAGATCACCCCGGTGACCCTGCCCGACGGCTCGATCGTGAGCAAGGACGACGGCCCGCGCGCCGGCGTCACCTACGAGGCGGTCAGCCAGCTCAAGCCGGTGTTCCGTCCCGACGGCACCGTCACCGCCGGTAACTGCTGCGCGCTCAACGACGGCGCCGCGGCGCTGGTGATCATGAGCGACACCAAGGCCAAGGAGCTGGGCCTGACCCCGCTGGCCCGCATCGTCTCCACCGGTGTCTCCGGCCTGTCGCCCGAGATCATGGGCCTCGGCCCGGTCGAGGCCGTCAAGCGCGCGCTGGCGATCGCGGGCAAGTCGGTCTCCGACATCGACCTGTTCGAGATCAACGAGGCCTTCGCCGTGCAGGTGCTCGGTTCGGCACGTGAGCTGAAGATCGACGAGGACAAGCTCAATGTCTCCGGCGGCGCGATCGCGCTGGGCCACCCGTTCGGCATGACCGGTGCCCGCATCACCACCACCCTGCTGAACAACCTGCAGACCTACGACAAGCAGTTCGGCGTGGAGACCATGTGCGTCGGCGGCGGCCAGGGCATGGCGCTGGTCATCGAGCGTCTCAGCTGAGATAGCAGACCAAAAAAGCGGCCCACCTCGATGAGGTGGGCCGCCTTTTGTGTCGTCGATCAGTCGCGCTGGAAGTAGCTCAGCAGGCGCAGGATCTCGACGTAGAGCCAGACCAGGGTGATGGTGAGGCCGAGGGCGACACCCCAGGCGGCCTTCTCGGGGGCCTGGGCGCGGATCAGCTGGTCGGCGGCGTCGAAGTCGAGCAGGAAGCTGAACGCGGCGATGGCGATGCAGACCAGGCTGAACACGATCGCCAGGGCGCCACCGTCGCGCAGGCCGAAGCCGCCGTCGGTGAAGAAGCTCGCGATCAGGTTGCCGACCATCAGCACCAGCACGCCGACCATCGCACCGATCAGCATGCGGGTGAAGCGGGGGGTCACGCGGATGGCGCCGGTCTTGTAGACGACGAGCATGCCGAAGAACACGCCGAACGTGCCGAGCACCGCCTGGCCGATGAGGGCGCTACCGCCCACACCGCCGAATTCGGTGTCGGTGAACATCAGCGACAGCGCGCCGAGGAACAGGCCCTCGAAGGCCGCGTAGGACAGCACGATGGCCGGGTTGTCCATCTTGCGGCCGAAGGTCGCGATCAGGACGAGCACCAGGCCGACGATGGCGCCGCCGATGACGAACAGTGGCGCCAGCGACGGGTTCGCGCTGGACAGCGCGAAGGAGATGATCGCCGAGACGGTCAGCACCGCGAGGGTGATGCCGGTCTTGGTGACCACGTCGTCGATGGTCATCGCGCGGGTGGCAGGGGCCTGCTGGAATTGCTGGCCGTACTGCTGCCCGTATTCGCCGTACTGCTGGTTGCCCAGCTGGCCCGCGCCGGCTACGCCCGAACCGAAGTTCGCGTAACCGCCGACACCCTCCTGGCGGGGAAGGTTCTTGAACACCGGATTCGATGAGGTACGCACCGTGCGCCTTTCTTGGAGTTACGAGTCGCTGTACAAGCTCCAACTGCCCTGTTCAACGCGCCACGATCGGACAAAGTTCCCAGCGATCCGGTCCAGGACCACACCGCCCGCCCGTTCGGACAAATCGGACTCTACCGCTTTCGGGTCGCCCTATCGTTGTACGTCGCGCAGACCACGAACGGACCGCGTGACCGTGAACTTCTGGTTCCGGCCGATCACATCGGTGCGCCCGACCATCCGCTCCACCACGCCGCGATAGTTCAGGTGCGAGTTGTATACCGTCCACAGTTCTCCGCCGGGCCGCAGCACGCGGCCGGTCTCCACGAACATCTTGATGGCCGAACCGGTGTGCACGGCCGCGCCGACATGGAAGGGCGGATTGCACAGCACCAGGTCGGCGCTGTTGTCGGCGGCCGAGGACATGGCGTCGTCGCGCACCACCGTCACCCGATCGCCGACGCCGTTGGCCTCGGCGGTGGCCCTCGCCGAGGCGACGGCGGCGGCGGACTGGTCGGTGCCGACCACCCGGATGTGCGGGCGCGACTTGGCCAGCGCGACCGCGAGAATGCCGGTGCCACAGCCGAGATCGACGGCATCGCGCGCGTCGGGCTTCATCCGGTCCATGTGCTCGAGCAGGAAGCGGGTGCCGATGTCGAGGCGCGAGCCCGAGAAGGCCGCACCGAACGCGACGACATCGCCGTCGATCTCGATGACGTGCTCGCGCACCGGGAACCGGGGTTCGCCCACCGGCAGCGGTTCGCCGACCACCAGCACGCGCGACTTCTGCCGACCCCGGCCAGCGCGGACCTGCGCGAAGAATTCGGCGAGTATCTCGTTCATGGCCGGAGTGAGGTACTTGTCGCGACCGCCCGCGAACACCACCACATCGTCGGCGGCGTAGCGGGCGATGGCCTCGGCGATCTCGGCGACACCGGACAGCATCCGCGGCAACCGCATCACGACCACGCGCGCCCCGGACAGCAGGTCGGCGTCGAGGGCGTGGGCGGTGTAGCGATCGGTGAGACCGAGGGTCTTGGCATTGGCCGCCAGCGCCGATTCGCCGGTGATCAGGTCCTGGTGCACGCGAATACCGGCGAGTCCGTGCTGCGCGGCGATCCCGAGGGTGAGCGCGCCGTAGGCGTCGCCGATCACCGCAACCTCACCGCTACCCGCGGCCGCGAGGGCATCGGCGGCTGTGTCGAGGATCAGTCGGTCGGCGGCGTCGACGGCATAGAGGTTCGGCGCCTCCACATCCGGATACCGGCGTAGTCGGTCGAATACGTCCTCAACACTGTCCACCCGGCAAGTGTGCTAGATCGTTGCCCCACCGTCACATCCGGCCCCGGTATCGACCGGCGAGGTGGCTCCGGACGGGTCGTCGTGGGATGTATTTCACTGAGCACTAACAGGTTCCATCGATTCGCGACGGCCTGGCAGATCGCTCCGGATTCGCCGGCCTCACGAATTTCGTTGTTTCCCAATGCTTCGCCGAAGGCCACCACCCGGCCCGCGCCGGAACCGATCACCGCAGGTCGCGCTAACCGCGGAACTGGTACGCGTTCACCGAAAATCCAGGCCCCGACCTGCGCGCATCAACAGCAACAGCTCCCATTTCGAAGTAATCAGCAAACTTTCGGTAGCCCGAACACGCCCCGTGTTACTTCGCCCACCACGCCGCTGTCCCTGCGTAGCATCAGCCTCATGCGCAACGCCCTCGTGTTCGTGCTGATCGCCGCGGCCGCGGTGTCGGTATCCGGCTGCGGCACCGACGACGCACCGGCCGCCGCGCCGCCGACAACAACGAGCACCACCAGCACGTTCGCCGACGCCACCGGCGAAGTGCCGACCGACGCGAGCCCGAAGTCCGGCGCGGCCTCCCCGGGCGCGGCACTGACCGTCACCGATATCCGGATCGGCAGGCAGCCCGGCTTCGACCGCGTGGTCTACGAGCTCGGCGGCATGGGGTCCCCCGGCTGGCAGGTGGCCTACACCGACAGCGCGGTGCAGGACGGCAGCGGCAAGACCGTCGACGTGGCAGGACGCGCGATTCTCGAGGTGCGCATTCTCGGCTCGGCGTATCCGTTCGACTCGACCGTCCCCCCGTTCGCCGGGCCCGATCCGGTGACCGATCCGGGCGCGCCGACCATCACCGGTGTCTACAAGAAGCTGGTCTACGAGGGCGTCACCCAGTCGTTCATCGGCCTCGACGCCGACCAGCCACCGTTCTCCGTCACCGCTCTCGCCGATCCCCCTCGCCTGGTCGTCGACATCGCCACCCCGTAATCCCTACCCCTACCGGGTATCACGCCGGCGATCGCTAGACTGGTCGCCGTGATGGACCAGCAGCCCGCGCGCGCACCCGGCATTGCCAGGGCGCTCGCCGTGCTGATGCTGCTCGCCGGGATCGTCGCCATGCACTCAGCGGTCTTCGGCACCGCGCACGCGAGCGACAGTGCGCACGGCCCGCAGGCTCCGGTCGCCACCGACCACTCGGATCCGCGTCCGGCGGCGGCTCCGACCGGCGAGCACGCCGGGGTCCTCGCGATCGACCACTCCGCGCAGGACATCGCGGTTCTCGCCGGAGCACCGTCGACGGACTCGACGGTGCTCATCGCCGCCCCCGCCGACCCGCACACAGGCTGCGGCGCGGCGGGCTGTGATGAGCACGCCGCCGTCCACGCCTGCGTTTTCGTCCTGGCCGCACTCGCCATCGCACTGACCCTGGTCCTGCTCTACCGCCTCGGCGACACCTCCGAAGCCGCTCGGCAACCGTCGACGGCATGGCGCGGCCGACGCGAACGCCCACCACCATGGACCGTCCTCACCCTGTCCCAACTGGCGATTCTGCGGATCTGACAGGCACGGCACCCGCGTGCCCTGCCAGTTTCGACATCCCACCCGAATCCCCAGGAGGATCACCATGTCCATCAGCCGTACCCACGTCCTCGTCGCCGCTGCCGCCACCGTCTTGTTCGCGGCGGGTTGTAGCGACGACAGCACCACCACGCACACCACCGAGCACTCCACCACCACCACCGCGACCAGCGCGGCCGCGAGTACCGACTTCAACGATGCCGACGTCACCTTCTTGCAGATGATGTACCCGCATCACGCGCAGGCCGTCGAGATGGCGAAGATGGTGCCGAGCCACACCCAGAACCAGCAGCTCATCGCACTGGCCGCCCAGGTGGAGAAGGCACAGGCGCCGGAGATGCAGCAGATCACCGATCTGCTCGCCGGTTTCGGCAAGCCCGCGCCGAGCGCGACCGAAGGGCACGGCGGGCACGACATGCCCGGCATGATGACCGACGCGCAGATGAGCAGTCTGCAGGCCGCGAACGGCGCCGATTTCGACCGGCAGTGGCTGGAGATGATGATCGAGCACCACGAGGGCGCGGTCGGGATGGCCCAGACCGAGCTGAACGCCGGCGTGAATCCGCAAACACGCCAGCTCGCGACGGCGATCGTGGCCGATCAAGAGGCTGAGATCGCCACCATGCGCGGCATGCTCGGACAGAACTGACCGGGTGCGGCGCCGGGCCCGGCACCCCGGCGCCGCGTCTCGGTTCGTCATCGAAATCGTCACCGCGACCTGACGTCACCCGGAAGTTGCCAGTACGGTCGATATGTTCGGCTCCGGCCCAACCGGTGCCTGCAATCTCGAGGCAGGAGAGAGAAATGCGAGTACTGGAACGGCTGGGGCTCGGAACCGCGTTCGCGGCCACCGCGACCGGAGTGATCTTCCTCGGCGCCTGCTCCCAGCAGGTGCCGGGCACCGCCGAGGTGAACCAGAGCGAGCTCGCCTCGTACACCTCCGAGGTGGCGGCGTCCTCGGCGGCGGCGGCATCGTCGAAAGCGGCGAAGATCGAGGCGGCCAACGACACGGCGTGCGACGGCCTGCGCTCGGCCAACAAGACCTCGGTGACCTCGTTCAACGCCTACATCGCGGCATCCAACGATCAGGCACCCGATGCCGACGCCAAGGCCACGGACGCGGTCACCACCCTGCGCAACAGCGCCAAGGACCTCGACCGCAAGATCACCGCCGATGTGATCACCGATCTGTCCGCACCGCTGCGCGCCTACATCGAGAAGACCAATACCCTCGCCGACACCCTCGAACGCCGGGCGCCCACCGACGAACTCAACGGCGTGATCGATATTTTCAACACGTCCAAGGACGAAGCGATCGCGGCGTGCACGCCGTACGGCAGCTGAGTTCCCCCGTAACAAGAACGTGATCGTTCACGATTCCCCTCCGGACACACCATCTGGAGGGTTGCGTGCAGGGCTATCTGAAATACGTTGTGGCAGCGACGATTACCGTGATGACCCTGATTTCGGGGGCATGGCTCCCGAGTCCGGCGACGGCCGACCCGGTCACCGCGAAGCAGTGTGAGGTCACCACCGGCCGCACCCCACAGTCCGCGACACCGGCCGAAGCCGCGCTCGACCCCGCCGTGCTGGCCGCCGCCATGGCGCGGGCCACCGACGTGACCCGCTTCAACATCCAGCTGTACCGCAACAACTGCCTGATCGCGACGGGCCCGCGCAACGCCGAATCCGGTGGGGTGGCGTGGAATCTGTGGAGCGGGACCAAGAGTGTCGTGGCACTCGTCGCCGGGGCCGCCGTCGACGAGGGGCTGCTGCGGATCGACGAGCCGATCGGGCGCTATCTGCCACCGGGTCTCGGCGACGCCGCGCACCGGGAGATCACCGTGCGCAATCTGCTCACCGAGTCCTCCGGCATGGAAGTCGCCGTGGCGGCGGAGGGCGCGACAGGGCTGGCGCAACTCGATCCCAATGTCGTCGCCCAGGCACTCGCGATGCCGATCGAACGCCCGCAGGGCACGATGTTCCGCTACAGCCAGCGCGCGGTGGACCTGCTGGTCTACGTGGTGCAGCAGGCGGTCGGCGAGGATTTCCAGATCTTCGCGCAGCGAAAGCTGTTCGACCCGTTGGGCATCGCCCGCAGCGACTACTACTGGGCCCGTGACCGTGCCGGAAACACCTACGGCCACGCGCATTTGATCCTGCCGCCGGACGACTTCGCGAAACTCGGCCTGCTCGTGGGCAATCGGGGCCGCTGGAACGACCGGCAGGTGATCTCCGAGGACTACATGCGCGCGGCCGTGTCACCGTCGCCGAGCATGCCCTGCTACGGCTTCCTGTTCGTGATCAACGGCGCACCGTGCCGGCTCGAGTTCCCCGGACTGCCCGACGACGCCGTGAAGATGTCGGGCATGCTGCGCAACGACAGCTTCATCGTGCCCAGCCTCGGCCTGGTGCTGAATTGGACCGGTGTCGCGACGGTGGGCAGTTCGACCACCTACACCCACGACGTGATGCGCACGCTCGTCTCCGCGTTCCGCGACCAGCAGATCCCCGATCCCGGCGAGTATCGGGAACGTCCCGATGTGAGCGTGACCGATCCGATGATCGCCCGGCCCGATGCCTTCTTCGGCACGCTCGGCGTCGGCCCGTACGCCTACCCCGGATGCAACTTCCTCGACTGCCTCGGCGAAACTCCGAAGGCCCCGTTCGCGGATTCGCCACCGGGATGCGTCATCCTGGGATGCGTCGGCACCGACCCGCGCACACCGGGAATCCGCTGATCCGGGTGTAGATCTCTGGGCACCTCGGCGCCCGTCGCGTATTCTCGTTTTCACCGGATAGGACCAGTAGGGACCGGTCGGCCTACCAGGAAAAAGGAGCCACTGGCGATGCCCGCACCGCTGCGCGACAGCGCAGTGCCCAAACACGAACAGCTGCGCGCGATCCTGCTGCAGAAGTGCACGCGCGAGCTGCAGCCGGGCGATCTGCTGACCAGCGAGCGCAATCTGATGCAGGACTACGGCGTCAGCCGGATCACCGTGCGCGAGGCGGTCGGTCAGCTGGTGAACGAGGGATATCTGGTCCGGGTTCGCGGCAAGGGGACTTTCGTCGCGCACCGGCCCGTGCAGTCGCGGCTGCACCTGGCCTCGTTCACCGAGGAAATGCGCGCGCTCGGCCACCATCCGACCACCCTGGTGCTCGTCGCCGAGGAGGCGGTAGCGCCCGAGGCCACCGCCCGCGCGCTGCGTCTGCCGCAGGGCGTGCTCGCCTATCACGTGCGCCGATTGCGCCTGGCCGACGACGATCCGGTCAGTGTCGACGATGCCTGGTTCAACCCCGAACTGGTGCCCGGCCTGATCTCGCACGATCTCACCGGCTCGATCTACCGGACCACGGCAGACCGCTACGGCAGGCCGATCGAACGCGCCGTGCAGACGGTCGACGCCCAGGCCGCCGAAGCCGGTGTCGCGGCGCTGCTCGGTGTCAAGAAGGGCGCTCCCGTACTGCATTTCGACCGGGTGTCGTTCAGCGCGGAGGTGCCGATCGAGCACACCCAGAGCTGGTACCGCGCCGACCGCTACCGCGTTCAGATGGAAGTGGGCCAGCGGCCACAGGCGTAGCGGACCACGCCGATCTGGTGTGAAATCAGCGTATTTCAGTTACCGTCTGGGAGCTATCACAGCGAAGCTCTCGGAGGTATCACCCATGTCCATCCGTCAAAACACCGCCGCCAGGGCAGGCCTGCTGGCCGTGCTCGCCGCGGGAACCCTGCTCGGCACCGCCGGCACCGCCAACGCGGTCGGCAGCGCCGACTGGGATCTGCTCCCCTCCGGTTCGGTCGTGATCGGCCCACCCACCGGCAGCTCGATGGGCTCGGTCGACGTCGGTAGCGGCACCGGCTCGTTCGACGCCGACCTCGGCTCCAGCGCCCCGCCCCCGCCTTCGACGGGCTCGGCCGCGCTGCCGATCTTCGGACGCTGACCCGTCCCCGCGCCGCCGTGGCCGACTGATCGGTCACGGCGGCCGGTGCCCCGGTCGCTTGGGGCACAGCCTGTTTCGAATCGGGAAAACCGGGCATGCGGCTATTGTGGGTGCCCGCCGGCATTCCACAGTCCCGACACCGAACAAGGTGAGATCTGATGATTATTCTCGGCGCAATTCTTCTCATAGCTGGACTCGTATTCGGCATCCCCCTCCTCACCACGGTGGGAGTCATCCTCCTCGTGGTCGGCCTCGTCCTGGCATTGGTCGGTAGCACCGGGCGTGTTATCGGCGGCCGTCGGCACTACTACTGACCATGCGCAGAATCCGTCGAACCAGAGGACCAGTCATGGCAGGCAGTAGTTCACGCATCATTTCGATCGTTGTGCTGGTGTGGTTACTGATCGGAATCCTGGCCGCGGGCCAACGCGGCTACTACACCGAACGCGATCAGAACTGCGCGACCCTCGGCACCATCGCGGTGACGATCATCGCGGGCCCCTTGAACTATGTGGGCGCCAATCCGAAGGTCGATGACTGCGACCTACCTCAGCCGAGCTGATGGATGCCGCCGTGGCCGAACACTCGGCCACGGCGGTCAATCCGGCTGACGCGGCCAGTGCTTTCCGCTGTCGGAGAGCGTGGCCGGATCCGTGCTGTACATACCACCCGCGCTCGGTCGCACCGGTGTGAATTCCGACCGGCTGTCGCCGACTTCGGCCAGCCCGACCACGATCACCAATCCGGTGACCACCAGCGACACCGTCGCGATCAACGGCAGCAGCAATTGCACCGGCGTGACACCGTCCACCACGGTCATCGGTTCACCATGGTGCACGCGCATCGCCGCCATCGCCGTGTAGTGCATGCCGCACACCGCGATTCCCATGACCAGCGCGGCGCCCGCCGTCATCAGCAGGCCACGCACGTGCAGCATGAACCACAGCGCCGCCGTGGCCGCTACCACCGCGATCACGAGCGACAACGCCATCAGCGCCGGCTCGTATTCGATGACAGCCTGGGTGCGCATCGCCCACATCCCCAGATAGTGCATGGCAGCCACCCCGAGCCCGGTGATGGCGCCACCCATCGGCAGCGTCACCCACTCGTTGCCGCCCCCCGTGACGACGGTGAGCCCGATCAGCACCACCACGATCGCGATGACCGCGCTGAGCAGCGTCAACGGCACGTCGTAGCGGATGACCGCACCGTCGATGCCGAACCCGAGCATGGCCGTGAAGTGCATGACCCAGATGGCCGCGCCGCCCAGCGCGACCGACGCCGCGATGAGCCACCCGAGCGGTGCGGACGACGCTTTGGCGTGCACCGCGCACCGTAGCCCCAATACCGAACCGATGAACGACAGGCCGAAGGCCAGTACCGGATTCATCCAGCCATTGTTGAAGTGCTCGATATGAAGCACACGCGTTCCCCTGATCTACCCAACGCATTTCGACAGTGGGCTAGAGACTAATCCACAAGCGCAGACAGAACGCGGAGACAGAGAATTCCACGAAACCATTGCAATGCGAAATACTCGCTATCAAGAAATACGAACCGGTCGGAATTCCTGCGAGTCATTCATTCTGCGAACGCGCACGGATCAAAGCGGCCAGCCGATCCAGGGATTCCTGGTTGCGTGCCGAGAAGAGCAGATCTTGCGCCAGGCCGGGGATCAACTGCGCGGGTCCGCGGGCGGCGCGTTCGACCATCCGGATCGTGGTGTGCCCCGGGGATTGTTCGACGAGCGTGAGCGTGATCCATGCCGAGCCGACCGACCACAGCCGCGCCTCCAGCTCCAGCCGGTGCGGCGGGTCGATCGCCCGCACCACCGTCGTATCGCTGATCAGCACCGGCCACAGCCCGAATCGGTAGTGGATGCGGCTGCCGATGGCGGGCCAGCCGGGGTCGACCTTACCGATGTGCGAGGCGCCGACCACCCAGCTCGCGTAGAGCCAGCCGTCGGCCAGGGTCGCGAACGCCCGCTCCGGCCGCACGGGCACGGTCACCTGGGCTGTCAGCACGTCTGATTTCCTCGTCCGTCGCGGGAGTCCGGTCACCACAGCCTAATTGGTGTCGGGGTCCGCCGCCGGACGTGTTCGCACCGGCCCGGCGGGCACGGCACGCCGAACCCGCGACGATGCGGGAAAATTGCTGTCCGCCGTTTCGACGTGGGATCGTTCCCTTATGTCCACGGAAGAAGCACGGCTCGGCGACCCGCCGAGCCCCGCCGACACGGCGGCCGAACGCACCCTGTTCGGTCACCCCATCGGTTTGACCAACCTGTTCGGCGTCGAGCTGTGGGAGCGTTTCTCCTTCTACGGCATGCTCACCATCCTGGGCTACTACCTCTACTACTCCACCACCGAGGGCGGCCTCGGGATCGCGCAGAGCACCGCGCTCGGCATCGTCGGCGCGTACGGCGGCTTGGTATACCTGTCCACCGTGCTCGGCGGCTGGATTGCCGACCGGGTGCTGGGGATGGAGCGAACGGTCTTCTACGGCGGTGTCGTGGTCGTGGCCGGGCATCTCGCGCTGGCGGTGCTGCCCGGGCTCACCGGTGTCGGCGTGGGTCTGGTGCTGGTCGCGCTGGGTAGTGGCGGGTTGAAGGCGAACGCGTCGTCGTTGCTCGGCACGCTCTACGCGCCGACGGACGCGCGAGTCGACGGCGGGTTCACGCTGTTCTATCTGGGCATCAATATCGGCGCGTTCTGCGGCCCGCTGCTGACCGGCCTGTTGCAGCGCGAGTGGGGTTTCCACGTCGCCTTCGGCGCGGCGGCCATCGGCATGGCGCTCGGCCTGGCCCAGTACGTGATCTTCCGCCGCAATCTCGGCACCCACGGGCGCGAAGTGCCCAATCCCATCACCCGCCGCGAACTGACCCCGGTGCTGATCGCCGTCGCCGTCGCCGCGGTCGTGGTGCTGGTCGCCGTGCTGACGAAGCTGATCACCCTCGAGAATCTCTCCGACGTCACCACCGGCGTCATCGTGGTCGCCTCGGTCGTCTACTTCACGGTGATGCTGCGCAGCGCCAAGGTGACCCAGGTCGAACGAACAAGGGTGGTCGCGTTCATCCCGCTGTTCATCGCCAACGCGGTGTTCTGGTCGCTGTTCCAGCAGATGTTCACCATGCTCGCGGTGTATTCCGACGAGCGCGTCGACTGGCGGATCTTCGGCTGGGAGGCGCCGGCCAGCTGGATCGGTTCGGTCGAGCCGGTGTGGATCATCGTGCTCTCGCCGCTGTTCGCGCTGATGTGGACCAAGCTCGGCAATCGCGCGCCGAGCACGCCGATCAAGTTCGCGCTCGGCGTCATCGGGATGGGCATCGCGTTCTGGTTGTTCGCGCTGCTCAGCGGGTTCGACGGTAAGACCGTGCCGGTGCTCGCGGTCTTCGCGATCCTGGGCGGCTTCGCGGTCTCGGAATTGCTGCTCTCGCCGATCGGTCTGGCGGTCACCACGCATCTCGCGCCCGCCGCGTTCCGCTCGCAGATGATGGCCCTGTACTTCTTCTCCGTCGGTATCGGCACGTCGATGGCGGGCACGCTGGCCCGCTTCTACAGCCCCGAGAGCGAAACCGCCTACTTCGGGTTCAGCGGTGCCGCGGCCATCGTGGCCGGTCTCGTCGTCGTGGCGTGCGCGCCCTGGATCAAGCGCCGCATGCAGGGCGTGCACTGACCTGGTTACGGGTAATCCCCGATTACGTTCGTGAGAAGAAGGAGAAATACCGTGCCGACACCGCAAGACGCTCCAGACGTGGGCCGATCGCCCGGCCGAGGGAGCGGGTTGTTCCGCACCAAATCCGTCGAGCAGTCGATTCTCGACACCGACGATCCCGATTCCAAACTCCGCAAAGATCTGACGGCCTGGGATCTCACGGTCTTCGGTGTCGCCGTCGTCGTCGGCGCGGGCATCTTCACACTGACCGCGCGTACCGCGGGCAATGTAGCCGGGCCGTCGGTGTCGCTGGCATTCGTTTTCGCGGCGATCGCGTGTGGGCTCACCGCGGTCTGTTATGCGGAATTCGCGTCGACCGTGCCGGTGGCCGGTAGCGCCTATACCTATTCCTATGCCACTTTCGGTGAATTGGTGGCGTGGATCATCGGCTGGGACCTGATCTTGGAATTCGCGCTCGCCGCGTCGGTGGTCGCGAAAGGCTGGTCGCAATATCTCGGCACGGTATTCGGATTCGATTCCGCCACTGTGCAATTGGGGTCGATCACCTTCGACTGGGGCGCGGTGTTACTGCTCGCTGTGCTCGGCGTGCTGCTCGCCGTCGGCACCAAGGTGTCCTCACGGGTGTCGGCCGTCGCGGTGGCGATCAAACTCGCCGTCATCGCACTGGTGCTCGTGCTCGGTATCACCTATTTCAAGGCGTCCAACCTGAGCCCGTACATCCCGCCGTCGCAGCCCGCCGAGGAAAGCGCCAGCGGACTGCACCAGACGCTGTTCCAGTTCATCACCGGCGCGGGTGATACCAACTTCGGCTGGTACGGCCTGCTCGCCGCGGCCAGCATCGTGTTCTTCGCGTTCATCGGTTTCGACGTGGTGGCGACCGCCGCCGAGGAGACCAAGAACCCGCAGAAGGCGGTGCCGCGCGGCATTCTCGGTTCGCTGCTGATCGTCACCGTGCTCTACGTGGCGGTGACGCTGGTGCTCACCGGCATGGTGCCCTACACCGAGCTGTCCGGTGAGAACGCCACGCTGGCAACGGCATTCCAGATCCACGGCGTGGACTGGGCCAAGAACGTCATCTCGATCGGTGCCCTGGCCGGCCTCACCACCGTGGTGATGGTGCTGTTCCTCGGGCAGACCCGCGTGCTGTTCGCGATGTCGCGCGACGGTCTGCTGCCCCGCGGGCTTGCCCACACCGGCAAGCGCGGCACGCCGGTGCGGCTCACCGCCATCGTCGGCGTGATCTGCTGCGTGCTGGCCGGTTTCGTCGACTTCGGCACGCTGGAAGAAATGGTGAACATCGGCACGCTGTTCGCCTTCGTCCTGGTCTCGGTGGGCGTCATCGTCCTGCGCCGCACCCGCCCCGACCTGCCCCGCGGCTTCCGTGTCCCCCTGGTCCCCCTCATCCCCATCCTGGCCGTCGCGGCCTGCCTGTGGCTGATGGTGAACCTCTCGGTGGAAACCTGGCTGCGCTTCGTGATCTGGATGGCCATCGGCTTCGCCGTCTACTTCGCCTACGGCCGCCGCCACTCGGTCCTCGGTAAAAAGGCCGCGAGTGACGACTGACCAGCCCCTTCGATGACATGATCGGTCCCGGCGTGGTCTGTTCCGACACGCCGGGCCGACCTTGTCGACCAACAGGATTCCGGTACACCCGTACGATTCGCTACGCTATCCGGGACGCCCCTATAGCCCAATTGGCAGAGGCAGCGGACTTAAAATCCGCACAGTCAGGGTTCGAGTCCCTGTGGGGGCACTCAAATGCCAGGTCAGGCCCGGTTGGTGGGTCTGGGGACTTGCAAAATATGGGCGATTCCCAAAAAAACACCAAGAATTCGCGCCGAAACTTCCTGTTGCCTGCCAAGCCCAGCCATCGTCATGCGGGACCGCCGCAGCGAGTAGATCCCCCAGTTCCGAAACATGCCCACCCAGCTCCTCTCACGTGAGTTCGGGCCAAAACCGACTCGTGTCGACTCGCGATGGTCAGGTAAACATCATGGCCACGGAACGAACCTGCCAGGCCGATGACGCCCCCGGACGGATGGACGCTGTGGCTCTCCGCTGTGGTGGCCGGACGCACCAAGACATCCCGCTATGCGCCGACGAAGACCTGGTGCCGGTGTTGAGCGAATGGGCTGCCGATGACCGTCGGGTTCTGGCCGACCTGGGCGAACCGACTTGCCGACTACGCCACCATGGCCTCTGCCCACGGCGAGATCGACGAGAGCGGCCTTTTCCAACCTGGTTGTATAGCAACAGTTTCACCGAAAATGATCGCGGCTCAGGACTGTGGATTCGGTCCTTGGGGCCCGATCAACTCGATCCGAACGACCGCTGGCCCGAAGCGATCGTTGCCCGCGCCGTCGGTGAGTTCTCCGCGCCCGGTTCGACAGTGCTGTTGATCGACTAGCCAGCCCCACCGCCCGAGGCAACCTGCGCGTACCCACGCCGGACACGACAGCAGCCCTCGCGCAGATTCGGGACCTTGACCGCGACAGCACCGATGCCCCCGGACAGTGCTGAGTCCGTCGATCTCGTGATCGCGAGTCTGCTGGGCAACCTTGCCGATCCGGTGCGCGCTGCCGAGTACATCACCGCGCTCGCGACCGAGGCGATGGCGATGGGCGGCGTGCTGGTGGTGCTCAGCCGCTGCCGCCACAGCACCGAGGGCGTTCTGCTCGACCCGGCCGGTTCGATCATCCTCGCCGCCCAGTCCGCCGATCTGCTGTACCTCCAACACATCGTCGCCGCCCCGGTCACCGGCGACACCGTCACCGCGCCCACGCCCGCCGACCCGACCGTGCCGGGCCTGCCACGCCACCTCGTCGCTCATACCGACATCTGTGTTCCTGCTGCCTGAACACGGCTGACCTCTGCGCCAACCTTGCTGCCCGACATACCGATTCCGCGAAGGACAACTCGATGACTGCGCACCCCGCCACCACCCCTGCAGACACCGATACCGCAACCACCGCACAGGCCGCCGTCGATGTGCCGATGTCGGTGTGGGCAACCGCCCAGCACGCCCCGACCGCGCAACGGCGGGGCCGCTACCACCCCGACAGCGTCAAGCATCCGGCCAAGATGTTCCCGGCCATCGTGGCCCACGCCGTGAACACCTACACCCGCCCCGGCGATCTCGTCCTGGATCCGATGCGGCGGAATCGGCACCACCCTCGTCGAGTCGCTGCACCTGGGCCGCCGCGCGGTCGGTGTCGAATACGAGACCCGGTGGGCGGAGCTGGCACGCACCAACATCGGACTCGCCCGGGAAGCGGGTATCGGACTCGATGCGGCCGTCTACTCCGGTGATGCCCGCAAGCTGGGCGAGCTGGTCCCGCACGAGTTGCGGGGTCAGGTGGATCTGGTGATCACCTCCCCGCCCTACGGCGACAGCCTCCACGACCATGTTCGCGCCAACGGTGCCGACCCGGTCCGCAAAACCAACCACCGCTACGGCCGAGTCCTGGACCGCGGCAACCTCGCCAACGTCGGCCTCGGCCGCCTACTGTCGGGGTTCACCAAGATCCTCGCCGGGCCCCCTACTCGACGAGCATTCTATTCCATACGTCCAAGCCTCTCCCTACGCATAGCTTCCGTAGATTCGCGAATCCTCTGCTGGATACGCCAGGAATCCCGAAGGAATTCGATGAACCCATCTGCAAGCTTTTCCTCCTCGGAAGTACCCTCCTGGTAGCCATAGACTGCACCGGATCCACGCTTGAAGAAATACACTTTATAACCTTGATGATGACCGAAGAAAAAGCGGCCATCCAACGTTAACCCCTTGCCAGAGACATCTTCGGCCGCCTCTACCGCATCGAGCATTCGCGGAAAGAATAGGTCAGTTCCCCTAAAGAGGGTGCCAGCCTTCTTTCCCATCTTTTCAAGAAAGGCCTGATACTCATCAGGGATGGGGAAGCCTTCGGGGGCAATGGAATAAACCTGTGCGATCTCCGCCGAGTCACACCCTATTATCGTGTCGCTCGTTGCAAATCCGGACTCAATCAACTCATGACTGAACGTCTCTATGTCGTGGTCACTACCGTCATCCACCATAGGTAACCTTCACCTGCACTCCAGGGTATTTCTTCATGAATTCTTCTACCACACTCTGGCAAGCATCGCAAGGTTCACGCTCAGTATATAAGTCGATTGTCCCCGTTGCGCCAGGCTCAAGCTGTTGCGCTAAGCTATCAAGAATTTTAAACTCGGAGTCCGTAGGCCGGACCGTTAGCTTATCGTCGGACTCTGGCTTTAGGACCGGGTTCTCCGGTTTTTGCACCGTGCCCGTTGGAGAGTCGTCGCCACTGACCGCGTCTAGGCTGATTTGCTGTCCGTTAATCTCGCCCCGCGCCACGGCGACATTACGAGTTTTCTTTATCGTTTCTCCGCTTGCAGCCAGGCGTTCGCGAACCTTTTTGGCTTCCTCTGCTCCATTGATTGGAGATTGTCCTTGGTCTGTGAGCGCTACGCCCTGCCTTTCAGTGATCAGTATTGGCAGTGCGACGATGGTCAGCAGCTGGCCGTTGGTCAGCTCTGCTGTGGTGAAGGTGAGGCCGCCGAGTGTAGCGAGGAAGGTGTTGGCAGGTCCGGCGATGGCCCCGGCGGCATCGTTGAGGAAGTCGATATCGATCTCGACTTTGTTTCCGTTGGGGTCGGATGATTGTTGCTTGCTTGGTGTTTTTGTTTTTGTTGGTGGCTCTTTGACGGTTACCGTCGAACGCCCAATCGAGATGGCGGTGACGACCACGACCATCGCGAACTGGGTGTTGATGTCCGCGCGCATCGTCGTCAGAGCAACCTTGTGGGCCTCGATCGCCGCTGCGATATCGCCAGCCGCGGTACGGATGTCGCGGAGGCTGTGAGCGAGCGTGCGAAGGTTGGTTGCGTGGTTCGGAATGTCTCTTGGGACCTGAGATCCGAAGCCGCGCTCCAGCCCGGAGGCGACCGTGAGTAGTTGTGCCACACCGTATTCAAGCGGGTCTGAATTGCCGAAGGTCTTCCATGCGGTTGCCGCGCGCTCGAGGTTTTCGGTGTCGCCGTCAGGGACTTGGCCGCCAGAGACAAGCGTGGTGACTTTGTCTTGTAGTTCGGTCCAGTCTGTTTGCAGTCCGTTACTGTATGTTCCCGATGAGGCGACACCAGCAGCTATGCCCGGGCCGTAGGGTAGTTCCGTGGGGAAGCCGGTGGGCAACGTTGGGGGGTCGCCTTTGTTGGGGTCGATGTTGGCGATGTATTCCCCGAGCATCCAGTTGTAGTTGGACGCGGTCAGTATGTCGGCATATTTTCGCAGGGCGCGCGCGAAGTTGGTCGAGACCGTGGCCACTGCGGCGGCGCGGATATCGTAGGCCTTCGACCACGGCTGGACTGCTCTATATCCCCCGGCCATCGCGGGGGTGTCTAAAATAACGGTTTGCAGTGAGTTGTAGACGGTTTGGAATTTCTCCGATAGGTCGTAGCAGGCCTTGGCTGCGGTCTCATAGGACTGCGGGGAGATCGAGGCCACAAAGTTCAGCCGCCGCTCATTCTCAAGTTGATGTCTGATGCTTGGCTGTAGGCGTCGCGGGCAGTGACGGCGGCGTTGTACATCTGGGTGAGCCCGTCAACCACCGCTGCAGCCCCAGTTGCCCATTCTCGGTAGGCGTCCTCTTGAGCGGTGGCAGCAGCTCCGTGCCAGGTTTGTTGGATGGTGGCGATTCGGTGGTTGATGCCATCGAGGCTCTCGGTGAGGAATCCGATGAATCCATCGGCGCGGCTGATGAGCTGGTCTAGCTCGTCGATGTCGAAGGCGAAGTCGCGGGAGTGGTCGACCATCACAGGTTCAGTTCTGGTAGATCGAGCGAGCTTAGGGCATTAGAATTGGAGATGTCCTGGCTGACAATGGCTTTGCTCGCGTCACCCAAGAGTTCGCCCATGATGTTGAGGGCGTTCAACACGTCGGCGGCACCCTTCTTGGTTTCAGTCCAGCCTTCCCCGAAGGCGTCTGCCGCCGATCCTGTCCAGTTGCTGAGGACGCCAGATACCTCGCGTTCGAGCGAACTGAGTCCGTTGATCATCGACTCGGCGACTTGCTGGACGTAGTTACCCGCGTCGGTCACTTCTACTGGAACCATCGCGAAAACTGTTGTAGGCGTATCGTTCTCACTTGACACGCGACCCCCTCATCAAGACAACGGGGCCCAGCCTATCCACGGCAGGGTTGGAACCGCAACAATCTGTCGAGCGTTGGCCGCACCGGCGCATTCCTCGTGCGCCGATCTGGCCGCAGAACCCATATCTGGCGGTCCCGCAGCGAATTCTGTTGCGTCGGCCGATAAGGTACAGCGGACTTGTCAACCCGAAATAGCTGTGCATCGTCTCGCGTCGAGGGTCTGCACCGTGGGCCCGCAGGTGCCCGTGATCATCCGGGACTGAACGTGCAGCACGCCTTGCCATCGCCGCAGGTAGACCGACCGCCGTGATCTGGTGGGATCGAATGTGAACACCGAAAACCCCCGAACAGTCAGGGTTCGAGTCCCTGTGGGGGCACTCAGCATGACCCATGGCGCTGGGTCGCGGCGTCTTTCGGTGGGCGTTGAGCCCCTCTCCCCCGCCTGGAAGCGAGGCGGATCACCCTGGGGTTCGGTGGAGTCCCGGCGTAGGTTCATGGGCAGGGAATCGTCGGCACGAAGGGGTGTTATCGATGCGGGTGGTCACGCGGGTTCGGGGTTACATCAAGGTGCTGGGGCAGGCTCGGCGTCATCGGGGGGATCTGGTGGGGTGGCTCGGGCGGCGGCCGCAGATCGCGGCGGCGACCATGGGGTATGAGACGGCATTGCTGTTCAGCAACAAGCTGGATCCTCGGCTCAAGGAGTTGGCCGAGCTCAAGACGGCGGGGCTGGTGGCCTGTCAGTTCTGTCTCGACATCGGGTCGGCGCTGGCGCATACGGCGGGGCTGACCGAGCAGCAGCTCATCGATCTGCCTCGGTATCGGACCAGTGATGCCTACACCGAGCTGGAGAAGCTGGTGATCGCGTTCGCGGAGGCGATGACGGTGACACCGGCGGTCGATATCGACGAATTGCGCGAAACTCTGCTCACCCATCTGTCGAAGGCACAGCTGGCCGAGTTGGCGGCGAGCATCGCGTGGGAGAACCAGCGGGCCAGGCTCAATCAAGGTCTCGGTGTGCAGCCGACCGGGATGGCCGACGGGCTGGCGTGCGCGATGCCGGAACCACGGCGAGCCCCGTAAACGGCGAGTACCAGACGTCGACGGCCCCGCCTGTATATGGCGTGAGGTGGGGATACGAGTAGCCCGTGGGTGTTCGCTGCCATGCGGTGCACTACGTTGATCGCGAGCCGACCACGGTGACGTGGACGGGCGGGATTCTCGATAGTTCGCCGGTGTTCGAGCGCAGCGAGGGGATCGTCATGCATTCGGTTGGGGCTTTGATCGTTCGCGTCGGTTGTGTGGTGGCAACGCTGCTGGCCGCGGTGGGGTTCGCCGCGCCTGCCTCCGCGGATCCGCCGGACTCGGCGCTGTGCGCGTGGCGGTTCATGTCCAACAGCACCGTGCTGAATGTGGCTTTCCCCGATGCGAATTCGACGTATTGGCTGATGCCCTACGCGCTGGGACCGGGTAACTCGATCGAATTGTCCGGTACCTATCCGGCCGCCCGGTATTTCTCGTTGAACACCTACGGGACCGACCTCGACACCGTGGACACCCTGCGCGACGACCAGATCGTCGCCGATCCGGGCAGCGCCAATCCGTTCGTCGACGCCACCGCCGCATCGCTGCCCGCCGCGCAGCGGCGCTGGCACGCCACGCTGGTCAACGGGCCGGCCGACCACAGCCGCAACGAGATCCAGGCTGTCGCGAGTGGCAGAGCACGCCGATCGGCTTCGTCATCGTCCGTGTCTATGTTCCGACCGAACCGGCCTCGCTCAGTGGCGGCGTCCCGCTGCCCGATGTGAAGCTCTCGATCGCGGGCGCCGACGTGCCTGCCCAGCCCTGCGCGCAGCCCTTCGACCCGGCCGCGTACACCGGTCCCGTCGCCGACGCCGCCGAGGCCGCCTTCGACCGGGCGATCGCCGGAGCGGCCTCGGGCGCGTTCCCCGGCAACACACCGGAGGCGACGTTCAGCAACCCGGCCAGCACCTCCGGGCTCTTCCCGAACGGCGACAACAAGTACATCGGAACACGGATCAGCTATCAGCCGGGACGCCTGCTGGTGGTGCGCGGCAAGGCGCCGATATTTCCGAATAGTCGTGTGGGACAATCGCCTACCGATCCGAACCAGCAGGTGCGGTACTGGTCGATGTGCCAGAACGACCTGCGCTCGCCCTACCCCGTTGTCGCCTGCGCGGCCGACTTCCAGACCGCGATCGACGCGTCCGGCTACTACACCTATGTGGTTGCCACACCCGCGGACGTGCCTGCGAACCTCGACCCGAGCGTGACGGTGATTCCCTGGGGCAGCACCGACGTGGACAAGGTCCTGTTCCTGCGGAACATGACCCCGAGCGCGGAGTTCTATCCGAATTCGATCCAGGCGTCCCAGGACTCCGGCGGCGACCCGGCCGACACGATGGGCCCGTATTACCCGAGTACCACCTATTGCAGCACCGACACCTTCGCCGCAGGCGGCGCCGAAGGCTGCCTCGGCACCTGATCGAATCGAGCTACGTGCGAAAAGCGGCTACGGGCAGTCCGGGGCAGGGGCGTCCACGAACAGCGGTTCATTCGCACGGTTGACATACGCGACGTACAGCACCGTCGGCTCGCTGCCGAGATTACGGCCGACATGGACGTGATCCGGTCCGACAGTCTCGGACAAGCCCTGACCGGCGGAGTACGTCGTCCCCACGCAGTCCGACTCATATCGGGTCACCTGCCCCGCGGTGACCACAGCGAGAACATTCCCGTCGTGATAATGCCACCCGAGCGTCCCCCCGGGCTCGATGGTGATCCGCCGGAAGGTGAGCTTGCTCGGCAACGAGGCGAACGGACTGAACGCACTGACATCGACCTGGCTCAGCGGTTCGACGCTCACGCCGGACGGCGGCGTACCCGAAGCCGACGGCGCTAGCGCGACGACCGCGGCGGCGATCACCACGGCGCCGGCAAAAGCATTCCGATAGATTCGCATCTTCGCAGTATACGAGCCCACTACCTGCTCGAATAGCCGGAAACAAACCCGCAACCTCGCTCCCTCGTGCCGCACGGCACGCACTGCGCAGATCTACACCGATCCCGCGCTCGTCCGCGATCTCTGCGGACCTTTCGAGCGCACGAACGGCTAGATCCGTAACCGTCCGCCTGGGTGCCCGATCGGCCGCTAGGGGCAGTCCATCTCGTAGCGGGTCACCTGGCTCGCGGTGATCGCCGCGAGAACCTTGCCGTCGTGATAGTGCCAGGCGCGTGTACGCGGTATTTCACGCGAAATGCCAGACCGCAATGGCGGCAACAGATTTGGACCATCTCAAAACTACACTAAACATTCACTGGCACAGGGCGAACGCGGGCGCGTTCGGCGCCGGTACCGGCGGGCCGGGCCCGGAGACCGAGCGGGCCCACTGTTTGAAAAGTGATTTTCGAGGCACTACCGGGGCAAGAGGCTCGTAGAAGGAGAAACCCGTGTCTTCCGGAATTCTGGTAGTTGCCATCGTCATCGTGGTCGCACTCGTAGGTGCGGCTCTTCTGGTGCCGCCATACCTACGCCGGAAGCGTCTACGCGACCGTTTCGGGCCCGAGTACGACCGGGCCGTCGAGCAGACCGAGGATCGCCGCGCCGCCGAACGCGAACTGGCGGAGCGAGAGCGCAGACACAACTCGCTCGACCTGCGTGAACTGACGCCCGAACGCAAGGAGGAGTTCACCAAGGACTGGGCGAGGGTGCAGGAGCGCTTCGTCGACGAGCCCGCCGACGCCGTCGGCGAGGCCGACCGGCTCGTGACGACTGTCATGGCCGAACGTGGCTACCCCACAGAAGGTTTCGACCAGCAGGTCGCCGACCTCTCCGTCGAGCACGCCTCGACGCTCGGGCACTATCGCGACGCTCACGGCATCGCGGTCGAGCACGCGAAGGGCAAGGCGAGCACCGAGGACCTTCGGACCGCCCTCGTGCACTATCGCGCCCTGTTCCTCGATCTGACGAACGGCCACACCACGCACAAGAAGGACACCGTGTCATGAGCACCGAATACGACCGAGCCGAAACCGATTCGCGCACCGACGATATCGAGCGCGACAACCTCGTCGAGCACGACCGCGTCGCGGCCGAGAAGCGCGGCGAGCACCACGTGATCGACGCCGAGGTCATCGAACCCGATTCCCGACGCGATCCCAAGACCTCCTCCACCGTGGACGGCAGTTCCGATACGACCTTCATCGCGGGCAGAGGCGCGGATACCGCGGACGAGACGCGCACGGGTCACCGGCGCAACGACTCCGCCGACGAGTCCGACATCGTCGCCGCGGGTGGCACCGAGCCCGAGCCGGTCGTCCAGCAGCAGAGCCCGGCCACCGACGCGGAGGATGACGTCGTCCCGCTGTTCGACGAGAAGTCTCTGGAACAGCTGCGCGGACGCTGGCGCGATCTGCAGGGCACCTTCGTCGACGATCCCCATGATGCCGTCTTCAAGGCCGACGAGCTGGTCACCGAACTGATCCACGAGCTCACCAGCACCTACGCCGCGCGCAAGGGGATCATCGCGGACCGGTGGTCGGAGAGCCCGGACACCGAGTCGTTGCGGCGCGCGCTGCGCAGCTACCGCTCGTTCTTCAACCAACTCCTCACCCCCACCGCCTGATCTCTTTCGTCGGCGACCGCTGAACCGTACGAGCACGACACACAGCCTCGCTCGTACGGTTCAGCCGTGTTCAAGGTGAGATCAGATGTGCGGGTCTGCGCGATTCGGGCGTTTACCCGCTGATCAGGCCCTTGGCGATGTGGGTGACCTGGATTTCGTTGCTGCCCGCGTAGATCATCAGCGACTTGGCGTCACGGGCCAGCTGTTCGACCTTGTATTCGGCCATGTACCCGTTGCCGCCGAACAGCTGCACGGCCTCCATCGCGACCTCGGTGGCGGCGCGGGAGGAGTAGAGCTTCATCGCCGAGGCCTCGGCGAGGGTCACCTTGTCGCCCGCGGCGGTGCGCTCGATGGCGTTGAACACCATGTTCTGCACATTGATTCGCGCGATCTCCATCTCGGCCAGTTTCAGCTGGATGAGCTGGAACTGCGCGATCTCCTTGCCCCACAGCGTGCGGGACTTGGCGTAATCCACGCACAGGCGGTGACATTCGTTGATGATGCCCAGCGCGAGGGAGGCGATGCCGATGCGTTCGGCCGCGAAAGATTCCTTGGCACTGTCTTTTCCGTCGCCCTTGGCCGGGTTCTCGGTTTCGCCGAGCAGCCGGTCGGGGGTGATGCGGACGTTCTCGAAGAACAGTTCGCCGGTGGGCGAGGAGTTCATGCCCATCTTCTTGAACGCGGGACTCTGCACGAAGCCGGGCATGCCCTTGTCCAGCACGAATGTCAGCACCTTGCGGTCGCGGCGGTCGGTGCCGTCCTCTTCGTCCAGCTTGGCGTAGACGATGGTGACGTCGGCGTGCGGACCGTTGGTGATGAACGTCTTGCGGCCGTTGAGGATGTAGTCCTCGCCGTCGCGGCGGACGTAGGACTTCATGCCGCCGAACGCGTCCGAGCCCGAATCGGGTTCGGTGATGGCCCAGGCGCCGACCTTCGCCATGGTGACCAGCTCGGGCAGCCAGCGCTTCTTCTGTGCGAGGGTGCCGCGGCTGCGGATGGTGCCCACGGCGAGACCGAGGCTCACACCCATGGAGGCCACCAGACCCAGGCTCACGCCGGCGAGCTCACTGTTGAGGACCACACCCATGCTGCCCGCGCCGCTGAAACCGCCGCCCGGTTTGCCCGAGCCGGTGGTACCCGCCTCTTCGCGGGCGAGCGCCTTCTCGAGGCCGTCGCGCGCCATCTCGTCGAGCCCGAAGGTGGCGTACAGCTTGCGGATGATGTCGAACGGCGGCAGCGCACCACTCTCCAGCTGGTCGACGTGCGGGGTGACCTCCTTGGCGATGAAGCCGCGCACAGCGTCGCGGAACATCAGGTCTTCGTCTGACCACTGGTACATATCTGGACTCCCGAGGGATCGCCGGAACTTTCCCTCGAATATAGAACACGTTCTAATTCGGTGAGGCGAAGGTGCGGGTGACGACCGGGGCGACGAACTCCTCGAGCATGGCGCGTTCGTCGGCAGCGTCGCGACCGGGAGCCGACATTAGGGAGACGATGACGCGGGTGAGCCAGCGGGCCAGGCGGCTTCGCTCCGGGTCGGTCAGGTCCGTGGGGGCGAAGATGGTCGCGGCCAGGGACTCGATGACGTCGGAGTCCTGGCTGATCCGCCCCGCCGTGCCCGAGTCGGCGGGGCGGAACCAGGCGATGAGCAGGGGGTTGGCGCGAACTTCCTCAACCGCGCCGAGCATCGCGGCGACGATGCGTTCTCCCGGGTCGGTGATGTCGCGGAACCGCTCGTCGAGCTGGGCGACGATGCGGCGGGTCTCGCGGTGCACGAAGGCGAGCCGCACCGCGTGCCGATTGTCGAAGTAGCGATACAGGGTGGCGCGGGAGCATCCGGCGGCCTTGGCGATCTCGGCCATGCCGACCGCGGCCACCCCGTGTTCGGCGAACAGTTCGGCGGCCGCGTCGATGATGCGTTCGGCAGCCAGGTCCGCCCGATCGGGGGCCAGCCAGTCACCGCTCATACTGTTTCCCCTCCCACTGCCTCCGGCCGGTTCATGCCGAATCCTGCGCACGGAACGGCACCGAGACGGGCCAGCGCACGTAATTGCCCTGCGACCATTGCACCGCATCGAGGTCGACGGTGAAATTCGGGCACCGCGAGAGGAGTTCCTCGAGCGCCACGCGCGCCTGCATGCGGGCGGCGGCCGCGCCGAGGCAGTGGTGGTGGCCGTGACTGAAGGTGAGAATGCGCTTGGGATTGCGGCGAACGTCGAGTTCGGCTGCGGTGGGGCCGAACTCGCGCTCGTCGCGGTTGGCGGAGCCGTAGAGCAGCAGCACGCGACGACCGGCCGGGATGGCGGTGTCGTGCAGTTCGACATCGCGGGTGGTGGTGCGGGCCAGACCCTGCACCGGGGAGGTCATCCGGAGGAACTCCTCGATGGAATCCGGAATCAGGGACGGGTCGTCGGCGAGCAGCCTGCGCTGGTCGGGATTCGCGGTGAGGAGCTGGACCGCGCCACCCAGATTGCCGGTGGTGGTGTCGTTGCCGCCGGTGATCATCGTGAACGCGAAGCCGAGAATCGCGATCAGGCCGTCGTTGTCGCCGTCGGCGCCGAGGCCGGAGGCCAGCAGGTGCGAAATGGTGTCGTCGCCGGGTTCCACGCGGCGGCGGGCGATCAGTTCGGTGAAGTAGCCGACCAGTTCACCGACCGCGGTGAAGGCGTGCTGGTCGCCCGCGGCCAGTCCGGCACCGGCGACCGCACCGCCGACGATGTTCTCGGTCCACTCGTCGAACTTGCCGTGATCGTGTTCCGGCACGCCGAGGTAATGCGCGACCACCATGGTGGGCAGCGGTTTGAACAGCTTCTCGACGATATCGCCGCCGCCCTCCGCGCGCAGTCGCTCGATGCGCTCGACGACGAATCGGCGCACGGCGGGCTCGACCGAATTCACCTGGCGTGGGGTAAATCCCGGCGCCACCCTGCGACGGAAGTCGGTGTGCTCAGGCGGGTCCATGAAGACGAAGGGCTTGACGCCACCGAACCCGGCGGCCGCCAGGTCGATGTAGTCGACGGTCAGGCCCGATGCCGAGGAGAAGGTCTCGGGGTCGCGGGCGGCCGCCCACACGTCGGGGTGCCGCGACAGCACGTAGAAGTCATTGGATTCCAGACCGTCGGGGATCACCCGATGGACCGGATCATGTTCGCGCAGTGCGGAATACATGGACCAGGGATCGCGCCAAGTGTCTCCGGAGCGAAGTTCGAACCGCACCGAATGAGACGTCGTTGTACTCATGACTCTATAGTGAGACATATGGGCCATTTTGTCTAGCATCGCTGATGAAGTACGCGATACCCGCAGGTCGAACGCTTGCGCGCTACCGTGGACCGATGAGCAGTCGACAAGTATCCGGGGGCGTTGTGCACGAGTTGCCGGCCGATCTGCGTGCGGCGCTGCTCGGCAACTCGGTGGCGCTGGGTGCCTGGCAGGACATCACGCCGCTGGCCCGCAACGAGTTCATCTGCTGGGTCGAGGACGCCAAGCAGGACGCGACCCGCGCACGGCGGATTCGGCGCACCCAGGAGGAACTCGAGGAAGGTCAGCGGCGGCCGTGCTGCTGGCCCGGATGCAAGCATCGCGAGCGCACCGGGAGCTGAGCCGGGAGATTCCAAGAATCCGTCAAGCTTTCTGTCGGCGGCACCTGCGAACATCGCGGCATGGATGGGGAGGATTTCGGTAGCTGGGGAGCCGCGTTCATCTGGGCACTACTCGCCTGGTCGATCGCGGGGCCACTGTGGTTGTGGACCGGCGAGGAAGCCTGGCTGATAGTCCTGGTGATACCCGGCATCGGGTTCACGGGTGTCGGCCGGGGCATCGTGTGGATGGCACTGGCCACCCTGTCCGCTCGCGGAACCCGCTTCGCCGGATGGTTCTTCGTGTCGGTCGCCGTGGCGGACGCGGTGGCGATATCGGTGTGGAAGTTGTCGCCCTCGGGGTGGACCTGGCCGGTCGCCGCGGCCGGGGCGCTGTTCCTCGGCGCGGTGACCTATCTCGCGGTCGCCTCCGAAGTGGCCGACGGCTGGCTGCTCGCCCACGGCACCGCGCTGCGGCACGTCGAACAGGAGCTCGCATCGGCGCATCCGGAGCAGACGCAGCGTATCGATCGGTCGTCGATGTATGCCTCGGGGCCCACACTCGGGCTCCGGCCACCGCCCTTCGCGATCGGGGCGCACGGGATCAACGGCAAGCTCGGTGAATACCACGCCAGGATGGCGCGCCGATACTGGATCAGCGCCCACACCGACCTGGCCTTGATGCACGCGGCGGAATCGTCGGCGGCACGCCGCGAGATGGTCAGCGGCCCGCTGAGGCACGCGAAGATGCTCGACTTGGCGCAGTCGCTCTACGAGGAGGCGTTCTACCTCGACGAACTCCGCCGTAAGCGCGAAGCCGTCGAGCTACGGGCCGAAGAGATCGACCTGCGTCGTCAGCTCGTGCGCCGCTTCGACAAGCGGTTTCCGGCGCTGGTCGCGAAAGCCACCCGGCCCCGGGCGACAACCGCGACGAAACAGCGGGCGGTCGCGGTTCAGTTGCTCGGGCAGGGCTTGAAGACGTCGCTCGTTACCGCGCTGACCACCCAGATCGCCGGATTGACGGCATTGGAGCGGACCGCCGAGGCGGCCGAACTCCGGGCCGAAGCCGAGACGCTCGCAGCCTCGGACACCTGACCCGATTCGCGCTCACCCGCCGGGCCGAACCGGTGCCGATTCCCGCTCGTCGGGGAGTCAGGCGGGTGCGTCGAGGATCGACATGGCGATACCGTCGAGGATGTCGTGTTCGCTGACGACCAGTTCGGAAACTCCCGCGCGACTCGACAATTCGTCGGCCAGCACTTCGGTGATCACCGCGCCGCCGCCGATCACATCGACGCGGCCGGGATGCATCGGGCCGAGGGCGGCGCGTTCGTCGTGGTTCATGCCGATCAGGCGGTCGCAGACCTGGTGCACCTCGGCGAGGCTCAGGCGGGTGAGATGCACCCGCGCGGAGTCGTATTCGGGCAGATCGAGGGCGACGGCGGTGATCGTGGTCATCGTGCCCGCTACCCCGACCCAGGTGTGCACCTTGTCGACGGGGACCTTCGCGAAGGCCTCGTCGAGCTTCTGCTGGGCGAATTCTCGTGCGGCAGCGACCTGGTCGGCGGTCGGCGGGTTGCCCGCCAGGCAGCGCTCGGTGATGCGGACGCAGCCGATATCCGCGGAATAGGCGGCCTGGACACCGTTCTCGTCGCCGACGACCAGTTCGGTCGAGCCGCCGCCGAGGTCGACCACGACGAAAGGTCCCGCGTCAGCGGACAATTCACCGACGGCACCGGCGAAGGACAGCCGCGCTTCCTCGTCTCCGGTGATCACCTCGGCGACCGCGTCCGGCACGACGCGACCGAGTTCGGTGCGGGTCATCGAGAAGAAGTCGTCGCGGTTGGCGGCATCGCGGGTGGCGGAGGTGGCGACCATGCGGACGCGCGAAACACCCTGCGCCACCATCACATCCACGTAATCGGCCAGGGCGAGGCGGGTGCGTTCGATGGCTTCGGGCGCGAGGCGTCCGGTGGCGTCCACACCCTGACCGAGCCGCACGATGCGCATCTCCCGATGCACGTCGGTGAGGCCGCCGTCGGCCCCGACCTCGGCGATCAGCAGGCGGATCGAGTTGGTGCCGCAGTCGACTGCGGCGATGCGCTCACTCATGGTGTCCTCCAGAGGTCTCGACCCACGTACGGGCACTGCCCGCGATTATGCCTGTTCGTCAGGTGCGGCGGGCCAGTCGGCGGGGATCGCGGTCCCACGGAAGCCCGCGGCGGCGGCCAGCGCGACGGCCTCGTCACCGAAGGGGTTCAGACCGGGCCCCTTGGCGAGGGAGTGCGCGATCAGCACGTGCAGGCACTTCACCCGGTCGGGCATGCCACCACCGGTGAAATCGGTGCCGAGGGACTCGATCTCGTTACGTTCGGCCAGGTAGCTCTCGTGCGCGCGACGGTAGGCGGCGGCCAGTTCGGGGTCGGTGGCGAGGCGTTCGGTCATCTCGCGCATCACGCCGGCCGACTCCTGCCTGCTCGCCTCGGCGGTCAGCCGGGGATCGGTCAGGTAGTAGAGCGTGGGGAACGGGGTGCCGTCGGGCAGGCGGGGCGCGGTCTTCACCACGGCGGGCAGGCCGTCGGGGGTGCGGTAGGCGACTTCGAGCACACCGCGAGGCTCGCGGCCCAACTGCTTCGCGATGATCTCGAGGTCGTCGGCGTTCGGTGTCGTCACCGTGGTCCTTCCGGGGCTGGTTCGGAGATGCTGCGCCACAGGTCGGTGTACCAGGGGTCGGGCGCCGCGGTGCGGGTGCTCATCGGCGGCGGCGCTGGTGCTTCGATGCCGGGAATCTGCACGATGTAGGGGGTTTCGCCGGGCATCACCAAGCGCAGGCGATCACGCGCCTCAGAGCGGATGTAGGCCGGATCCTGTTGTTGCGCACGACGATCGCGCAAGCCGGCCAGGTCGGCTTCGAGTTCGGTCCGCTGTTTGGCCAGTGCCACGGCCTCGGCGCGCTGACTGAAGTAGGTGCGCGTCGGCACGGCCAAGGTCAGCGCGAGGCCGCACAGCACCGCCGCCAGGATCACCGCTTTCCCGGTCGAGAGACCGAGGATGGTGTGTTCGCTGCGCTCGAGCTTGCCGCTGGGCTTGCGCGAGGTGGCCGCCTCTGGGCGGCGGCGGGTGGGACGTTTGGCCGCGGTGGGGCGGCTCGGCGTGTCGAGACGGGGGCGGGAGCGCGCGGCCCGCGACGTGCGCCTGTCGCCTCGTCCACCAGGACTGGTTCCACGCGCACGTCGCTCGGTCATTCGCTACCGCCCCTGTACTGCTTTCAGAATTCGCCGGTGAAACGCGGGAAGGCCACGTCACCCGCGTAGCGTGCCGAATCACCGAGGGCGTCCTCGATGCGCAGCAGCTGGTTGTACTTGGCGACCCGCTCGGAACGCGCGGGGGCACCGGTCTTGATCTGGCCCGAGCCCACCGCGACCGCGAGGTCGGCGATGGTGGTGTCCTCGGTCTCGCCCGAACGGTGCGACATCATGGTCTTGTAACCGTTGCGGTGCGCCAGCTCGACAGCGTCGAGGGTCTCGGTCAGCGTGCCGATCTGGTTGACCTTCACCAGCAGCGCGTTGGCCGCGCCCTTGGCGATGCCCTCTTCGAGGCGCTCGGGGTTGGTGACGAACAGGTCGTCGCCGACCAGCTGCACCTTGTCGCCGATGGCGTCGGTCAGTGCGACCCAGCCGTCCCAGTCGTCTTCCGACAGCGGGTCCTCGATGGAAACCAGCGGGTACTTGGTGAGCAGGTCAGCGTAGAAATCGCCCATCTCGGCGGCGGTGCGGACCTTGCCCTCGAACTTGTAACCCTCGCCCTCGGTGTGGAACTCGGTGGCGGCCACGTCGAGCGCCAGCGCCACATCGGTGCCGAGCTTGTAGCCGGCGCGCTCGATGGCGATGCTGATCAGGTCGAGCGCCTCCACGGTGCCCGCGACGTCGGGGGCGAAGCCGCCCTCGTCACCGAGACCGGTGGACAGGCCCTTCTCCTTCAGCACGGCCTTGAGCGAGTGGTACACCTCGGTGCCCCAGCGCAGCGCCTCGCGGAAGGTGGGCGCGCCGATCGGGGCGACCATGAATTCCTGCACGTCCACGCCGGTGTCGGCGTGCGCGCCACCGTTGAGGATGTTCATCATCGGGACCGGCAGCACGTGGGCGTTCGGGCCGCCCAGGTAGCGGAAGAGCTCGAGACCCGAGGACTCGGCGGCACCGCGGGCCACGGCCAGCGACACACCGAGCAGGGCGTTCGCGCCGAGGCGGGACTTGTCGGGGGTGCCGTCCAGATCCAGCAGGACCTGGTCGACGGTGCGCTGCTCCACGGCGTCGAGGCCGATGATGGCGGGCGCGATCTCGTCGAGAACACCCTCGACGGCCTTGGTCACACCCTTGCCGCCGTAGCGGTCGCCGCCGTCACGCAGCTCGACGGCCTCGTGCTCGCCGGTGGACGCACCGGAAGGTACGTCTGCCCTGGTCAGGGTGCCGTCGTCGAGGGCGATCTCGACCTCGACGGTGGGATTGCCGCGCGAATCCAGAATCTCGCGAGCTCCGACCTGTTCGATAATGGCCACGAAAACTGCTCCTTACGACGGAAGGCACGGTAGGTATCACGGGAAGGGCCGTGCGGTGCCGAGCCTATCGTCTCGGCGGAGTGGGGAGTAACCGGCACTCCGGGCCGTGGGCAACTACACGCGGCGGCCGATGCTGTATATGGCGGCGCGATCGCGCACCACATGCATGTACTTGTTCGACTGGTTGTAGGCGAACAGGGCGCGCTGCCAGCCGTCGGCCGAGGTCAGATCGCCGCCGCGGGTGCAGAGGTAGCGGGCGGCGGTGAGGGCGGCGTCATCGATGTTCTGCGGGTCGGCCACGCCGTCGCCGTTGGCGTCGACACCCCACCGCTTCCAGGTTTCGGGGATGAACTGCAACGGGCCGACAGCGCGGTCGTAGGTGGTGTCGCCGTCGAGGCTGCCGCCGTCGGTGTCGCGGATGTCGGCATTGCCCTTGGTGCCGTCGAGGGCGACGCCGATGATCGCCGGGCGCACTGTCCCGTCGGCGTCGACGCCGGCACCACGGTGGGTTCCGTGTCCGCTCTCCACGCTGGCGATGCCGGCGATGGTGGTCCAGGCGATCCCGCATTCGGGCTTCGACTTCGCCAGCACGGCGGCGGCGTAGCCGTAGGCCTCCAGCGCGACCGGTTGGATGCCGATCGCGTCGGACTGCTCGTCGGCCCAGCCGCGCAACTGTTCGGCCGCGCGGCCGGGTGCGTCGACATCGATCAGCGGCAGCGCGACGCCCGGCCCCGGCGGCATGTCATCGGGGATCGACGCGAGCGAACTGCACCCCGCTAACAGGGCGCTGATCGCGACTGCGGCGGCCACGCCGACCTTCTGCACTGACATCTTTTCAATCATCCAGATCCAGCACTGTTTACGCACATCTCACAGGGAGTTCTCAGAGAAAGCCGCGGCAGGCCGGCGATTCCGCGGCCCGCACGGGGCGTCAGCCGAGCAGGTCGGCGGTGGCCTGGTGCGAGGGTGCGGCGAGAACGGTTGCCGGGGTGCCTGATTCGACTATTCGGCCGTGGTCGAGGACGAGAAGGTCGGTGCAGTGGCCGCGGACCAGAGTCATGTCATGGCTGATCAGGATGATCGCGGTGGCTCGGTCGGCGCGGAGGCGGTCGAGCAGGGACATGATCGCCGCGGCGGTGTCGGTGTCGAGGGCGGTGGTGATCTCGTCGCAGATCAGGACGGCTGGGTCGGCGGCGAGGGCCCGGGCCAGGGCCACTCGTTGACGTTGGCCGCCGGAGAGCTGATGGGGGCGGCGGGCGGCGAGGTCGGCGGGGAGGTCGACAGCGGCGAGCAGGGCGGTGACGCGGGTGCGGATCTCAGGTCTGGGGACCCGTGCGATGCGACGCAAAGGGCGTGCCAGGGTCTGCTCGACGGTGCGTCGCGGGTTCAATGCCGCGCGCGGGTTCTGGGTGACGAGTTGGATCCCGTTGGCACCGACCCCGATCCGCCGCCTGCTCCCCACCGGAACGCGCACACCACCGACATCCAGCGACCCGACGGCGTCGGTGTGCAAACCCGCGATCACCCGCGCGAGCGTGGTCTTACCCGCCCCGGACGGCCCCACGACAGCGAGGGCCGCGCCTGTGGGCAGGCTGAAACCGATGTTCTCGAGCACCCGGTGGCCGCCCGCGTCAGCGTTGATCGCCTCGGCGTGCAGGGCGATCTCCTCGCCCGCGACCGCCTGGCCGTCGGTGCGAGATGCTGTCGCGCTCCCCTGGACCTCGCCGGGTGGGTCGACAGGTCGACGTCCGGTCGCCGCCGAGTGCCCGTTGGACAGGTGTTCGGCTCGCACCGAATCAGCCACCACAGCAGCGACATTCACCGAACGATCACCGGGTGGGTGCAGCTCGATCACCGTGTCGGCGACGGCGTTGATCGCGTCGGTGTCGTGGCCGGAGAGAAGGACGGCCGTGCGGTTCTCGGTGGCGAGAGTCGAGATCAGCTGGGCTATTTCGGTGCGGAGAGTGCTGTGCAGACCTGCGAGTGGTTCGTCGAGAACGAGGATTCGGGGTCGCCGGAGAATGGCTCGGGCCAGGGCGACACGGCGTTGCTGCCCGCCCGAGAGGCGGGCGCAGCGACGGCGGAGATGGGTGGGCTCGAGGCCCACTCGCGCGAGGACGGCGAGGCGTTCGGCGTCGGAGGTGCCGGGCGCCGCCTCGGCCAGGACTGCCCGGACGCGAAGCAGCGGGTTGAGTTCGGAGCCGGGATCCTGGCCGACGTAGGCGATCTGTTCACGACGGAATGCGCGCAGCGCGCCCGCGTCGAGCGCGAACACATCTCGCCCCGCGACGAGCACGGTGCCCTGCCCGCGAGCGCCTGCGGGCAGTTGTCCGAGCAGCGCACGCATCGCCGTCGACTTTCCCGCACCCGATGCACCGGTGAGCGCGGTGACCGTCCCCGACTTCAGCCGAAACGACAACGGCGCCAGCAGCACCGCCCCGCTGTCAGCGACAACGCTGAACCCGTCCACCGCCACCGCCTCCCCCGAATCCACCACCGAGATTCCACATCCAGCTCCCGCCGGCGCAACCCCGCCCGCGTCGACCGCCTCCGATGCGGTTGCCGGGGTCTGACGGGTCCTGGGCCCACTGGTCACCACCAGATTCACACCGACCGCCACGGTGGCGATGGCAGCGCTCGGTGCCAGCACCGCCCAGGGATTCAAGAGCAGCCCGGAGGCATTGTCCCGGACCATGATCGCCCAGTTGTCGGGGTCGAGCGCGGAGACGCCGAGGAAGGCGATGGTGCTCACGAGATACACGGCGACGACGAAGCGGAGGCCGAGCTGGGTGGTGAAGACGGCGCGGAGATTGGGCAGGATTTCGCGGAAGACCAGGTGGGACAGGGATTCTCCGCTGGCGACGGCGGCTTCGACGTAGCCGGAGGCGGCGACGGTCGAGGCGGAGGCCGCGAAGATCCTGGCGCAGTAGGGAACTCCGAAGATGAGCGACACCACGATCAGCGCGGTGACGCCACCCTGCGGCCATGCGGTGAGTACCAGCAGGATGCCCAGGACCGCGGGCAGCAGGATCACGAGGTCGCCGCAGAGTTCGATGACCTTGCCCGCACGCGGGCGCACAGCGGCGATCGCGCCGAGGAAGGCCGACAGCACGGTCACCGCCACCGCGATCACCGCGGAGACGGCCAGCAACTGCGTGCCGCCGGTGAGCAGATGGCTGAGCACGTCCCGGCCGAGCCGATCCGTCCCGAGCAACGCTCCCCCACCCGGCTGCGCGAACGGCATCCCGACGGCTTTGTCCCCCGGGTAGGGCGCGAAGAGCGGCCCGGCCACCGCGAGCAGCACAACCAGCCCCACCCCGGCCGCCACCGAGTACGCGCCCCACCTGGACACCACAGTGCGACCTCCGAAGCCGGGCTTGCTCATCGCGCACTCCTCGACGCCCACGTCCGGACGATGTCGGCCATCGCGAGCAGCACCATGATGACGATCGCCGTCAGGGCGACCACCGCGGCGACCATGGTCGAGTCACGGTCGGCGACGGACCCGGCGAGAACGGCGCCGACACCGGGATAGTTGAAGAGCGTCTCGACCACCAGCGCGCCGCCGAACAGCATCCCGACAGAGGTGGCGTATCCGGCGACGATGGTCGGCGCCGCGAACGGCAGCATGTGCCGGAGCAGAATCGTGCGCGCCGGTAATCCTTCCAGCACAGCACTTTCCACATGTGGAGCCACCGCGACATCGAGCAGCGCCGAGCGCACCACTCGGGCGTTCCAGCCGATCTGCGGAATCGCCAACGCCAGCACCGGAAGCACCAGCATCTCGGGGCCGACGGGAAAACCGGAACGGCCGGTAATGGTCACGGCCGGAAGCCATCCGGTGGCCAGGGAGAACACCAAGATCAGCATCGTGCCACCGACGAACTCTGGTACCGCCACGGCAACAGTGCTGACGGGCTGCAGAATTCGTGCTCCGAGCGCGGCCGGACGCATCGCCCACCAGCAGCCGAGTCCCAGCGACACGGCGATGGTCAGGAGCAACGCGATCCCACCGAGCAGCAGAGTCTGCGGGAACTTGTCGGCCAGCAGCGCACCGATCGAATTCCCGCGGGCGGTCTGCCCGAAGTTTCCGGTGAGCACCCCGGAGATCCAGTCCAGGAACTGCACCGGCAGCGCGCGATCCAGGCCGAGCTCGTGCTCCTTCGCCGCCAGCGCGGCCGGATCCGCGTCCCTGCCGAGCGCCGAACGTGCCGCGTTGCCCGGCAGCAGATCCACCGCGACGAACACGATGGCCAGCAAGGTCACCAGGAGCGCGATCCGCCGCATCATCGGCAGGGCAAAGGTTTTCATGACACTCACGCCAGCCAGGCACGTTCCAGCTGGACGCGCGCGAAACCGCCGAGCGTCGGCAGATCACGCACCGTCGACGCGGCGATGTCGATACCGTCGGCCATGCCCCACACCAGATAACCGCCACGCTCGAACTCGATGCGCTGCAATTCGCGCACCGCACGCGTGTAGTCCTCTCCGGACGCGGCAAGGGCTTTGGCGTCGGCCGCGTCGAATTCCGGGTCGCGGAAAGCGGTTTCGTTGCGGTTGGTGCCCGAGACCATCAGCTTGTCGGCCAGGAACAGCACCGAGTCGTTGGTCCCCCACGACACCGTGTACAGCGGTGCGTTGAGCCAGGTCTGGTCGTAGAACGCGGCCGATTCGACCACCTGCACGTCGAGCCGGACGCCGATCTCGGCGAGCTGGGTGGCGATCACCTTCGCCGACTCGACCTCGCCCGGCACTTCGGCCTTCGTCACGAACGGGTAGCTGCGGCCAGTGTCGAACCCGGCCTCGCGCAGCAGGGTTTTCGCGCGTTCGACGTCGCGGTCGCGGCGCAGCGTGGTGTCGTAGAGCGGGTCGGCGGTGCCGAGAACGTCGGCGGCGACGGTGCCGTAACCGGAGTGCACCTGGTTGACCAGCGCGGTCCGGTCGACACCGAGGCGCAACGCCGTGCGCACCCTGGCATCGGCGAACGGGCCGTCGGCGGCACGCATCGCCACGCCGAGCATGGTGTCGTCGGCGCGCCGGATCACCTGCAGGTCGCCGCGTCCCGCCGCGGTGCGGCCTGCGATGGCGCCCACGTTGGAGGCGAGGTCGATCTGCCCGCCCAGTGCCGCGTTGCCCAGGGCGGTGACGCTGTCGAACATCGTCACCTCGATGGCGTCGAGCAGTGGCGGGGTGCCGTGCCAACGCTCGTTGCGCACCAGCCGGGCATTGCCGCCCTGGTAGGACTCGAGCCGGAACGGGCCGGTGCCGACCGCGGCGGTGAAGTCGGTGGTGCCCTTCGGCACGGTGAAGGTCATCAGCCGAAGCAGCAGCGGCAGTTGGGTATTGGGTGCGGGCATGGTGAACACGACGCGGTTCGGACCGTCGGCGACGATGTCGTTCTCGGCCACCGGCATCTTCGACGCGCCACCGACCGAGCGCAGGCGCCGCATCGACCACACCACGTCGTCGGCGGTCACCGGCGCACCGTTGTGGAAGGTCGCGCCGTCGGCGATGGTGAAGGTCCAGCTGCGGTTGTCCGCGCTGGGCTCCCAGCGCGAGGCGAGGCGCGGGGCGACGGTCGGATCCGCGCCGGGAACAGTGAGTGCGTCGTAGACGAGCGAGACGATGAGGAAGTCGCTGTCGTTGCTGAGGTTGGCGTGCGGGTCGCGTTCGCTGCGAGCGGCGGTGCCGAGCGCGCCGACGCGCAAGGTGCCGCCGCGCTGCGCGGTGGTGGACCGATCATCGGTGCCGCACGCCGCCGCCAGTAGCAGTGCGGTGACGCCGACGCCGGATTGGAAGAGCTGCCTGCGAGTGAAACCCATCGTGTTGCCTCCTCGAACCGCGTGCGCCGAAACCCCTTTCCCGACGCCGCAAACTAGGCGAGGCTAGCCTAAAAGAGGTCCCGAGTGGGGAGCTTCACTTCGACCGTCACCGAACCGCAGCGACCCGCGACACCCCGGTCAGCGCTCACTTCGGCAACCCGGGCAGGAAGCTACGTTATATGGATCGGCTATTTCCCTCGCCGACGCATTAGGTAAGTCTTGCCTAATCACACGCCAGGCACTACCTTCGCACATCGAGCCTGAAGATCACCCGCTTTCGACCGATGCGAAGAAGGGAAACCGGTGAAAAGCGTTCTCTCCGAACGTATGACGATTCACCAGCACGACATCGAATACCGCGAGCTCGATCCCGACGCCGCGACGGCGCTCCGATCGCTCGCGACAGATATCCGCCACCGATTAAGTGACGCACCACACACCACGACCCTGCACGATCCCGCGTTGATCGCCCGGATCACCGAGCGCGTCGGCGACCTGCCCGACAGTCTGCGCCACGCCGTTCGACCGCCCGCCACCGCCGCGGGCGCGACCGTGGTGCGCGGGTTGCCCGTCGACGATGCCGATTTCGGTCCCACCCCGGCGCACTGGCAGGCCGCGGCCGAGCACGCGCATCCCGGCTCGCTCGAACTCGACATCGTGATGTTGCTGCTCGGGCGTTGTGCCGGTGAGCCGTTCGGCTGGCAGGGCCAGCAGAACGGCAGGCTGGTCAACAACATCGTGCCCGCCGCGGGCCACGAGGACGAACAGTCGGGCGCGAGTAGTTCCACCCTGCTCAGCCCGCACACCGAGGATGCCTTCCACCATCAGCGCGCGAACCTGCTCATGCTGGCCTGCCTGCGCAACCCCGACCGGGTCGCCACCACGGTCTCCTCGGTGCGCGAAGTGCGTCTGTCCGACGAGGACCTGCGGACCCTCACCACCCCCACGCTGCCGATCCTGCCCGATGTCTCCTACGGCACCGGTTTCGATCAGCTCGCACCGTTACCCACACTGTGGCTCGACGAAAATGACGCTGTCACAGCACGTTACGATCCCGCCTACACCCCGATCGACGATGCGGACGCGGTCTTCCGCGCCGCCTACGCCAGGCTCACCGCCGAACTCGCCAGGGTCAGTCACGCCCCCGCGCTGGCCCCCGGCGAGCTCCTGCTGGTGGACAACGATGTGGCCGTGCACGGGCGCGTTCCGTTCCGCGCGCGCTACGACGGCACCGACCGCTGGCTCAAACGCATCAATATCCGGCTGCCCGAACGCCGTCGGCGCGCGCAGGAGTCGTCCGAGAATGGGTATGGCCAACGAGTGGTCGCGCCGTTCCGGGCGACCGCTGATCGGACAGCAGAGCGGGGCATTGCAGATGAACGAGGATCCGTTGAACAACCGTGACCGCGGGATCGGGCTGCGCGTCCTCTCCCGCAGCGACCTGGCCGACGTGCCGATCAGCCCCGCCGAAGTGGTGCGCGCTGTCGAGGAGGCCTATCTCGCCTTCGCGGCGGGCGAATCCGACAATCCACGCAAGCTGAGCGTCGCCGACCCCGGCGGCTCGTCGGTGTCCTACGCCATGCTGGGCCGCGACGGGCGCCGGCGCGTGGTGGCGATGAAGACCTCCTACAAATTCGATCCCGGTCACGACCGCAGCACCAAGCGGTACTACACGACCATCACGCTCTACGACGACACCACCGGCGCCCCCATCGCGATGATGGACTGCGCGCGGGTCGGCGCGTTGCGTACGCCCGCCGTGTCGGCACTGCTGGTGCGCGAGACGGTGCGGCGCGGGGCGGAGAGCGTGCTGCTCATCGGCACCGGTACCCAGGGACGTAATGCGTTGCCGCACCTACTCGCCGCGAACCCGCAGTTACGCAAGCTGATGGTGTACGGCACCCATCCCGAGGGATTGGCCGCCGTGCACTCGCACCTGGCCGACGCGGCGCCGCACGCGCTGCTCGATGTGGTCGACGACCCGTACGCGGCGGCGGCGTCCGCCGATGTGGTGCTGGCCACGGCCGGCCCCGGCACCGAGGTCGCCCTGGAATCCTCGCATCTGGCACCGGGTTCGGTGGCGGTGCTGGTGGGCTACGGTCTGGCACCGTCGACGCTGGTCGAGGCCGATCGGGTCGTCGCCACCAGCGCGGCGCAGATGGCACTGACGGGCACCGACATGGCCGGACCCGACGGAACGCTGCGTTCGGTGGATGCCGAACTGCCGCAGGTGCTCACCCGCAGCGCGGTGGCCCGCCGGACCGAGGACGAGAAGATCTTCGTCTACAACAGCGGACTGGTGCTCACCGATATCGCGGTCGCGCACGCCCTGGCCGCCAGGGCGATCGCCGAAGGACGTGGCACGGAGGTGCCGTTATGGGACTGACGGGTGCACAGCCCGGGGTCACCGGGGACAGCACCCCACCGGCCGCGCCGCGATCCGACGCGCGGGTGCCGCCGAGCCCGCCGCACATCGAGGACCGCGTCGTCGACCCGGCACTATCGGCAACCACCGACCGGCCGACGCACTGCGCACCACCGATGCCCGCTCACACCGACGTGACGCAACAGCGGCTACTCGCCGATCCCTGCCTGCTCCGCGATATCGCCGACGCGGTCGGTGGACCGTTTCATGTGCTGTTCCCCGAGCGGGTCGCGGTGAATATCAGGGCGTTTCAGTCGGCCTTCACCGAGGCGGGCGTCGACGGGTTCGTCTACTTCGGGAAGAAGGCGAACAAGGCGGCGTGCGTGGCTCGTGCGTGCGCGGAGAGCGGGGCGGGGATCGACGTCGCCGGCACCGGCGAACTCGTCGCGGCGTTGGGGCAGGGGGTGCGCGGCGAGGACCTGATGGTCACCGGGCCCGCGAAGTCCGACGAGCTGCTGTGGCTGGCGGCTCGGCACGGGTCGTTGATCGCGATCGACGCGCTCGACGAACTCGACCGGCTCGCCGCGCTCGAACTACCGGTGCGGGTGCTGCTCCGGGTACTGCCGGAAGGCTCGACCAGCCGGTTCGGGCTCGACCCGATGGAGCTCGAACAAGCGATCCAGGCCATCGGCGCGCCGATCACGCTGTCGGGCTTCAGTTTCCACCTGTCCGGCTACGACGCTGTCGCCCGCTCCGAACAGGCGGTCGCGCTGGTCGGGCACTGCAGGCGCGCACGAGCCAACGGCCATCGCGCGGACACGATCTCGATCGGTGGCGGGTTCGGGGTCGACTACCTCGATGCCTCGACATGGACCGAGTTCCAGAACACCCTCAGCGACAAGTGGTTCCACACGAATCCGCCCGGCGACTACTACCCCTATCACTTCCCGGCCCCCGGCGCGGCGATGCTCGATGCCGTGCTCTCCCACAACGACCTCGCCGGGCTGTTGCGCGACAACGGAATACGACTCGCGATCGAGCCCGGCCGTGCCCTGCTCGACCAAGCGGGAAGTTCCGTCTTCCGGGTCCAGGGCGTGAAAACCCGAACCGCACAGGGAAACCCGTACGACATCCTCACTGTCGACGGCACCAGTCTCAGCCTGTCCGAACAGTGGTTCGACAGTGAATACCTGCCCGATCCCGTGCTGTGGCCCGAAAGCACCGGCCACCTCACCCCCACCTGCGTCGGCGCCACCACCTGTCTGGAGTCCGACCTGCTGAGCAGACGGCGCATCCCGCTGCCCCGTCGCGCACGAACCGGCGACCTGCTCGTCTACCCGAACACCGCCGGGTATCAGATGGACTCCAACGAGTCCCCGTTCCACGAACTCCCGCTCCCGCCGAAGGTGGTGCTGCGCGCAGGCGCGGACCGACTGCGCTGGAGTCTGGACAGCACTGCCCGCTGATCCACCCGAGCTCTCAATTCGATGGAGGAACACCCCATGGCTCTCGTCACGCGCGTGACGGACCTGATCGGCCGCACCCCCCTGTTCGAACTCGCCGTCACCGACACCGGCACGCGGCTGCTGCTCAAGCTCGAGCAGTTCAATCCGACCGGCGCCGCCAAGATCAGAATGGCCCGTTCGATGGTGCTCGACGCGGAGCGGCGAGGTTTGCTGCGCGATGGCGGGCATATCATCGAGTCGACGTCCGGCAACACCGGACTCGGCTTGGCGGTGGTCGCGGCCGAACGTGGCTATCGATTCACCGCCGTGGTCGACAACCACGCCTGTAAGGACAAGTTGCGCGCGATGCGAGCCATGGGCACCGACCTGGTGTTCGTCGCCGACGACGGTGACGACGAACTGGCCACCTCGGCACGGGAAGACCTCGCCGAGGCCATGGCGGCCGCCCGTGACGACGCGTACTTCACCGAACAGCACAACAACGACGCCAACGCCGTCGGCTACTACGCCGTCGCCGAGGAATTGCTGGCCGAGGTCGAGCGGGTCGACATCCTGCTCTCCGCGGTCGGCACCGGCGGCTCCCTGTTCGGCACCGCCACCCGGCTGCGCGACCTCGGCCTGCCCGCCCGGGTGATCGGGATCGAGCCGGTCGGGTCCATCGCCTTCGGCGGCGAGGGCGGACCGTACTGGCAGTCGGGCACCGGCACCCCACCCGGCGCGACCATCGGCACCGCCGTCGACTACGCCCTGCTCGACGAGGGCGTGAAGGTGAGCGACGTCGACGCCTTCGCCACCACCCGCGCGGTCGCCAGGACACACGGTCTGTTGATCGGTGGTTCGGCGGGCGGTTCGGTGCACAATGCCTTGGCGCGGCTCGAGGAGTTCCCGGCCGGGTCCACCGTGGTGACCATCGTGTGTGATGGTGGCGAGAAATATCTCGACACCGTGTTCGACGACGACTGGATGAGCGCCCGCGACCTGCTCGATCCCGCCGCCGAAGCGGAAGTGACCACGCTGCTGCGCCGCTACTCACCGCTGCGGCGCCAGGACGAATTGATGGAGGTCAGGTGAGCGCGATCGCGCGCGAGACGAACCGCGGAGCGGGCGGGTGAACGGCACGGCGACCGATAGCAGCGCGCTGGCCAGGCTGGCGACGCCGATCGCGCTCACCCAACTGGCGCAGATCGCGGTCTCGACGACCAATCTCGCGCTGATGGGCACGCTCGGTGTGCGCGAGGTCGCCGCGGGCGGGCTGGCGCTGGTGCTGTTCAACCAGATCCGCACGATGTGCGTCGGGCTGATCACCGGCACCGGCAATCAGATCGCGGGCGCGCTCGGCGCGGCCGGGAAGCGCGGCGGTTCGGCCGACGACGAAGTGCGCGCGGTGGTCCGGGCGGCGTTCGTCATCGCGACGATCGCCGGGCTGCTCGGCGGCGCGCTGCTGATCGGGCTCGGGTGGGTACTGCCGTGGCTCGGCCAGGATGCCGGCGTGCTCGACGCGGCACGGCCGATGATGATCGCCCTCGCGCCAGGGTTACTGCCGTGCCTGTGGTTCCAGGTGCTGCGCCAGTACACCGTCGGCATGCAGCGACCTCAGGCGTTGCTGCTGGTCACGCTCGGTTCGGTGGCCTTGAATCTGGTGCTGGCGCTGGCCTTCATCCACGGCTGGGCCGGTATTCCGGCGATGGGCCTGACCGGTGTCGGCATCGCGACCTCGCTGGTGTTCCTGATCACCTTCGGGGTGTTCTGGGCGATGGTGCGCCGCGACGAGCAACTCGGCCGCACACTGCCCTCGACGCCGTGGCCGGTGCGCTGGGCGACCGTGCGCGAGGAACTGCGCCTCGGCACGCCGATCGCGCTCACCTACGGTTCGGAAGCGGGCATGTTCTCGGTGCTCGCGCTGGTGATGGGCAGTTTCGGGCCCGCCGCGCTGGCCGCGCACAACGTGGTCTACCAGATCATCTACATCGTGTTCCAGATGGCGATCGGGCTGTCGCACGGAGCGTCGATCCTGGTGAGCGATGCGGTCGCGCGCGATGAGTTCGGCCACGCGCGGGCGCTGGCCTGGCTGGCGCTGCGGATGGCCGCGGTGATCGCGATCGTCACCGGCGCTGTCTACGTGCTCGCCCCGGACATCGTGCTCGCGCCGTTCCTCGATACCACCGACACCGATACTGTCGCCATCGCGCACACCCTGCTGCTCGTCGGCATCGTGCTGCAATTCTTCGACGCCGCCCAGAACATCGGCACCGGGCTCCTGCGCGGGCTGAAGGAGACCTCCGCGGGCTTCCGGCTGTCGCTGGTCGGTTACTGGGGTGTGGGGCTGCCCTCGGCGCTCCTGCTCGCGTTCCCGCTGCATCTGGGCGCGGCCGGGGTCTGGTGGGGCTTGACGGCCGGCCTGGCCACCACAGCCGTACTGATGCTGCGCAAGTACTTCGCGCTGCTCGATCAGGCCGGCGTGGTCCCGCCACGACGGGTGCCGGTCACCCAATCACGATGACAGCGAGCACAGCAAAGGCGGGCGACACACAGTCGCCCGCCTTCGCTGTCGTGGTTCGTCAGAGATTCACGCCGTAGTCGCGGGCGATGCCCGCCAGGCCCGAGGCGTAACCCTGGCCGACAGCGCGGAACTTCCACTCGTTGTTGTGGCGGTAGAGCTCGCCGAACACCATCGCGGTCTCCGTGGACGCGTCCTCGGACAGGTCGTAGCGCGCCAGTTCCACGCCGGTGTTCGCGTCGGTGACGCGGATGTAGGCGTTGCGGATCTGGCCGAACGACTGGCCACGGGCCTGGGCGTCGTGGATCGACACCGGGAAGAAGATGTTGGTGATCGTCGGCGGGGTGGCGGCCAGATCGACGTTGATGATCTCGTCGTCGCCGTCGCCCTCACCGGTCAGGTTGTCACCGGTGTGCTCGATGGTGCCTTCCGGCGAACGCAGGTTGTTGTAGAAGACGAAGTGCTGATCCGAGAGCACCTTCAGGTTCGTGCCGGTCGCCAACGCGCTGGCGTCCAAGTCGTGGTCGGCACCGGTGGTGGTACGCACGTCCCAGCCGAGACCGACCGCCACCTTGGTGAGGTTGTCGGTCTGCTTCGACAGCGAGACATTGCCGCCCTTGGCGAGTGTGACGCTCATGAAAACCCTTCTGTCCAGATGGTGTGCCGTAGAGGAACTTACGCTGCGGGCCCGTTGTCGGCCCAGGATCGCAGGGTCTCGACCCGACCCTCGAGCGCCCGCAATTCGGTGTCGTCGAGGACGGTGCGCTGGATGCCACGGTCGACGGCGAACGCGGACTGTCGATGGTCGTCGATCACGTCGACGTCCAGCTGCACCGCGGTGTAATCCTGCGCCGACGGCATCTGCTCGGCGATGACCGTCGCCCGGCCGCGCGCGCACAGCGCCACATTGCCGCCGCCCAGAATCAGCAACGCCACCTCCGGCTGTGCCCGCAATCGCGCCAGCGACCCGCGATCGGACTTCAAACTGAGGAGAATCCGCCGGTCACCCGCGCGCACCGGCCACGACACCGGGATCGCGTGCGGCCCCGCGTCGGTGGTCACCAGCACCGCGATGGTTTCCTGCGGCCATACCGGCAACACGTCCAGCTCAGGGTGGTCGGTCATCACATCCTGTCCTGCCGGATCTACCTCTGTACCCATCAACCTCACCTCGACGATCGCCGGACCCCTGCCCCGCCGCGGACGGCGAGCTGCTTCGAGTCTAAAGCTGTGTGGCCCTTGCCCGCTGGCGCGCGCACGATTGTCCACAAGATCTCAGCAACGTCTCAGCCGCCGACGCCGTGCGCAGGCGCCCGCGCAGCGTCGTTAGCTCAGCGGTAGCCGACACGGTCGGCGAGGGTTGCTCAGCGCGGCCAGAAGGTGTGCCAGTCATCCGCGCTGAGCGGCGACCGAGCGCCTCGTTCGGCTTCGGCGGCGTCCTCGGCGGCGCGGATGGCGGTAGCGAAGTCGACGGCCGCTGTGCGGAGCCGTTCCTCGGCCGAATCAGGACCGCCCAGTTCCACCACGCGCAGAGTGTCCGGGACGAGATCGGCTGGCAGACCCGCGTTGGCGCTGCGGGTGCGGATCTTCTCGGCGAGAGCGAGGGCGGGCTGGGCCATGGCGATGCCGTCGAGGCAGGAGCGGCGGGCCTTCTCCGCGGATTTGCGCTCCTCCCACGCCTTTTCCTGCGCCGCGATCTTGGCGGCCACCGAGGTACCCGAGGAGAAATCGGCATCGGTGAGGTAGGGACTGCGATGGACGAGTTTGCCGACCAGGGTCGCTGCCACGTCGTCGACGGTGAACTCGCCCGCGTGTTCGGCGATTCGGGAGTGGAACAGCACCTGCAACAGCAGGTCGCCGAGTTCTTCCTTGATGGTTTCGGCGTCGCCCGCCTGGATGGCGTCGAGGAGTTCGTAGGTCTCCTCGAGGAGATAGGGGCGCAGCGACTCGTGAGTTTGGGTGCGCTCCCAGCCGCCGAAATGCCAGAGGCGATCCATCACCTCGACGGCGTCGGACAGTCCCGCGGCGACGACCGCGGTGTCGGCCTGTTCCTGGGACATCTCCTGGCTCATCGCGCCGCCGCGGCTGCCGTCGGCACCGAAAGATCCACCATCCCCTGGGGTTTACCGTCCAGCACCAGCAGAAGATCGGCGACGAATTGCAGCACTGCCACGTCGCGCACCCGGTCGGCGCCGACACTGTCGGTGATCCGGGGCAGCGGCAAGGTGATCAGCCCGCTCGCCGGGCGATAGTTGGCCGCGGGGTAGATCCGCTTGAGCCGAAGTTGTTTGGAATCAGGAAGATTCAGCGGGGCGATCTTGAGCGACGAGCCGGTGACCACGATCTCGGACACGTCGTACTCACGCGCGAGCAGACGCAGCTTGGCCACCGCCACCAGTCGCCCGACCTCCACCGGCAGCGGGCCGTAGCGGTCGACGAGCTCCTCGACGACCGCGGCCAGGGCCGAATCGTCCTGGGCGGAGGCGAGTTTGCGATAGCCCTCGAGCCGCAGCCGGTCGCTGGCGATGTAGTCGGGCGGGATGTGCGCGTCGACGGGCAGATCGATGCGCACCTCCTTGTTCTCCTCGGTGACGATCGGCTTGCCGTCGGCGGCCGCGCGGTAGGCCTCCACGGCCTCGCCGACCAGTCGCACATACAGGTCGAAGCCGACACCGGCGACGTGACCGGACTGTTCGGCGCCGAGCACGTTGCCCGCACCACGGATCTCGAGGTCCTTCATCGCCACAGCCATACCCGCGCCGAGATCGGAGTTCTGCGCGATGGTGGCCAGTCGGTCGTAGGCGGTCTCGGTGAGCGGCTTCTCCGGCGGATACAGGAAGTACGCGTAGCCGCGCTCACGGGAACGACCGACACGACCACGCAACTGGTGCAACTGCGAAAGTCCGAGGGAATCGGCACGTTCCACGATCAGCGTGTTCGCGTTGGAGATGTCGAGGCCGGTCTCGATGATCGTGGTGCACACGAGCACGTCGTACTCGCGTTCCCAGAACCCCTGCACGGTCTTCTCGAGCTGGTCCTCGTTCATCTGGCCGTGCGCGACGACGACGCGCGCCTCGGGCACCAGATCGCGAATCTTCTTGGCGGCCTTGTCGATCGAGGACACCCGGTTGTGCACGTAGAACACCTGACCGTCGCGCATCAGCTCGCGGCGGATGGCGGCGGTGACCTGCTTGTCGTTGTAGGCGCCCACATAGGTGAGCACCGGATGACGTTCCTCGGGCGGGGTGAGGATGGTCGACATCTCGCGGATGCCTGCCAGGCTCATCTCCAGGGTGCGCGGGATCGGAGTGGCCGACATGGTGAGCACGTCGACGTGGGTGCGCAGCGCCTTGATGTGTTCCTTGTGCTCCACACCGAAGCGCTGTTCCTCGTCGACCACCACCAGGCCGAGGTCCTTCCAGCGCACGCCGGTCTGCAACAGCCGGTGGGTGCCGACCACGATGTCGACCGAGCCGTCGGCCAGCCCGGCCAGGATCTCCTTGGAGTCCGAGGCATCGGTGAACCGCGAGAGCCCCTTCACCGTCACCGGGAAGCCCGCGACGCGTTCGGTGAAGGTCTGCAGATGCTGCTGGGCGAGCAGCGTGGTGGGCACCAGCACGGCGACCTGCTTGCCGTCCTGCACCGCCTTGAACGCGGCGCGCACGGCGATCTCGGTCTTGCCGTAGCCCACGTCGCCGCAGACCACGCGGTCCATCGGCACCGCCTTCTCCATGTCCGACTTCACGTCGGTGATGGCGGTCATCTGGTCGACGGTCTCGGTGAACGCGAACGCGTCCTCCATCTCCTGCTGCCACGGGGTGTCCGGGGCGAAGGCGTGGCCCGGCGCGGCCTGGCGCGCGGCGTAGAGCTGCACGAGCTCGCCCGCGATCTCGCGAACGGCCTTGCGCGCCTTGCGTTTCGTGTTCGCCCAGTCGGAGCCGCCGAGCTTGGACAGGCTCGGCAGTTCGCCACCGACGTAGCGGGAGAGCTGGTCCAGCGATTCCATCGGCACGAACAGGCGGTCGCCGGGCTGGCCGCGCTTGCTCGGCGCGTATTCGATCACCAGGTACTCGCGGCGCGCGCCGCCGATGGTGCGCTCGATCATCTCGACGAACCGGCCGATGCCGTGCTGGTCGTGCACCACCATGTCGCCCGAGGTGAGGGCGAGCGGGTCGACCTGGTTGCGGCGCTTGGCGGGCAGCCGCTTGCCCTCGGTGGGCGCGGTGACCCGGTTGCCGGTGAGATCGGATTCGGCGACGACCACCAGCCCGGCATCGTCGAAGATCAGCCCGTCGTGCAGCGAACCACACAGCACCCCGACCACTCCCGGCTCCGGCACCCCTCCGGCGGGCAGCAACGCGGCGGGCACTTCGGCCTCGCCGAGCCGTTCCAGCACACGCTGCGCCGTACCGTGACCGGTGACCACGACGACCGCGCGGCCGCCGGTAGCGACGTGCGCGCGCAGCGACGCGAAGATGGTGGCGACCAGTTCCTCGGACCCGCGGGCGGTGGGCCCGGCGGCCACCGGCAGGTTCACCTCGATCGGGTCGCCGGAGCTGAGCGGGCTCAGCGTCCACCACGGCAGGCCGAGTTCGTCTGCGCTGGTGTGCAATTCGGGCAGGCTGCGGTAGCCGGAGGCAGCCAGGTCGAGGCCGTTGGCGCCCAGCGGCGCGTCGCTGCCGAACGAGGCAGCGGTCCATGAGGCTTCGAGGAACTCCTCGCCGGTGCGCACGAGATCGGCTGCGCGAGTGCGGATCTTCTCCGGATCGCACAGCAGCAACTGGGTGCCTCCGGGCAGCGCCTCGGTGAGCAGGCTGAGCTTGCCCGGCGCGAGGACCGGCAGCAGGGCCTCCATGCCGTCGACGGGGATGCCCTCGGCGATCTTGTTCAGCATCTCGACCAGCGAGGCGTCGGCCTCGTTGTCGGCGGCGACCGCGGTGGCGCGCTCGCGCACCGGCGTGGTGAGCAGCAACTCGCGACACGGCGGCGCGACCACCGTCTCGACGGTGCTCTCGGTGAGCGAACGCTGATCGGCGACCGAGAACGGACGGATCTCGGTGACCTCGTCGCCCCAGAACTCCACGCGCACCGGATGATCCGCCGTCGGCGCGAACAGATCGAGGATGCCGCCACGCACCGCGAACTCGCCGCGCTTGCCGACCATGTCGACGCGGGTGTACGCGAATTCCACCAGGCGAGCGAGCAATTCGTCGAAATCGTGTTCACCGCCGACACGCAGCACCACCGGCTCGATATCGCCGAGCCCGGCCGTCATCGGCTGCATCAGCGAACGCACCGTGGTGACCACGACCCGCAGCGGTTCGGGGTAGACGGGGTCTTCGGGATGGGCCAGCCTGCGTAGTACCTCGAGCCTGCGCCCGACCGTGTCGGGGCCGGGCGAGAGCCGTTCGTGCGGCAGGGTCTCCCAGGACGGGAACATGGCGACCGACGGGCCGAGCATCTCGGTGAGTTCCACGGTGAGATCGTCGGCCTCGCGACCGGTCGCGGTCACCACCACCAGCGGACGCTGATCGGCGATCGTCGCGGCGACGAACGGCCGCACAGCCGATGGTGCGACCAATTCCACCCCGGATTTGCCGACCAGGTCGGTGACCATCCGCAGCGCGGCGTCACCCGCGACCACTTCGGCCAGACCGGCGAGCGGAGGACGAAGGGAGGACATTGTTCGCTCCTGAATACGCAGACGGGATAGGCGAGGCAGCCCGTCTCGAAGTCTAGATGAGTGATTCCCGGGGGTCGGCCCGCGGCTGACCCCCGGCGAAACAATCCGAGGTCCGGCAGACAGTCGAGCAGCGTGTCGAAGACGGGGCTCGGCCGGGGGCCTGCTGTTCGCCGACAGGCTCGGCACCGTGGATGCCGCGACACGCGTAGGGTCGAGGCGTGAGTCTGGCTCGACGTGAACGCCACGCCCTCGTGGAAACGATGACCGAGGCCGGCCCTGCCGCGCCGACCCTGTGCGGCACCTGGACGGTGCACGACCTCGCGGCCCACCTGGTGGTCCGCGAACGCAGGCCCGACGCGTCGGTGGGCATCGTCTTCCGGCCGATGGCCGGCTACCTGGAAGCCAAGCAGGCGCAGATCGCGCAGCGGCCGTTCGCCGAGCTGCTCGAGCTGGTCCGCACCGGCCCGCCGTGGTGGTCGCCGTTGCGCCCGGTCGATGCGGTGGCCAATCTCAGCGAGATGTTCGTCCACCACGAAGACGTGCGCAGGTCAGAACCGGGCTGGGAGCCAAGGCAATTGGCGGCACGCGACGAGGACCGCCTGTGGACCGCACTGCGCGCCGTCGCCCGCGCGGCCTACCGCAAGTCACCGGTTCCGGTCGTCCTCGCGACGCCGCAGGGAGCCCGGATCACGGCGCACCGTGGCGACGGCGCCGAAGTGGTGCTCACCGGCACGCCGTCGGAGCTGCTCCTGCACGCCTTCGGCCGCGACGAAGTCCGGATCACCCCGACCGGACCCGAGGCCGACGTGCGGACGGTGCTCGCCACCGACCGCAGCGTGTGAACTAGACGACGTAGCGGCGCAGCCTGCGCGCCGCGAACTCCCGGAAGTACGACAGCTTCTCCGGCGGCACCAGCGAGGGCAGCAGGAAGTACCAGGCCCGCTCCATCCGCGCCGCCATCTGCTCCATCGACTCGGTGCCGACCGCGACGATGTGCACACCCGCGGTGAGCTCTTGGAGCAGCACACCGACCACCTCGGGATCGAGGTCGGCGATCAGGTCGCCCTGGGCGATGGCCCGCTCCGACAGCAACCGGTAGGTCTCGCCCCAGGTCTTGGCGATGTTGTCGCCCTGCGCGCCGCGATAGTCACCGATCTGATGGGTGAGCTTGAGCATCGCGCCCACCATCGGATCGTTCATCGACAGATCGGCCACCACATAGGTGATCCCGACGGCCGCCTCCAGCGCGGGCACCCGGGAATCGAAGAAACCCTGACAGGATCCGGTCAGGCGCTCGTTGCCCTGATCGACCACCGCCCTGGCCAGCTCCTCCTTGGAGCCGAAGTGAAAGTACAAGGCGCCCTTGGTCACATTGGACTGCGCGATGATTTCGCTGAGGCTCGCGTTGGCGTAGCCCAAACGGAGAAAGACATCGGCAGCGCCAGCAAGGACGGAGTCGCGGGTGATCTCCGCGCGTGCTTGCCTAGCCATCAGATCCGCCTGTCATCCAATAATCCAGCCATCCTGAAGTAGACCGACATCCCGAAATTTGCTCGACATACCGCCCGGCAGCACCCAAAAGGATGGGTGAACCGTACCACCAGGCGGCAAAGTGGCAGCCGAATCATGGATTCGGTCCACGCTGCTTGCGCTAACGTCCGGTTACCCCACCGCTGGTCGGCGTAGTCCCCGTATTCCATTCGGAGCTGAGCCCCGGTTCGGCTTCCAAATGACTCAAACCGTTCCAACACAGGTTGACCAGGTGCGCCGCGACCACCTCTTTGGGCGGAGTGCGCTCGTCGAGCCACCACGTGGCGGTGGTCGAGACCATGCCGACCAGAGCCTGGGCGTAGAGCGGAGCGAGGCTGGTATCGAGATCGCGACGGCCGAAATCACCGGCGAGCAGATGGGCCACCTGGTTCACGGCCTCGTTGAGCAGGCTCGAGTAGCGCCCGTCGGAGTTGGCGGCGGGCTGGTCGCGGACCAGGATCCGAAAACCGTCGGTCCGCTCCTCGATGTAGGTGAGCAAGGCCAGCGCCACCTGCTCTAATCGCACCCGCGATCGATTGCGGGTGAGTGAGGAGGTGACCATCTCCAGCAGCATCGACATCTCGCGATCGACGACCACCGCGTACAGGCCCTCTTTGCCACCGAAATGCTCGTAGACCACCGGCTTCGACACCTGCGCCCGCTGCGCGATCTCCTCGATCGATGTCGCGTCGTACCCCCGCTCCGCGAACAACGCGCGGCCGATCTCGATCAGCTGCTGCCTGCGCTGCGTACCCGTCATCCTGGGCCTGGCGGCCCGCCCCGGCTCACTGGACGACATGCGTGCCCCCGCCTCTCCGCGTTTCGACTCACGAGAAATCAGTACGTGCGTTCCAGAAGGCTAACAACGGCGTCCGAGCACGGACGCGACAGGCGTGCACAAGATTCGCCCGAGGGCGGGATCGTGTGCGAGGATCACTGGCGTGCCGTAGCACAGTGGTGGGCTCCGAGAGCCCACTGGTGTGGCGATCCGCCGTAGTGTAATGGCAGCACCTCTGATTTTGGTTCAGATAGTTCAGGTTCGAGTCCTGGCGGCGGAGCACACGGACACACAGTGACGTATCGTCGGCCCGCACCATCTACCGACCGAACCCGCCACAGCACTCGCTGACAGGCAGCCGAGGGAGATCCATGCCACCGCAGACCGCCGTCGTCGTTCTCGCAGCAGGTGCTGGGACGCGAATGCGGTCGAAGACTCCGAAAGTGCTGCACCCGTTAGCAGGCCGGTCGATGCTCTCGCACGCGCTGCACGCCGCCGTCGAGATCGATCCGACCCACCTGATCACCGTTGTCGGGCACGACCGGGAGAAGGTCGGAGCCGCCGTCGCGGACGTGGGTAAGGAACTCGGCCGCGAGATCGTGTGCGCGGTGCAGGAGCAGCAGCTCGGAACCGGACACGCGGTGCAGTGCGCACTGGGTTCGATCCCCACGGACTTCGACGGCGACCTTCTCGTCACTTCGGCCGATGTGCCGCTCCTCGACGGGCACACTCTGTCCGCGCTGCTCGACGAGCACCGCAGCTACGCCGAACGGCCCGCCGTGACGGTGCTGACCTTCGTGCCCGACGACGCCAACGGTTACGGCCGGATCGTGCGCGACGACGACGGTCAGGTCGCCGAGATCGTGGAGCACGCCGACGCCACCCCGGAACAGGCCAAGATCAAAGAGGTCAACTCCGGCGTCTACGCGTTCGACGCGTCCGTGCTGCGCACGATGATCGGGCGGCTGTCCACCGCCAACGCCCAGCACGAGCTCTACCTCACCGATGTGCTGCGGCTGGCCCGCGAAGCCGGTCATCCGGTACACGGCGCGCGGCTGATCGACTCCAACAAGGTCACCGGCGTGAACGACCGGGTGCAGCTGTCGCAGGCCGGCGCCACCCTCAATCGCTACATTCTCGAACGGCACATGCGCGCGGGCGTCACCATCATCGACCCGGCGACCACCTGGATCGACGCGAGTGTGCGGATCGGGCGCGACGCCGTGCTGCGGCCCGGCACCCAGCTCTTCGGCAGCACCGAGATCGGCGAGGACGCCGAGATCGGGCCCGACACCACGCTCACCGACGTGCTCGTCGGAGTCGGCGCGAGTGTGATCCGAACGCACGGGACGCACGCTCAGATCGGCGACGGCGCGTCCATCGGCCCGTTCAGCTACCTCCGCCCCGGCACCGTCGTGGGCGAGGAAGGCAAACTCGGCGCGTTCGTCGAAACCAAGAACGCCTCGATCGGCGCGCATTCGAAGGTGCCCCACCTCACCTACGTCGGCGACGCGACGATCGGCGAGTACAGCAACATCGGCGCTTCCAGCGTTTTTGTGAACTATGACGGAGTGAACAAGCACCACACCGTGGTTGGTTCCCATGTGCGAACAGGTAGCGACACCATGTTCATCGCGCCGGTCACCGTGGGTGACGGCGCCTATACGGGTGCGGGTACTGTACTGCGCAGAAGCGTTCCACCGGGTGCACTTGCTGTGTCGGGTGGGCCACAGCGCACTTTTGAAAACTGGGTGCAGCGCTACCGTCCAGGAACCGCTGCGGCGCGCGCGGCGGCGGAAGCCATCGCGGCAGACGAGACGTCTTCGAAGACAATCGAGCAAAAGGATGGCAACCAGCAGTGACCGCGTTCTCGATCGACAACCAGAAGAACTTGATGCTCTTCGCCGGCCGGTCACATCCTGAGCTGGCCGAGCAGGTCGCCAAGGAACTCGACGTCGACATCACCCCGCAGACCGCGCGTGACTTCGCCAACGGTGAGATCTTCGTCCGGTTCGAGGAGTCGGTCCGCGGTTCCGATGCCTTCGTGCTGCAGAGCTTCCCCGCGCCGCTCAACCAGTGGCTGATGGAACAGCTCATCATGATCGACGCGCTCAAGCGCGGTTCGGCCAAGCGAATCACCGCGGTGCTGCCGTTCTACCCGTACGCGCGCCAGGACAAGAAGCACCGCGGCCGCGAGCCGATCTCGGCCCGCCTGGTCGCCGACCTGCTCAAGACCGCCGGTGCCGACCGCATCATCAGCGTCGACCTGCACACCGACCAGATCCAGGGCTTCTTCGACGGCCCCGTCGATCACATGCACGCGCTGGTGCAGCTGTCGGATTACATCCGCACCAATTACCCGTCGGACAACCTCGCGGTCGTCTCCCCCGACGCGGGCCGCGTGAAGGTCGCCGAGAAGTGGGCCGACGCGCTCGGTGGCACGCCGCTGGCGTTCATCCACAAGACCCGCGACCCGCTGGTGCCCAACCAGGTGAAGTCCAACCGCGTCGTCGGTGACGTCGAAGGCCGCACCTGCGTGCTGATCGACGACATGATCGACACCGGTGGCACCATCGCCGGCGCGGTGAAGGTCCTCAAGGAAGCCGGCGCGGGCGACGTGATCATCGCGGCCACCCACGGTGTGCTCAGCGATCCGGCCGCCGAGCGCCTCGCCAACTGTGGCGCCAGGGAAGTCGTCATCACCAACACGCTGCCGATCAGCGAGGACAAGAAGTTCCCGACGCTGACCGTGCTGTCGATCGCGCCGCTGCTGGCCCGCACCATCCGCGAGGTCTTCGAGAACGGCTCGGTCACGGGCCTGTTCAACGGCAACGCTTGAGCTGTTCCGCCTCTCCGTGACTTTTGGCCAGACTGAGGCGCGGGGTGGGTTGGGGACGCGGCAAGCCTTCAGAGGTTGAGGGTTAGCTCGTGCCCGGTGAGTTACCCATGTTCTCTCGAGACCAGTCGGTGCGTTTGTCCTCGGACAATGGCGCACCGGCTGGTCTTTGGTGCATGGTGGTCCTGTCGTAGTGCGGGACGTGACAGGGGGCGGCATGGGGACTGAGCCGGAGCGGCGGGTCGAACTCGGTAAGGATCAGGTTGTGCCGCGGGTGCAGGACGCGCCGGAGGTGGCTGATCCGGCGGGCGGGGAACCATGGGGTGGGATCGCCGCTCCGGTAACCCCGGGTGATGCGGTGCCGTATCCCCCACCGCCCGCCGCTCAGCCCTGGGCTGGGGTCGCGAATCCGGCTGTCGAGTTGCCGCCGTATCCGCCGCCACCGCCGGGGCCGATGTTTCCCGCGCCCGGCTATCCCGCTGTCGGCAATGCCGCGCCGATATATCCCGCTCCGGGCTATCCGCCGCCTGGTCGGGCTCCTTACGGAGCGCCGCAATACCCGGGGCAGTTCCCGTCGCCGCCTCCGCCGGGGTACGGCTACCGGGACAGCACGCCGGTGTGGTCGATCATCAGCTTCTGCTGTGTCGCGGCGTCGGTGCTCGGTGGGGTGATGCTGTGCGGGCTGCCGGTGCTCGTGACCGCGCCGACGGGAGTCGTGCTCGGGCTGGTCGGACATGCCAAGGGTGAGCCGATGGGCAAGTGGGCGGCGATCGCCAATGGGGCCATCGCGGCGCTGGCCGCGGTTCTGGTGCTCGTGTTCGTGGCACTGATCGGCGGTGTTTGAGCCTCGGCGGGCGATACTGGTAGGCGGTAGCCGGCCCGGTCGCCACGCCGCCCCCGTCCCCGAACAGAACTGAGAAACGCCGCACCGATGGACGCTTTCACCGGATTCCCGCTCGCCGGACTCGACTTCTACGAAGACCTGGAGGCCGACAACTCGAAGGCCTTCTGGAACGCGCACAAACACATCTACGACGAGGCCGTGCGCGCACCGATGGTCGCGCTCGCCGCCGAACTGGCGGCGGAATTCGGACAGGCCAAGATCTTTCGGCCCTACCGTGACGTCCGATTCTCGGCCGACAAACTGCCCTACAAAACCCACCAGGGTGCGGTGGCGGGAGTGTCGCCCGGCGTCGGCTGGTACGTGCAGATCGGGGCGGCGGGACTGTTCATCGCGGGCGGCTGCTTCCGGCCCTCGCCCACCGCCTTGGCTGTCCTGCGGGCCACGATCGACGACGAGGTGCGCGGCGCGGAGCTGGAGAAGATCCTGGCCGCGACGACGGCGGCCGGTTTCACCCTCGGCGGCGACAAGCTCAAGACCAAACCGAAGGGCTACGCCATCGACCATCCGCGCATCGACCTGCTGCGCCACAAATCACTGACCGTGCACCGCGAGTTCGGCGCACCGGAGTGGCTCACCACCCCGGCCGCGGCCACCGAGATCCGCCGCGCCTGGAACGACCTGCGGCCGCTCGTCGAATGGTTCGCCGCCGTCCTCCAAGGCGTCCCGGAGGACACCAGCGGCAGACGCCCGTAGCCGGCGACCGCCCGGCCCGGGCGTGGTTCGTGACGGACGGCCGTCGGAGGCCGATACTGGAAACCATGAGCCGTGAACCGTTGGACATGGACATGGGCGATGACGATCAAGCCGACGACATCGTCGAATACGAACGCTATGTGGAAGACCCACCGGCCGACTACGTGATCCGCAATCACGAAGCCGACGCCGACGGCTTCCTCGGCATCAACGAGGAAGTCTCCGAGGAGTACACCGAGCGCCGGTCCCGCCAGGAGACGATGGCAGAGGACGAACGCCCCGCCGAGGTAGGCGCGATGCGCGTGGTCGGCGACGACGATGTCGACGGCGACCTCTTCGACGACGACGCCGTCAACGGCGAGGAAGGCGTCGAAAAGGACCTGGAGGGCGACGAGAACCTCACCAGCGGCGAATACCTCGCCGACGAACTCGACCTCTGACCACACGTCCCGCTCGATGACGTCACCGCCGACGCACCCCGCTTGTCGTGACCGCTCGGTTGTCGCCCTCCTGACCTGACCGCCGGCGCGCTTTTCGTGGCCGGAGCCGGGACTCAGCGGCGTTCGGACAGGGACAAGATGAAGCGGTTGTCGGGGTCGGTCCAGGTGTGCGTGGGGGTGAAGCCGGCTCGGTGCAGTTCGGCGGCGAGGGAATCGGGGCGGAATTTGGCGGAGATCTCGGTGCGCATCTCTTCGCCCGCGGCGAAGTCGACGGTGAGGTTCAGGCCGGCGACGGTGGCTGTCATCGCCTCGGTGGCGCGCAGGCGCATTTCGATCCACTCGTTCTCGGCGTCCCAGAGGGCGACGTGGTCGAATTTCTCGGGGGCGAAGTCGGCGTCGAGACGGTTGTTGAGGACGTGCAGGACGTTGCGGTTGAATTCGGCGGTGACGCCCGCGGCGTCGTCGTAGGCGGGGACCAGGATCGCCGGGTCGACGACCAGGCCCGCGCCGAGCAGGAGCAACTCGCCGGGTTCGAGGACCTCGTTGATGCCCGCCAGGAATTCGGCGCGCTCGGCGGGGACCAGGTTGCCGATGGTGCCGCCGAGGAAGGCGATCATGCGGCGGCCACCGCGGGGCAGGTTGTGCAGGGTGTCGGTGAAGTCGCTGACCACGCCGTGCACGGACAGATTCGGGTACTCCGCCGCGATCTCGGCGGCCGCGCCCCGCAGCGCCGAGGCCGAGACATCCTGCGGAACATAGGTTTTCAGCGAACCTTCGGCGGTGAGCGCATCCAGCAGCAGCCGGGTCTTGGCGGCCGAGCCCGAGCCGAGCTCCACCAGCACCTCGGCGCGAGCGGCCGCGGCGATCTCACCGACGACCCGCTCGAGCAGGGCTCGCTCGGTGCGGGTCGGGTAGTACTCGGGCAGTTCGGTGATCCGTTCGAAGAGCTCGCTACCGCGTGCGTCGTAGAACCACTTGGGCGGCAGCGACTTCGGGTCGGCGGTCAGACCGGTGCGGGCGTCGGTGCGCAAGGCCGCGGTGAGATCGTCGTCGGTGAGGTGGATGTCCAGCAGCGGCGCGGTCATGAACGGACCCTTTCGGTAGCGGGGAGTTCGAGTGCGGTGATGGTGCAGTGGCCGGGTGTGGCGGTGACCAGTTGGTGGTCGACGACGGATTGCCAGCGTGGGTCCGCGTCGTAGGGTTCGGACGAGAGCACGGCGTAGTCGTCGGTGACGAGCACCGACAGCGCGTGCCAGCAGGTGGTGGCCCACAGCTGGATTCCGTTGCCGAGCAACAGGTTCAGGCGAGCGCTCGGCTGATACCGGAGAACGGTCGCGACCAGCAGCTGGAGGGCGTCGGCCGGGGAGGTGACGGGGCCGGCGGGGTCGATCACCCCGAGCAGGCCCCGCAGCAGCACCCACAGCGCGGCGGAATCGGTGAGCGCCTCCGCCCGCAGCAGCACCGCGGGTGAATCGAACAGCGTTGCGGTGGTGCAGACTTCACGCAGGTCGGCGACGACGGCGACGAGCGTGGTTCGCCAGTCCGGGACGACGCCGTTGTGGCTGAAGGCCCAGTGTTCGTCGGTGAAAGGCGCGCAGGCCGAACGCTCCACCGGCATGCCGACGGTAGCCGAGCGCACGGCGGCGACGACCGAACGGGATTCGAGCTGCCCGAGCACCTCGGCGACGGCGGGGTCGGTCCAGATCGGGGCGTGGTTGCGGTAGCGGGTTACCGCGTCGCGGGCGCCCTCCGTTCCCACATCGGCGCGGCGCCACCAGGCCACGCCGAAGCCGTCGGCGTTGATGGTGCCGCCCGCGCGCATGTCGACCGGCGCCCAGGACTGGGTATAGAGCGAGTGGGGGCCGCGCAGAATCAGCTCGCCGACCCCCACCGGTGGGCCGACGTAACCGAGGTGCCTACACATCAGAGTTCGTCCTCGCGCAGATCTCGGGCGAGCCGGAACCCGGCGAAGATCTGCCGCCGGATCGGGTGATCCCAGTTGCGGAAGGTGGCGCGGCAGGCGACCTCATCGGTGCCGAAGGATCCGCCGCGCAGAATGCGGTAGTCGCCGCCGAAGAAGACCTCCGAGTATTCGCGGTAGGGGAACGCGCGGAACCCGGGGTAGGCCTCGAAACCCGAGGAGCACCATTCCCAGACGTCGCCGATGAGCTGGTGCACGCCGGTGGCCGACGCACCGGCCGGATAGGCGCCGATCTCGGCTGGTTCCAGGTGTCGCTGGCCGAGGTTGGCCAGGTGCGCGTCCGGTTGGTCCTCGCCCCACGGATAGCGCCGCGACGCACCGGTTTCCGGGTCGAAGCGGGCCGCCTTCTCCCATTCGGCCTCGGTCGGCAAGCGCTTGCCCGCCCACCGCGCGAAGGCCTCGGCCTCGAACCAGCACACATGCACCACCGGCTGATCGAGCCGCAGCGGGGTGCGGACGCCGAATGCCGTGCGCGTCCACCCGTCACCGTCGCGCTCCCAGAACTGCGGAGCGACCAGGCCGGCCTCCCTGCGGTGCGCCCAGCCACGCTCCGACCACAGCTCGGACCGGTCGTAGCCCCCGTCGTCGAGGAAGGCGAGGAACTGCCCGTTGGTCACCGGCGCGACATCGATAGCGAAGCCGTCGACGTGCACCGGATGGGCGGGGCGTTCGTTGTCCAGCGCCCACGGATCGGCCGAGGTCCCCATCAGGAATTCGCCTGCGGGAAGGATGACTTCGCCACCCGCCGACACCTGGGCGACCGGGGCGGGCGGCGCTGACAGGACCGGCGCGCCGATTCGCAATTGATGGGTGGCGAGCATGGTCTCGTCGTGCTGCTGTTCGTGCTGAGCGATCATGCCGAATGCGAAACCGTTGTCCACCAGTGGATTACCGGACAGATCACTGGAATCGAGGACGTCGAGGACCTTTTCGCGCACCGAGCCGACGTAGCCACGCGCCTGCTCGGGGTTGAGCAGCGGCAACGCGGGCCGGTTCGACCTGGCGTGCTTGAACGCGTCGTAGAGCTCGTCGATATCGGCTCGCACCGCATCGCGGCCGCCGACATCGCGCACCAGCCACAGCTCTTCCTGGTTCCCGATATGCGCCAGGTCCCAGACCAGCGGCGACATCAGCGGCGAATGCTGCGCGACGAGATCGGCTTCGTCCACGCTCTCGGTGAGCAGGGTGGTGCGGCGGCGAGCACGCGACAGGACCTCGGCGATGCGGGCCCGCGTCCGGTCGCGGTCACTGTGGTCGGCGGGGGCGGAAAGAGTCACGAGAGCTCCGAAACAGACAGGTCGGCAACGACTTCGGACAGAAGAACAGCGGCATGCCGGCCACGGGCGGCCGGCGGCGAGACCATCACGACCCGCCCGCGCCGTTGCATGCCGAGTCGACCTCGGCGAGTGGACTGCGGCCCGCATTACATCGGCGGGCCGCGGCGGCCAATTCCGCGGCAGCGGAGGGTGTTCGCGCATGGGCGGCGGCCAGGTCGAGCACGTCTACGGCAGCGCGGCGCAAGTGCGGGTCGAGCAGGCCGCAGCGCGCGGACGTCAACCACTCCCCCGCGGTGGGTGCGGCGAGGGCTGTCGCCTCGGCGACGACAGCGGGGGTCGACAGCAGCGCGTCGAACAGGTGGATCGGGGTGGTCCACGCTTCACCGGGCTGGGTGTCGAGGTAGCGGACCTCGAGGTGACCGGATGCTCGAACCGGGGGAAAGAGGGTGGTCAGGTGGTAGTCCAGATCGGCGCGGGTCGGGCGGCGGCCCACTTCGTCGTCGAGGGCGCCGGACAGCCAATCGGCGAAGGTGGCACCGGGAGGCGGGGACCAGTCGGCGTCGGCATCGGCGCACCGCACACACAGCAGCGGCACGTCGAGAGCCCAGTGGGCGTACGAGGTGATCGGGTCCGCCCAGTCGGCCACCGGGGGTCTGGAACGGGCGGGGTCCAGGCGCAACCAGGTGCGCATGCGCTGAGACGCCCAGTCGCCGCGCGGCACGCCGTGCAGGCGCGGTGAGCAGGCGAAGGCGGCGATGAGGGTGGGGCCGAGGGCGTAGAGGGCGGTCCAGCGCGCCCGCACCTCGGCGGGATCGGCGCCGGCGTCCACGCTGACCTGCGTGGCGGCGGTATTGCACATCATCAGGGTGCCGAAGGGGCCGACGCCGTCGAAATGACGTTCCATCGCCGCGTAGCGGGGCAAACGAAGCAAACGCTCGGCGGGACGGCCCGCATCGGCGGCGGCGGCGAAGACGCTGATCTCCTGGTCGGCGAGCAGGTCCCGCAAACGGGCCGCATCAGCGCGCAGATGCTGCGTCAGCGCGGCCGGATCAGCGAACGGTGCGCTGGAAAGTTCTATCTGACCACCGGGTTCGACGGTGACCAGGCTCCCGCCGGGCAGAGCAACCGCGGCGGAAGCGGGAGCGAGGGAGGTCGGTGTGTGCGGCCCGAGGGCCGCTGCCAGCTGGTCGAGCGAGGGCCGCGAACCGGTGGGACCGGCGGTGAGCCACTCCAGTTCGGCGCCGATCAGCGCAGGGGGACCGAGCTTGAAACAGACGCCGCCGACATAGGCCTCCGCCGCCGCCCTGGACGACATTTCTCCCTGGTCAGGAGCATAATCGGGCCACGATGAACGTTCCAGGGTGACCGCCATACCAACCTCCACGTGCTGCGTGCTGCCGGGGAACCTGCGTTTCGCTCATTCCAGAGTAGCGAGGTCCACCGACAGAGAAAGTGACGAAAATCCGAACGGCTCGGGGCGCTATCGTCGTCACCATGCTTGACCTTGCCGCGATCAGAGCCGACACCGCAGGACTTGCCGACGGTCAGGTCTTCCTCGACAGCGCCGGATCGTCACTGCCGCCGAAGATCGTCCTCGACACGATGATCACCCACTTACACCGCGAAGCGGAGATCGGTGGCTATCGGGCGGCTAATGAGCGTCTGGACGATCTCGCCGCGGTGAAGACCTCGATCGCGACGCTCATCGGCGCCACGCCCGACACCATCGCCCTCAGCGACAGTGCGTCCCGGTCATGGGCCGATTTCGCCTACTCGGTACCGCTGCACCCCGGCGACCGGATCCTGATCTCCGGCGCCGACTACGCCAGCAACGCGATCGCCGCGCTCCAGCGCGCGAAGCACACCGGTGCGGTGGTCGAGCGCATTCCCAGCGACGACACCGGCCGCCTCGACACCGACGCGCTCGCCGACATGCTCGACGAACGGGTCCGGCTGGTTTCGCTGCAACACGCCCCGACCAACGGCGGCCTCGTGAACCCGGTCGCCGAAGCCACCCGCATCGCCCACGAAGCCGGTGCGCTGGTACTGCTCGACGCCTGCCAGTCGACCGGCCAGCTGCCCATCGACGTCACCGAACTCGGGGTCGACGCCATGTCGACGACCGGTCGCAAGTGGTTGCGCGGCCCCCGGGGCACCGGGTTCCTGTACGTGCGTTCCGAATTGGCGCAGACGATGGAACCGACCCGCCTCGACCTGCACAGTGCCGCGTGGGTGAGCCCCGGCGAATACCGCCTGGCCGACGACGCTGCCCGGTTCGAATTCTGGGAGTGCGGTGTCGCCGCCCGCCTCGGTCTCGGCGCCGCCGTCGACTACCTGCTCCAGCAGGGCCCCGACGAGGTCTACGCGGCCGTGGCCACCCGCGCCCAGTACCTGCGCAAGACCCTGCCGGAGCTGCCCGGCGTGACCGTGCGCGATCTGGGCACCGAGCACAGCGGCATCGTCTCGTTCACCGCCGACGGCCACGATCCCGAACAGCTGCGCGATCGGCTCGCCGAGCACGCGATCACCGTCACCGTCAGCCACGCGGGCTCCACCCTGCTCGACATGTCCGAACGCACCCTGCCTGCCGTGCTGCGGGCCTCCCCGCACTATTTCGTCGGCCCGGCCGACCTGGACCGCTTCGTCGCGACGCTGGCCGACCTCACTCGCTGAGCCCCGCGAGGTGCTCGCGGACGATCCGGTCCACGAGCACCCGCGGGTCCTGATCGGGGGCAACGATCTCCAGCGTCCGGTTGACGGCGATCGTCGCCAAACCGTGCACATTGGTCCACAGGGCCAGCGCGCGCTGCGGCGCCGACTCCGGCGCCACCGCCGCGACCAGCTCCACCACCTGTCCGTACAGCGGCCGCGTCGTCGCCCGCAGATTCTCGCCGGAGCCCGCCAGCAGATCGTGGCGGAACATCAGCGTGAACATCTCGGGCCGCGACACCGCGAAATCCACGTAGTCAACGGCCATTCGACGTAACCGTTCCCGCGGGTCGTCGATCGTGGCGAGCACCGAGAACCGCTCGATCAGCTCCCCGAATCCGCGCGCCGCGATCGCCGCGAGCAGCGCCGCGTGCGTGGGAAACCACCGCCGCGGCGCGCCATGGGAGACGCCGGCGGCCCGCGCGATCGCACGCAGCCCGAGTGCGCCGAAACCGTCGGTTTCGAGCAGATCGACACCGACGTCAACCAGGCGCTCGCGCAACGATTCAGGCATACCGGCAATTCTGCACACCCGTTCGCGGACGTTCGCGGTCGCATGCGTAGACAGTGTCTACTAGTCTGCGTAGACAATGTCTACGAAGGGACTGCCCATGTGGTACCTGCTGTGCAAATACGTCCTCATCGGCCCGGCGCTGCGCCTGCTCGGTCGCCCGCACGTCGAAGGGCTGGAGCACATTCCACGCACCGGTCCGGTGATCATCGCGGCCAATCACCTGGCCTTCATCGACTCGCTCTACCTGGCCCTGGTGATCCCACGGCCACTCACGTTCCTGGCGAAGCAGGAGTACTTCGCAGGCACGGGGTTACGTGGGCGATGCAAACGCTGGTTCTTCACCGCGGCGGGCCAGGTACCGGTGGACCGCACCGGCGGCGACGCGGCCGCCGACGCGCTCGCGGCGGCCACCGCGATCCTCGACGGCGGCGGCGCCTGGGCAATTCACCCCGAGGGCACACGGTCACGGGATGGCAGGGTCTATCGTGGTCGCACCGGGGCGCTGCGCGTTGCCATGGCCACCGGGGCACCGGTGGTGCCCGTGGTCCTGGACGGTACCGATCGCATGAATCCTCGCGGTCGGAAACTGTTGCGTTTCACCAAGGTACGCATCACCGTCGTCCACCCCCCGCGGCGCTATCCCACAGCTGTTCATCACGCCCAGGTCAGAGCGGCAACCGACCTGCTGATGCGGGAAATTGCCACGTTATCGGGTAGACCATACGTAGACCGCTACGCAGCCACCTTCGCTGTCTAGGGCGCAACAGCAGGGGTGCTGGGGCGTCAGCCCGGGTTAACACGCGCGGGGCGGGGCGGGATTTCTTGTTGGGAGTGCAGAGCACGGCCGTAACCGATCGTTGGCGTAAAGGGAGACCGACGTTGAGCAGGTTCACCGACGAAATGTTTGGCACAGCGTTGACCAGCTCCAAGGGGCTGGTCACCGGAGAGCCGGAGGCACCACTGCGGCAGACCTGGGGGGACATTCACAGGCAGGCGCGGCGGATGGCGGGTGGTCTCGCGGCCGCCGGGATCGGGCACGGCGACGCCGTCGGCGTGCTGGCCGGCCTGCCGGTCGACATCGCGCCTGCCTGCCAGGCCATCTGGATGCGTGGCGCTTCCATCACCATGCTGCATCAACCCACGCCACGCACCGACCTCGCGGTCTGGGTGCGTGACACCGAAACGGTGCTGCACATGATCGACGCGAAGGCGGTCGTACTCGGCGCGCCGTTCGCGGCCGCCGAGCCGGTGCTCCGGGAACGCGGGATCATCGTGGTGCCGGTCGAGGAGCTGCACCGGGGTGTCGACACCGATCCGGTACCGACCACCGAGGGCGATATCGCGTTGCAGCAGTTGACCTCCGGTTCGACCGGATCACCCAAGGCCGTCCGGATCACCCACGGCAACTTCAACACCAACGCGCACGCGATGTTCACCCGGGTCAAATTCCAGCTCGACGACGACGTGATGATCAGCTGGCTGCCGCTGTTCCACGACATGGGCATGGTCGGATTCCTCAGCGTGCCGATGCAATTCGGTGCCGAGGTGGTGTGCGTGACACCGCTGGACTTCCTGGCCAGGCCACTGCTGTGGGCCGAGCTGATCGACAAGTATCGCGGAACTGTCACCGCCGCGCCGAATTTCGCGTACTCCCTGCTGGCCCGGCGCCTGCGTCAGGCCGAACCCGGCTCCCTGGATCTGTCCAGCGTGCGTTACATGTGGAACGGCGCCGAACCGGTCGATCCCGACACCATGATCGCCCTCGCGGCGGCGGGCGACCAGTTCGGGCTCAGCCCGATGGCACTCACGCCGGTGTACGGCATGGCCGAGACCACCCTGGCCGTATCGATTCCCGACCCCGGCAACGGGCAGGTGCTCGACGTGATCGATGCCGACCTGCTCGAGGTCGTCGGCAAGGCGGTACCGATCGCCGAGGACGGCCACCACGGCACCCCGCGCAGGCTGCCCACGCTGGGGCACCTGGTCGACGATCTGGAGGGTCGCGTCGTCGACGCCGAACGTCAGCCGCTGCCGGTCCGCTCGGTCGGCGTGATCGAATTGCGCGGCCCCGCTGTCACTTCGGGCTATGTCACCGTCGACGGCTTCCGCCCCGCCAAGGATGCCGACGGCTGGCTCGACACCGGCGACATCGGCTACTTCACCGAAGACGGCCTGATGGTGGTGTGTGGGCGCATGAAGGACGTCATCATCATGGGCGGGCGCAACATCTACCCCACCGACATCGAACGAGCCGCACTGCGCGTACCGGGCGTGCGCCCCGGCAACGCGGTCGCGGTGCGCCTGGACGCGGGGGAGAAACGCGAGAGCTTCGCGGTGGTGGTCGAATCCAACGATTATCAGGAGGCCGACGAGGTGAAGCGGATCGAGCGCGAGATCGTCCACGAGGTCTTCGCCGAAGTAGGCTCGCGCCCCCGCACGGTCGCCGTCCTCGGGCCGGGAGCCCTGCCGAAGACCTCCTCCGGCAAACTCCGACGCTCTGCCACCGCGGTGCACTTGCGATAGCTACTCACCGCACCCAGTCGCCCCCGTCTTCAACAACCCCCCCAACCCACCCACCGCACTCCCGACCCCTAGGGAGGGACGGCCACAAAGTGGCCGGTCGCGGCCGGGTCGCCGGTTAGCCGCCGGGGCGTACGCGACGAAGGAGCAAGCCCCGGTGGCTAACC